>JAEXAG010000101.1 GCA_023394655.1 Pseudomonadota bacterium
CTACCAGCGTGGCGCGCGTCCTGCCGGTTCAACTTGCCGGCGCTTTCCCGCACAATCGTGGATGGTTTCACCGCCCCCCGGCCATGCTTGCCCACGTCTACAAAAGCCTGAAGCGCGCCGATACCTATGTGTACCTGGCCGCCCGCGACGATTTCGCCCGCCTGCCCGAGCCGCTGCGCAGCGAGCTCGGTGAGTTGCGCTTCGTGCTGGAAGTGGCGCTTTCGCCCGAGCGCCGGCTGGCCCGCGAAAACCCGGCGGAGGTGATGGAAAACCTGGCTGCGCGCGGTTTCCACCTGCAGTTCCCGCCCTCGCAGGCCGCGGATCCGATGACCGGGGACTGGGGCACGGATGCCTGAGCCGCGTTCCCGCGCCCTGCACTGGCTGGCGTTGCCGGCGGCGCTCCTGCTGCTGGCGATGGCCCTTGCCGGCCCGTTCGCCGCGGGCCTCGGCCTGGCCGGGCTGGTGCTGGCCGCCGTCGCGGCGAGCCATGCGCCCGGGCGCGCCGCTTTGGTCGTGGCCGCGAAACGTTGCGCGGCGGGATGGGGGCTGGCGGTCTTGCTGTCGGGCTGGCCGCTGTGGCGGCTGTCGATCACCGGCAGCTTGCCGGCCGCGTTGGCGGCATCGGCGGGTGCGGGCTTCCTGCTGCTCGCTTTCTGGCGCAGCTGGCCGGTCTGGCGGCGCCTGTTCGCGGGCGAGGCCGAGGGCGATTGGCGTCGCCTGATCGAGATCGGGCCCGGCGAATGGCGCGGTCTGGCGATCGCCGCGCCGTTCGCGCTGGCGTTCGCGGTGCCGGTGGCGCTGTCGATTCCCGGCTTGCTGGAAGGCCCGGCACGATGGGGGGTCGCGGCCGGATTGGCCATTGCCGCCGCATGGCCGGCACTCGCGCGCTGGCGCGAGGCGCGGGCATTGCCGCTGCCGGCCGAGCCCGCGCGCGTGCTTCGCAACGCCGAGCCGGTCGCGCTCGATGCGCTGGAAGACGCCAGCCTGCCGGCGCGGATCGCGGCAGTGGACGAAGCCGTCGCCGTCGAGCCGCCGCCGCCCGCCGCCGTGCCCGAACCCGCGGCCCTCTACGCCGCCGCCCGGACCGGCCGGGTCGAGCAGGCACTGGCCCTGCTGGAAGCCGGGGCCGATCCGCTGGCCGCGCCGCCGGAAGGTGATCGCGACCAGCGCGGATTGGCGCAGCTCGCCGCCGTGCTGCCGGACCTGCGCCTGCTCCGTGCCCTGATCGCGCGCGGCGTGCCGCTGGTGGCACCCGCCGGGCAGCCGACCGCGCTCCTGGCCGCCACGCGCGACACCTGGCATGGCCGTCCCGAAGCGGTGATGACGCTGCTGGCGAACGGCGCCGACCCCGGTGCCCGCGATGCGGAAGGGCGCACCCCGCTGCACCACGCCGCGCGCAGCACTGATCCGGGCGTGGCCGCCCTGTTGCTGGACGCCGCCGCGGTGATCGACGCACTGGACGAGGAAGGCCGCTCGCCGCTGGCCATCGCCTGCCAGTCCGGCAACTGGCGGATGGCGAAGTTCCTGGTCGAGCGCGGTGCGCGCGTGCATCCGTCCGGCGGGCAGCCGGTGCTGCTGGCCGCCGCCGCACCCGAGGAAGACGATCCCGCCGGCGTGCAGTTCCTCCTTCGCCAGAAAGCGGCCATTGATGCCCGCGGCCGCGAGGGCCGCACGGCCTTGCACGGCGCGGCGATGGCCGGCCACGCCGACATCGTGGCCGCGCTGCTGGATGCCGGGGCCGATCCCGCCCTGCGCGACGACGATGGTCTGGATGCTTGGCTGCTCGCCGCCCGCACCGGTCGCCAGCCGGTCATGGAGGCTTTGCTCGCCGCAGGCAGCGACCTGCAGGGCGTCGATGGCGAGGGCCGGGATGCGCTGATGCTGGCCGTGGCGGCCGGCCAGGCCACGCCCGCGTTGGCCACCTGGTTGCGCGAGCAGGGCATCAATACCCATCGACTGGATGCCAGCGGGCATTGCGCGCTGGAGCAGGCGGCCGCGGAAGGCCGCTGGGCGCTGGTGGCAGCGATCGACCCGACCCACCCGCTACCGGCAGGCGTGGCCAGCGGCGATCCGGAAATCGCGCGGCCGCCCATGCAATTGATGGCCGATGCGATGGCCGAAGGCGACGAAGCGACGATGACCGCCGTCGCCGCTTTGCTCGACGCCGCCGAACTCGACCGCAGCCTGCTCGCCGCCGCCGCCGCGCACCCGGCGCGCATCCGGCGCCTGCTGGCGCTGGGTGCCCGGCCCGATGCCCGTGACGTGAACGGCGATACCGCGCTGTTCCTCCTCTTCGATCGCGCCGCCGACGCAGGCGCGCGTGCCGGCCTGCGCCTGCTGCTGGACGCCGGCGCATCGCCCGCCGGTGCTGGCGGACTGGCGCGCTATCTCGTCGCCGCCACCGCCGCCCGCCTGCCGGCCGCCGAGGGCGAAGCGCTGGCGCTGGCGCTGCTCGATCGCGGCGCCGACCCGTTTGCCGATCATGGCGGGCAGCTGCCGCTGCTGCTGGCCCTGCGGCTGGGCTGGAACCGGCTGGCCCGGCGCCTGCTGGAGGATGGCGGCAACCCCAACCGTGCCGATGCACGCGGCCTGGCGCCCCTGCACATGGCGGCGGCGCTCGGCTCGCTGGACATCGCGCGGACGCTGCTGCGGCTCGGTGCGCGTCCGGGCATGCGCGCCGCGGACGGGCAGACCGCGCTCGGCACCGCGCTGGCCAGCGGGCATCGCGAGCTGGCCGGCTGGCTGGATTGGCGCGGCTGGCCGCACCCGGGCCGGCGCCTGCGCGACGGCGATCTTGCCGCCGCCGCGGCCTGCGGCGATGCCGACGCGCTGGAGCGGTTGCTGGCTTTCGGCCTCGATGTGGATGCCCGCGATGCCCAGGGCTGCACCGCGCTGCTGCGGGCTTCCGGTGCAGGACATGTCGAAGGCGTGCGCAAGCTGCTGGCGGCGGGCGCGGATACCGCGATCGCCAGCGAAAACGGCGCCACCCCGCTGTCGGCCGCGGTGCGGATGGGCCACGCCGGCATCATCGACCTGCTGCTGGCGGCCGGTGCCGATCCCTCTCAGCGGCTGCCGGGCGGTGCCAGCGTGCTGATGCTGGCCTCGGCGCTCGGCTTGCCCGAGGTGTCATCGCGCCTGATCGCCGCAGGCGCGGCGGTGGATGCCGGCGATGACGAAGGCCTGCGGCCGATGCATTGCGCGGCGCTGTTCGGCTTCGGATCGAACGATCGCGGCCGCCTCTTGGCCCTGATCGACACCCTGCTGCTTGCCGGCGCGGAACCGGACGAGCCCACCGCGCTCGGCCTGACCCCGCTGCTGCTGCTGCTCGGTGCCCGCGCGCAACCGGGCGCGGACTGCGACGAATGCGTGCTGCTGGCGGGCGTCGAGCACCTGCTGGACGAAGGGGTTTCGCTCTCGGCCCGCGATGCGCGCGGTTTCGGCCCGCTTCACCTGGCCGCGCTGCACGGCCTGCCGATGCTGGTGAAGCGCCTGCTCCGCGCCGGCGCCGACCCGATGCTTGCCGATCGCCTCGGCCGCAGCGCGCGCGACATCGCGATGATGCGCGGCTTCCTCGACATCGCCGCGGAGTTCGATTCGCCGGCAGCGGAGCCTTCCATGGCAAGATTCCTGCGTCCGGGCGCCCCGAGGGGGGGCGGCCGGCAACGGCATTAGGGGCACTGGCCCCGGGCAAAGGAGACAGGATGTCCAGCGTCCGGCTGAAAACCGATGTCGACTTCACCCTGGTGTTGGCACTGGCCGTGCTCACCATCGTTGCGGTCGTGCCTTTCTTGATTTGGCGCCTGCTGCGTGGCGAGCATCTGGCCGCCGCCGCCGACAGCGTGGTGGTGATCGTCGCGATCGCCACCTTGATCCATGTCTGGCGGGGCGGCGACGGGTACCGCTATGGCGTGGGCATCGCGGTCAGCGCCAGCGCCACGGTCATCGCACAATCGCTGATCAATGCCGGCAGCGGCATCTTCTGGACCTACGCGGTCATCGTCGTCAACGCGCTGCTGCTGAAATCCCAGCGCTTCGCGGTGCTGCTTTCCGGCTCCATGATCTTCGTCGTCGGCCTGTTCGGGGACCACCTGGCGACCGATTTCATGCGGATCTCCTTCATGGTGACCTCGGTCCTCACCATGATCTTCGCCTGGACATTCACCACGCGCCACATGTTGCTGCAGGAACAGCTGAAGCTGATGGCGCTGCAGGACCCGCTGACCGGCCTGGGCAACCGGCGCGCGTTCCAGAACGAAATCGCATCGATGGTGCAGACGCTGGAGAAGACCGGGATGCCCTGCGGCCTCGCGGTAATCGACGTGGACAAGTTCAAGGCGATCAATGACAGCCGTGGCCACGAATACGGCGACAAAATCCTGCGCCGGCTCGGCGCGTTGCTCAATCGCAAGCTGCGCAGCACCGACCATGTGTTCCGGATGGGCGGCGAAGAGTTCGTCGTCCTGATGCCCGGCGCCACCGAAGAAGTCCTGAGGACGCGGATGGACCAATTGCGGAGCGCGGTGGAAGCGGGGATCGGGCAATCGCCGGGTGATGTTACCGTTTCCATCGGCATCGCCAGCTGGCGGCGCGGCGACGACGAAACCAGCTGGATGATGAAGGCGGATGCCGCCATGTACGCGGCGAAGCGTAATGGCCGCAACCGGGTGGTGGTGCATGGGGAGCAGGGTGCTGCCCAGTTGATCTGAGCCGGAAATCAGGCCTTCCGTGCGTCGGTGGGGCTGTCCGGCGGACACGCGCCGAGTGTCCGCGGACATCTTCGAGGCTTGGCCGCCCCTTGGAATTCAAGCAGTTGCAGTTGGCACGGGAATTGCGTGGAGACACGCAGACCATTCCGACCCACTGCCATGGCCATCCGCGACACCAGCGCGCAAGACATCCCGAACACCCCGGCAAGCATCGCAAGGCGCCGCCGCCGCAAGCCGCTGGCCATCGCCGTCGCTGCGGTGGCGCTGCTCGCCCTGGCCGCATGGGTTGCAGGCGGCTGGCTGTCCGGCGAACGCTCCGTCGCCGGCGAGCGGGTGCGCATCGCCGAGGTCGTGCGCGGCGATCTTGTCCGCGACATCGCCGCCGAAGGGCGTGTCATCGCATCGAACAGCCCCAGCCTGTATGCCATCGGCGGCGGCACCGTCAGCCTGAAGGTCGTGGCCGGCGACGTGGTCGAGGCCGGCGACGTGCTGGCCGAGATCGACAGCCCGGAGCTGCGCAGCCGCCTTGTGCAGGAGCAATCCACCTTGGCGAGCCTGCAGGCCGAGGCCGGTCGGGCTTCGCTCGCCGCGCGCATGACCCGCTCCGGCGCACGCCGGCAACTGGATCAGGCGCGCATCGAACAGACCGCCGCCGAGCGCGAGCTGGAACGCTACCAGCGCGCCTACGAGGGAGGCGCCGTGGCCCAGGTGGATCTGGCGCGCGCACGCGACGCGGTGGAGCGCGCGGGCATCGGCATCAGCCACGCCCGCGAGGAGGGCGGCCTGCAGGGTGCCGCCGCCACGCTGGATGCCCGCAACCGGCAGGCGATGGCCGCGCGCCAGCAGGCGGTGGTCGAGGAGTTGCAGCGGCAGGTGGATGCGCTCGCCATCCGCGCGCCGTTCGCCGGCCAGATCGGACAGGTGTTCGTGGCGCAGCAGCAGAACGTGCAGGCCAACCAGGCCATCCTCAGCGTGGTCGACCTGACCCGTTTCGAGGTCGAGATCAAGGTGCCGGAAAGCTTTGCGCGCGACCTGGCCATCGGCGTTCCCGCGCAGCTGACCGCCAACAACCGCCGCTTCGACGCCACGGTGTCAGCGGTCTCGCCGGAAGTGGTCAACGGCGAAGTGGCCGCCCGCCTGCGCTTCGCCGACGGCAAGCAGCCGCCGGAACTGCGCCAGAACCAGCGCATGTCCGCGCGCATCCTGCTGGATACCCGCCGCGACGTGCTGATGGTCGATCGCGGCCCCGCGTTGGACGCCGGCAGCAATCAGGCGTGGGTGCTGGTGGACGGTGTCGCCAGCCGCCGTCCGGTCGAAGTCGGCGCCGCCAGCCTCAACGCCATCGAGGTGCGTTCCGGCCTGCGCGCGGGCGACCGGGTGGTCGTGTCCGGCGCCGAAGACTTCAAGCCCGACGAACGCATCCGCATCCGCTGACGCGCAACCGGGCGCCGCAACGCCCGCCCAGTTCTTCCCTCCATCGCTCCGACCTTTCCGAGGATCCGCCCATGCTCTCCATGACCCAGATCACCAAGGTCTACCGCACCGAACTGGTCGAAACCCACGCCCTGCGCGCGCTCGACCTGCATGTGGCCGAAGGCGAGTTCGTCGCCGTCACCGGGCCCTCGGGTTCCGGCAAGACCACCTTCCTCAACATCGCCGGGCTGCTGGAGGAATTCAGCGGCGGCGAGTACGTGCTGGATGGTCAGAACGTGCGCGGCCTGTCCGACGACGCCCGCAGCCGCCTGCGCAACCAGAAGATCGGCTTCATCTTCCAGAGCTTCAACCTGATCCCCGACCTCAACCTGTTCGACAACGTGGACGTGCCGCTGCGCTACCGCGGGATGCCGGCGGCGGAACGCAAGCAGCGGATCGAAAAGGCGCTGGGCGACGTCGGGCTGGGTTCGCGCATGAAGCACTACCCGGCGGAACTGTCGGGCGGCCAGCAGCAGCGTGCCGCCATCGCGCGCGCGTTGGCCGGAAGCCCGCGCCTGCTGCTGGCGGACGAACCCACCGGCAACCTCGATTCGCAGATGGCGCGCGGGATCATGGAGCTGCTGGAAGGCATCAACGCCGCCGGCACCACGATCGTCATGGTCACCCACGATCCGGAACTGGCCGCGCGCGCGCAGCGCAACGTGCACATCGTCGACGGCATCGCCACCGATATCCGGCACGGCTCGCCGCTGGCGCGCAGGCCGGCGGATGCCGGTGTGCAGGCGGGGCTCTGAGATGTTCGGGTATTACCTCAAACTGGCGCTGCGCAGCCTGAAGCGCAATCGCGGCCTGACCGTGGTGATGGTGCTGGCCATCGCCCTGGGCATCGGCGCGTCGATGACCACGCTCACCGTCTATCACGTGCTGTCGGGCGATCCGATCCCGCGCAAGAGCAAGCGGCTGTTCTATCCGCAGATCGAACCGCGTGGCGTGGAAGGGCTGGAGCCGGGCGAAGGTCCGCCGGACCAGATGACCCGCTTCGATGCCGAGCAACTGCTGCGCGAAAAGCGCGGCAGGCATCAGGCGGTCATGACCGCAGGCGCCGTCGTGGCGAAACTGCCGGACAGCCAGTTGCCGCCGATGCTGCTGTCGGCGCGCTACACGTCCGCGGACTTTTTCCCGATGTTCGACGTGCCGCTCATGCACGGCCGTGCATGGACGGGTGCCGACGACGATGCGAAGGCACGCGCCGCCGTGATCTCGCGGGAACTCAACGACAAGCTGTTCGGCGGCGGCAGTGGCGTGGGGCGCACCCTGCTGCTGGACCGGCATCCGTTCCGGATCGTGGGCGTGCTGGGTGATTTCTCGCCCAAGCCGCGCTTCTACGACATGAGTTCGGGCCGCTATTCGGATGTGGAGGCGGTCTTCGTGCCGTTCTCGACCTCGCGCGAGCTCGACCTCGATACGCAAGGCAGCATGAACTGCTGGGGGCGAAGCAGCGGCGATGAAGGTCCGCGATCGCTCACAGCGCCCTGTGCATGGCTCCAGTACTGGGTGGAGCTGGATTCCCCGGGGCAGGCCGGCGAGTACCGCGACTATCTGGAGAACTACTCGCGCGAGCAGAAGCGCGCCGGACGGTTCCAGGCCGAACCCGACGTGCGCCTGCACGATGTGATGGGCTGGCTGGATTTCCGCAAGGCCGTGCCCAGCGACGTGCGACTGCAGATGTGGCTGGCCTTCGGTTTCCTGCTGGTGTGCCTGCTCAACACCATTGGCCTGCTGCTGGCCAAGTTCATGCGCCGCTCGGGCGAGTACGGCGTGCGGCGCGCATTGGGTGCATCGCGACGGGCCATCTTCACCCAGTGCCTGGTGGAAGCCGCGCTGGTCGGTTTGGCCGGCGGCATGCTGGGCCTGGCGCTGGCTTGGGGCGGCCTGTGGCTGGTGCGACGGCAGCCGGACGACTACGCGAAACTCGCGCAGCTGGATGTTTCGATGCTGCTGGCGACCTTCGCGTTGGCCGTGACCACGACCGTGCTGGCCGCGATGCTGCCGGCCTGGCGCGCCAGCCGCATCGCGCCCGCCATCCAGCTCAAGACCCAATGAGGCCCGCCATGGACATCGCACCCATCCTCGCGACGTTGCGCCGGCACAAGACCGCCGCATTGCTCATCGCCCTGCAAGTCGCCGTCGCCTGCGCCATCCTCTGCAATGCCGTGTACATGGTCAGCCAGCGCAGCGCCCGCATGCTGCAACCAACCGGCATCGAGCAGGATCGGCTGGTGATGATCAACAGCATCGGCCTTGACACGGAAGGCAGCCGGAAGGACCGCATCGCCACGGACCTTGCGGCCCTGCGCGCCGTGCCGGGCGTGGAACGGGCCATCAACGTCGGCCAGTTCCCGTTTGCCGACAACAGCTGGGCAACCGGTTTGACGCTGGACGAAAACCAATCCAAGCCGACGGTCACGCCCAGCATGGTCACGGCCGGCGAGGGCTATCTGGAAACCGCCGGCCTGAAGGTGCTGCGCGGAAGGTGGTTCGCCGCCGACGAGTTCCAGGACGCGGACGTGTTCCGGGGCGACGCCCCGATCGTGGTGCCATCGGTCGTGGTCAGCGACGCGCTGGCCCGGAGGCTGTTCCCCGATGGCGACGCCTTGGGCAAAACCATCCATGGCGTGGGCCAGGGCGGCAGCCGGATCGTCGGCATCGTGGCGGACATGCTGGCACCCGGTGGCCAGCCGGGCCATGCCAACAGCGATTACGAGGTGCTGTTCGTGCCGATCCGCTCCGACATGACCTGGTTCGTGCTGCGCACCACCCCGGAGCAACGCGACCGCGTGCTGGCCGCGGGCGTCGAGGCGCTCAATCGCGTCAGCGGCAATCGCATCATCCAGCGCCAGCGCACGCTGGAGGAAATGCGCGGCAACTACTACAGCCGCGACCGCGCCGTGGTCTGGCTGCTGGTGCTGGTCAGCGTGGCGATGCTTGCGATCACCGCCTTCGGCATCGGCGGGCTGGCCAGCTTCTGGGTACAGCAGCGCACCCGCCAGATCGGCGTGCGCAGGGCGCTGGGTGCCACCCGTGGCGACATCCTGCGCTACTTCCAGACCGAGAACTTCCTCATCGTCACCGGCGGCGTGGTGTTGGGCATGTTGCTGGCCTTCGGCATCAACCAGTGGCTGATGCACAAGTACGAACTGGCCCGGCTGCCGCTGTACTACCTGCCCATCGGCGCGCTGGCCCTGTGGCTGCTGGGGCAGGTGGCGGTGCTGTGGCCGGCGCTTCGTGCTGCGTCGATTCCTCCAGCCACCGCGACGCGGAGCGTGTGAGTGTTAATATGACCATGGTCACATGACTACGGATATCGCATGCAAACGCAGGTCTCCAAATCCCAATTCAAGGCCAGGGCGCTGGAGTATTTCCGTCAGGTGGAAACCGACGGCAAACCGGTGATCGTGACCGACCACGGCGAGCCGACGGTGGAAATCCGCGCCTACCGTCCTCGCACGCGCGATCCGATGGAGGTGCTGCGCGGTTCGCTGTTGCGCCTGGACGCGCCGACCGAGCCGGTGGGTGCGGACGACTGGGACGCCCTGTCTTGATCGTGCTGGATACCCATGTCCTGCTGTGGTGGGCCAGCGGGCTGGACACGCAACTCACGCCTGCCGCACAGGAGGCGATCGCAGGGCAACTGGATGGCGGCCGCATCGTGGTGTCTTCCATCAGCGCCTGGGAAATCGCGATGCTGGTTGCGCGCGGGCGGCTTGCGTTGTCCGTCGACACCAGCGAGTGGTTGGCGCTGGTCGATGAGATCGAAGCCATCGAGTTCATGCCGGTGGACAACGAGATCGCGATGAAGAGCGTCGAGTTGCCCGGCGACTTCCACAAGGATCCGGCCGACCGCCTGATTGTCGCCACCGCGCGCAAGCTCGGCGCGCCGCTGGTCACGGCGGACGAGAAGATTCGCCAATGGCCGCATCTGCGCACGATCTGGTGACGCATGCCCACGATCCTGGTCATTGACGACAATCCCAGCGTCGCCACGGCGCTGGAACTGCTGTTCTCGCTGCACGGGATCGACGCGACGCATGCCGACTCCCCGGCCACCGGCCTCGGGCGGCTTCAGCGTGGCGACATCGACCTGGTCATCCAGGACATGAACTTCACCGCCGACACCACCAGCGGCGAGGAAGGGCGCGCGCTGTTCCGGGCCATCCGCGAAGGCTGGCCGGACCTGCCGGTGATCCTGCTGACGGCGTGGACGCAGCTGGAGCATGCGGTGGAGCTGGTCAAGGCCGGCGCGGCCGACTACCTCGGCAAGCCGTGGGACGACGCCAAGCTGGTCGCCAGCGCACGCAACCTGATCGAGCTGCACGACCTGCAGCGCGAATCGCTGCGCCAGCGCCGGGCCGGCCGCCGCCGCCGCGACGCCCTGCAGTCGGAATACGACCTGCGCGGCCTCGTGTTCGAGGACGTGCGCAGCGAGCAATTGCTCGCGCTGGCCTGCCAGGTCGCGCGCGCCTCGCTGCCGGTGCTGGTCGCGGGTGCCAACGGCAGCGGCAAGGAGCGCATCGCGGAGATCGTCCATGCCAACTCGCCGATGGCGCGCGGTCCCTTCATCGCGGTCAACTGCGGCGCATTGCCGGCGGACCTGATCGAATCCGAACTGTTTGGCGCCGAGGCCGGCGCGTTCACCGGCGCCACGAAGACGCGGATCGGCAAGTTCGAGGCGGCCGATGGCGGCACGTTGTTCCTCGACGAGATCGGCACGCTGCCGCTGGCGGGCCAGACGCGCCTGCTGCGCGCGCTGGAAACCGGGCGCTTCACCCGTCTTGGCGGCACCCGCGAGATCGCGGTCAAGGTCAGGATCGTCAGCGCGACCAATGCGGACCTGAAGGCCATGGTGCAGGCCGGCGGCTTCCGCGAAGATCTATACTACCGGCTGGACGGCATCACCCTGGCGCTGGCCCCGCTGCGCGAACGGCCCGACGACATCCTGCCGCTGGCGCGCCACTTCCTGTTGGATGGCAAGCAGCTTGCGGAGGCGACGGAGCGCGCGCTGCTGCGCCACGACTGGCCGGGCAACGTGCGCGAGCTGCGCAACGTGATCCAGCGCGCCTGTGTGATCGCCGAAGGCGAGGTGCTGCAGCCCCGGCACCTGCAGCTGCCCGAGGACTGCGCCGCGCCGGAGGCCCCCGAACCGGATGCCGAGGCGATCCGCGACGCGCTGGCGCGGCATCGCGGCGTGGTGGCGCAGGCGGCGGCCGACCTCGGTCTCTCGCGGCAGGCGCTGTACCGGCGCATGGAGCGCCACGGCATCGGGCGCGATTGAGCATGGCGGGCGCCGGACTGCCGGAACGCTGGCGCGGCCTGCTGGCGATCGCGGCGTGTGGACTGCTGGCCGGCGCGTTGGCCCTCGCGGGATGGCAGCTGGCATGGCCGATGCCATGGCGCATCGTCGCGATGACCGCCCCCTGGCTGCTGGCCGCCGTGCTGGTCTGGCGCCTGCTCTCGGGCGGCGCCGCCACCCGGCGCGCGCTGCTGGCGCTGATCTCCAGCTATCGGGACGGCGATTTCAGCCACGGCCTTGCCACCCCTCGCGGCGAGATGGCCGAACTGGTCGAGGCCCACAACACGCTGGGCAATACCCTGCGCGAGCAGCGGCTGGCGCTGGTCCAGCGCGAGCTGCTGCTGGACACGGTGGTCCAGAACACGCCGGTCGCGCTGCTGCTGGTGGATGCGTCCGGGCGCGTCGTGCTGGCGAACCTCGCGGCGCGGCGCCTGCTGGGCGACGGCCAGCGGCTGGAAGGCCGGCGCTTCGACGGAATCGTCGATGCGGCGCATCCCGCGCTGGGCGAGGCGTTGGCCCGTGGCGGCGATGCGCTGTTCGACGTCGGTGGCGATGCCGACGACGAGGACGACGTGATCCACCTGTCGCGGCGCGGTTTCCGCCTCAACGGCAAGCCGCACGAACTGTTCCTGCTGCGCCAGCTCACCGCCGAACTGCGTCGTCAGGAAGTGCAGACCTGGAAGAAGGTCATCCGCGTGATCAGCCACGAGCTCAACAACTCGCTGGCGCCGATCGCCTCGCTCGCGCACTCCAGCCGGGAACTGCTGCGTCGCGGCGACACCACGCGCCTGCCGCTGGCGCTGGCGACCATCGAGGAACGCAGCCGGCATCTGGAAGGCTTCATCCGCGACTATGCCCGCTTCGCGAAACTGCCCGCGCCGCGCCGGCAGCCGGTCGAATGGGGCGGTTTCCTGTCGGGACTGGCATCGCAGATCGGCTTCGACTGGCGCGGCGAACATCGCGACGGCATCGCCCGCTTCGATGCGGCGCAGATGGAACAGGCCCTGCTGAACCTGCTCAAGAACGCCCACGAATCCGGCGGCGATGCCCGCGAGGTCACGCTGGGCCTGCGCCGGCTTCCCGACGCATGGCGCGTGGACGTGAGCGACCGCGGCACGGGCATGAACGACGCCGTCATCGTCCAGGCGCTGCTGCCGTTCTATTCCACCAAGCGCAACGGCACGGGTCTGGGACTGGCGCTGGCGCGCGAGATCGCGGAGGCGCACGGCGGGCGCATCGGCCTGAGCAATCGCGATGGGGGCGGCTTGACCGTGAGCCTGACGATTCCGGATTGAGGCGAAGCGAACAGGCCGGCTTGCGGGACCGAAGCGGCCTGAGTCGCAGATGGCCGGCGCGCAACGAAAACGCCCCGCATTCGCGGGGCGTTCCGTTTGCAGCGGGCTTCCGGGTTCAGCGCTTCATCGAGCTGAAGAACTCGTCGTTGCTCTTGGTCTGCTTCATCTTGTCGAGCAGGAATTCCATCGC
>JAEXAG010000125.1 GCA_023394655.1 Pseudomonadota bacterium
GGTGTCAGCTGGTTGCGCACATCCACCACCGGGGCGAATGCGGACACCACCAGCGACACCGGCGACACGGTCTTCTGCGGCTGGCCATCGGCCTGCCACTGCGCCTGCATCGAGAGCGAATCCTTGCCCACCGGGATGCCCAGTTCCAGCTCCGGGCACAGTTCCATGCCCACCGCCTTGACCGCATCGAACAGGCGCGCGTCTTCGCCGGCATGGCCGGCCGCGGCCATCCAGTTGGCGGACAGCTTGATCCGGTTGAGCATCTCCACCGGCGCGGCGATCAGGTTGGTGATCGCCTCACCCACCGCCATGCGTGCCGATGCCGCGGCATCCAGCAACGCCAGCGGGGTGCGCTCGCCCACCGCCATCGCCTCACCGGTGAAACCGTCATAGCCGCTCAGGGTGATCGCGCAGTCGGCCACCGGCATCTGCCAGGGCCCGACCATCTGGTCGCGCGCGGTCAGGCCACCGACGGTGCGGTCACCAATCGTGATCAGGAAGGACTTGGCGGCGACGGAAGGATGCGCGAGTACGCGCAGGCCGGCATCACGCAGGTCCATGGCTTCCGTATCGGCTTCCGGCCAGCGCGGCGGCGCCGGATGCGCGGTGTCGCGATGCATCTTCGGCGGCTTGCCGAACAGCACGTCCATCGGCAGGTCGATCGCGGCATCGGCGGGAATCGCACCCGGCGTCGCGCCCTCGGCCGCCACCAGTCGCTCCTCCGCTGTGGCGAAACCGACCACGGCGAACGGGCAACGCTCGCGCGCGCAGATCGCGGCGAACTTGTCGATGCGGTCGGCGGCGATGCCGAGCACGTAGCGCTCCTGCGATTCGTTGCACCACAGCTGCATCGGCGAGAGCGACGGGTCGTCGCTCGGCACCTTGGCAAGATCGATCACGCCACCCACGCCGGAATCGTGCAGCAGCTCCGGGATCGCGTTCGACAGCCCGCCGGCGCCGACATCGTGGATCGAGCGGATGGGATTGCGCTCGGCCAGCGCCACGCAGGCATCGATGACTTCCTGTGCGCGCCGCTCCATTTCGGGGTTGTCGCGCTGCACGCTGGCGAAATCGAGGTCCTCGGCGCTCTCGCCCGAAGCCACCGAACTCGCCGCGCCGCCGCCAAGCCCGATCAGCATCGCCGGCCCGCCGAGCACGATCACCGCATCGCCCGGCGCGAGCCTGCGCTTTTCCACCAGGGGCGCATCAATCGCGCCGAGACCGCCGGCCAGCATGATCGGCTTGTCGTAGGCACGCACCAGGCCGTCGCGCTCGGGCAGCTCGAAGCTGCGGAAATAGCCGGTCAGGTTGGGGCGGCCGAATTCGTTGTTGAACGCCGCCGCACCAATCGGGCCTTCTATCATGATCTCGAAGGCGGAAGCCATGCGCGGGTTCAGCGCGCGCGGTGCTTCCCACGCACGTTCCAGCCCCGGAATGCGCAGGTGCGACACGGAGAAGCCGGCAAGGCCCGCCTTCGGCTTGCCGCCGCGGCCGGTCGCGCCCTCGTCGCGGATCTCGCCACCGGCACCGGTGGAGGCGCCGGGGAACGGGGAGATGGCGGTGGGATGGTTGTGGGTCTCGACCTTGATCGCGAAGGCCGAATCCGCCTGCGGCTGCAGCACGTACTGCTGCGAGGTGCCTTCGGCACGCAGGCGGCGGCTCGGATAGCCGGCCACCACCGCGGCGTTGTCGCTATAGGCCGAAAGCGTGTGCGCCGGCGTCTTCGCGTGGGTGTTCTTGATCATGCGGAACAGCGAACGTTCCTGCTCGACGCCGTCGATGGTCCAGTCGGCGTTGAAGATCTTGTGCCGGCAGTGCTCGGAGTTCGCCTGCGCGAACATCATCAGCTCGACGTCGTGCGGGTCGCGGCCGAGCTCGCCATAGCGCGCCTGCAGGTATTCGATCTCGTCATCGGCCAGCGCCAGGCCGAGCCGTCGATTGGCATCGGCGAGATCGCCGAGCGGGATGACCTCAAGCGCCCCGCGTTCGGGCGTGGCGAACAGGGCGTCGGCGGCGTTCGCATCATCCAGCAGCGACTGGGTCATCGGGTCGTGCAGCAGGCGCGCCAGTTCGCGCTGGGTGGCGGCATCGTCCGGCCAGTGCTCGACATCGATCCGCAACCCGCGCTCGACCCTCGCCACCGGCAGGCCGGCCCCGCGCAGCAGTTCACCGGCCTTGCTCGCCCACGGCGAAATGGTGCCCAGCCGCGGCGAAACGAACTTCGACAACGCCCCTTCCTCACGCGGCGCCAGAGCCTCGCCCGCCTGAAGGATGCGACCAAGCGTGGCCAGGTCCGGCGCGGTGCCGTGCTGCGGCTCGACCCAGTAGGTGAACCAGCTGCCACGAATGCGGATGTCGGGATGGACGGCGCGAAGGCGGGCTTCAAGGCGCTCGCGGCGGAACGGCGACAGGGCAGTCTGCCCCTCGAGCACGATCATGTGCAGGGAACCGGAGTACGGGCCCGCCATTGTAGCGAAGCCGGCACAGGGCCGGCTCCGGAAGGATCACTGTGCGGCGTTCTGGTCCAGCCACTGGCGCAGCTGCGCCGGCGGCAGGTAGCCGGGCGGCGACATGCCGTTGGCGGCGATGATCAGCGGCGTGCCCTGCAGGCCGACACGCCGGCCCACTTCGTAGTGCCGCATGACCGGGCTGGTGCAGCGCTCCGCCTTCGGTGCCTTGCCCTGCTTGGCCTGGGTCAACGCCTGGCGGCGGTCGGTGGCGCACCAGACCGCTTCCATCTTGCGGAAATCGTCGCTGCCCGGACCCATGCGCGGGTAGGCGAGGTATTCCACGGTGATGCCCTGGCGGTTGTACTCGGCGATGTCCTCATGCAGCTTGCGGCAGTAGCCGCATTCGACGTCAGTGAAGACCGCGACCGTGTACTTCGGATTGGGGCTGGCGAAGATGATCCGCTCGGACTGCGGCACCGTTGCCAGCACATCCTTGCGTACCGCGCCCAGCGCCGCCTGCGACAGGTCGCGCTGCGCGGTCATGTCGTAGATCGAGCCCTGCATCACGTAGCGGCCATCATCCGAGACATAGAGCACCTGGCCCGACACCACCACCTCACGGAAGCCCGCGATCGGCGCGGCGCCCACCTTGTCGATGGTGACCTGGCTGTTGAGCTTGCGGATGGCCGCGATCGCGTTCGCATCGGCGCTGCCTGCGGCGACTTTGGGCTCGCTCGGCTGGGCCGCGACGGCCGGAGCGGGCGCGGAAGCGGCGGGCGCCGGTGCGTCGGATTGTGCGCACGCGAGGGTGCTGAGGCCGGCGAAGGTCGCGACCAGCAGGGCTTTTTTCATGACGTGGCGTCCTCGACGCATCTCAGGTCCGGAAAATCGGGGAGCGCATTGTCGCACGCGGGGCTGAACGGGGGCTCAGGCACGCGGGTGGTGCGCTGCATGCAGCCGCTTGAGCTTCTCCTTCGCCACCAAGGTGTAGATCTGGGTGGTGGAGAGCGA
>JAEXAG010000040.1 GCA_023394655.1 Pseudomonadota bacterium
CGGCAGTTGAAGGTGCTGAAGTGCCGGGGCGGACTGGCCCCGCCCGCCCCGATCCCGTTCGAGCGGCCATGGCATTGAGTCATGCGCTGGGCCTGCATCCTCCTTCCGCAACTGGCGCTCGATGCCACGCTGCGCCAGCAACCCGACCCCGACGCACCGCTGGTGCTGGTAGGCGGTCCGGTGCAGCGGCGCATCGTGCATGCCCTCAACCCTGCCGCCAGGCGGCTGGGGCTTCGCCGCGGGATGTTGTTCTCGGCGGCGCATGCGATCACCCGCGACTTCCACGCGCTCCCCTTTGACCCGAAGCAGGAAGCGGATACGCGGCAGTTGCTGGCCGCCTGGGCTTACGGTTTCAGCTCGCAGGTCAGCCTGGTCTTCAGCCATGCACTGGTGCTGGAGATCGCCGGCAGCCGTGCACTGTTCGGCGACTGGGCAGCGATCAGCCGGCGGATCTCCTCGGAACTGTCGCAGATGGGCTTCCGGCATCGGCTTGCCGCGGCGCCGAACCCATTCGCGGCCCGCGTGCTGGTCAACGCGCATCCGAGCATCGGCATAGACCTGCCGCAGCTGGAGGCGGCGCTGTCCGGATTGCCCATCGAGCGCAGCGGCCTGCCACCGGATATCACCCAGACGCTGCATCGCTCCGGATTGCGAAGGCTGGGCCAAGTCTTCGCCCTGCCACGCGAGAGCCTCGCGCGCCGCTTCCCGCCCATGGTGCTGGCGCATCTGGATGCGTTGCGCAGCGCCGATACCCGGCCGCTGGAATACTTCGCGCCGCCCGATCGGTTCGAGGCGCGGATCGAGTTCGAATACGAAGTCGAATCCTCCCAGGCGCTGCTGTTCCCGCTGCGTCGGCTGACGGCGGATCTCGCCACCTTTCTGTCTTCCCGCGACGGCGGCGCACAGCGCTTCGTTTTCCACTTCGAGCACGAACGGCATCCGGACAGCCAACTGGTCGTCGGGCTGCTGGCCCCCGAGCGTGAGGCATCGGTGCTGTTCGAGCTCTCGCGCAGCCGGCTGGAACAGCTTCAACTGCCCGAAGGCACCCGCGGCATGCGGTTGGTGGCCGACGAGCTGCCGCCGTTCGTGCCGGCCAGTGCCGACCTGTTCGACAGCCGGCCCGCACAGGCGGTCGGCTGGGCGCAGTTGCGTGAGCGCCTGCGCGCCCGGCTGGGGGAAGACGCGGTGCATGGTGTTGGATTGCATGCCGATCACCGGCCGGAGCGCGCCAGCCGGCCGCCGGTCGCCGGCAAGGCACCCGTACCGCCGACGTTGCCACCGCGCCCGACCTGGCTGTTGTCACGCCCGATCCTGCTGCGTGGCTTCGACCATGAAATCCTGGTTGCCGCCGAGCGCATCGAGACCGGTTGGTGGGATGGCAGCGACGTGCGCCGGGACTACGTGTGCGTGCGCACCCGCGAAGGCCAGCATGCCTGGGCGTTCCGTGTGGTCGGCCATGACGACCTGTGGCTGCAGGGCTGGTTCGCGTGAACCCGCCGGACTATGCCGAGCTGCATTGCCTGTCGGCCTTCAGCTTCCAGCGCGGGGCCTCGACCGCCGGCGAGTTGTTCGCCCGTGCCGCGAAGCTGGGCTACAAGACGCTGGCGATCACCGACGAATGCACGCTGGCCGGGATCGTGCGGGCGCACGAAGCGGCGAAGAAGCATGGCGTGGCGCTGATCGTCGGCGCCGAGTTCCAGATCGAGGCCGGCCCCAAGCTGGTGCTGCTATGCGAGACGCTGGCCGGCTACCAGACGCTGTGCCAGCTCATCACCACCTCGCGGCGCCGGGCGAAGAAGGGGGAATACCGGACACTGCATTCGGACTTTCCTGAGGTCCTGCCCGGACTTGTCTGTCTGCTGATCGAGCCGGGATCCGACGCGGATGAAGACATCATCTGGTTGCAATCCCGCTTCCCCGGTGCGCTATGGATCGCGGTCGGTCAGCATCGCGAAGCCACGGACGCCCAGCGACTGGCGCAACGCACGGCATGGTCGCGGCGACATGGTGTGCCTTTGGTCGCGACCGGTGACGTCCACATGCACACCCGCGGCCGGCGCGCCCTGCAGGACACCCTGACCGCGATCCATCATCACTGCACGGTGGCCGAGGCCGGCTGGCGGCTGTTCCAGAACGGCGAACGACGCCTGCGCCAGCGTGCGGCGCTGGCCGAACGCTACCCGGCAGAACTGCTTGCCGAAACCTTGGTGATCGCCGAACGTTGTCAGTTCAGCCTGGACGAGCTGCGCTACACCTACCCGAAGGAACTGGTGCCCGAGGGTCATACGCCGACCAGCTGGCTGCGGCAGCTGACCGAAGAAGGGGCACGTTGGCGCTGGCCCGCCGGCGTGACATCCAAGGTGCGCGGCCAGATCGAGCACGAACTGGGCCTGATCGCCGAGCTGAAGTTCGAGAGCTACTTCCTCACCGTCCACGATATCGTCCGCTTCGCCCGTGGGCGCGGGATCCTGTGCCAAGGCCGCGGATCGGCGGCCAACTCGGCGGTGTGTTTCGCGCTGGGCGTCACCGAAGTGGACCCGGCTCGCATCAACCTGCTGTTCGAGCGATTCCTCTCGCGCGAGCGCAACGAGCCACCCGACATCGATATCGACTTCGAGCACGAGCGTCGGGAAGAGGTGATCCAGTACGTCTTCCAGCGCTACGGGCGAGAGCGGGCGGCGCTGACCGCCGTCGCGACCGAGTACAAGGGCCGCAGCGCGATCCGCGATGTCGCCAAGGCGCTTGGGCTGCCACCGGATCAGGTCGATGCGCTGGCCGGCACCATGAATCACTGGGATGGGACGCCGGTCGATGCCCACCTGCGCGAGGCCGGGTTCGATCCGGATACCCCGATCATGCGCCGGGTCATCGCGCTGACCCGCGAGCTGCTGCGGATGCCGCGGCACCTCTCCCAACACCCCGGCGGGTTCGTGATCAGCGAAGCACCACTCTCGACGCTGGTGCCGGTCGAGAACGCCGCGATGGCAGGCCGCACGGTCATCCAATGGGACAAGGACGACCTCGATACGCTCGGATTGCTGAAGGTCGATTGCCTGGCGCTGGGCATGCTGACCGCGGTGCGCAAGACGCTGGACCTGTTGCGGGCCACCAAGCGCCGGGATCTGACGCTGGCCACCATCCCGGCCGAGGATCCGGCGACCTACGACATGATCTGCGCGGCCGACACGCTGGGCGTGTTCCAGATCGAATCCCGCGCCCAGATGGCGATGCTGCCGCGGACGCAGCCGCGCTGCTTCTACGACCTGGTGGTGGAAGTGGCGATCGTGCGGCCCGGGCCGATCCAGGGTGACATGGTGCATCCCTACCTGCGCCGCAAGCGCGGCGAAGAGGCGATCGACTACCCGCCGCAACTCAAACATATCTTCGAGCGCACGCTCGGCGTACCGCTGTTCCAGGAACAGGTGATGCAACTGGCGATCGACGCCGCCGGGTTCACCGCCGGGGAAGCCGACCAACTGCGTCGCTCGATGGCGGCTTGGAAGCGCCGCGGTGGACTGGAGCCGCACAAGGACAAGCTCCTGGCCGGGATGCTGGAGCGTGGCTACAGCGCCGAATACGCCCACACCCTGTTCGAGCGGATCAAGGGCTTCGGCCACTACGGCTTCCCCGAGTCGCACGCCGCCAGCTTCGCGCTGATCACCTACGCCAGCTGTTGGCTCAAGTGCCACGAACCGGCCGCGTTCGCGGCCAGCCTCATCAACTCGATGCCGCTGGGCTTCTACACGCCCGACCAGATCATCCAGGACGCGCGGCGCCACGACATCAAAGTGCTACCGGTCGATGCCTCCCACAGCCAATGGGATTGCACACTGGAGTTTCCCCGCAGCGACACGTCAGAAAGCCCCGCGATCCGGCTCGGACTTCGGCTGGTGAAGGGCTTCCGGGAAGATGCGGCCGATCGGATGGTCGAAGCCCGGCGGCAACGTCCTTTCGATGATGTCGCCGACCTGTGCCAACGGGCAGGCCTCGATCGCCGCCATCAGGGACTGCTTGCCGATGCCGGCGCTCTGAAGCGATTGGCCGGGCACCGGCACAAGGCACGCTGGGCCGTCTCAGGGGTGGAAGCACCGTTGCCCCTGTTCGACGTCATCGCTGCAACACCCGAGACTTCCCTTGCCATCCCGAAGCCCAGCGTCGTCGAAGACATGGTCGCCGACTACGGCAGCGTCGGCATGACGCTGGGCACACACCCAGTGGCGCTCATCCGGGATGCCTTGCGAAAGCGCCGGTGCCTGCGCTCATCGGAACTGGCGAACGTACCCCACGGCCGGCATCTCCGATTCGCCGGCATGGTGCGCCTGCGCCAACGCCCGGAAACCGCGAGCGGCGTGACCTTCCTGACACTGGAAGACGAAGACGGGATGGTCAACGCGGTGGTCTGGCAGAAGATCGCAGAACGCCAGCGGCGCGTGCTGCACGGCAGCCAATTCATCGCCATCGATGCCCGGCTTGAGCGTCTGGATGGCGTACAACATCTGATCGTGAAGCAGATGGAGGACTACGGCGGACTGCTGCAGGACATCAGGACGCAGACGACGTCCCCCCGCTTTTGAGTAGCACGCCGGTTTGGAGTCCAATTCCCCAACCCAGGAGATTGGACGTGAA
>JAEXAG010000053.1 GCA_023394655.1 Pseudomonadota bacterium
GCGGCTTCGTCCAGCTTGGCCGGCAGGTAACCGTCGATGATCTCCAGCTCGGCGCGCTCGACGGCCGAAAGATCCTCGCGGCCGGCGGCATCGAACTGGCTGATCGAATCCTTGCGCTGCTTCACCATCTTCTCGAGCACCGCCAGCACCGCGGCATCATCCAGTTCGACGCGCTCGTCCACCTCCTTCTGCTTGATGGCGGCGTTGATGAGGCGAATGACCGCCAGCCGCGATTTCTCGCCGGCCTTCATCGCGGCCTTCATGTCATCGGTGAGTCGGGTCTTGAGGGACATGGCAGGATCCTGTGGGTGGGTGGCACAAACACGAAAAGCCGGCTTTCGGCCGGCTTCCGTGGAGCGCGAAAGCGCGCGCGCACCGGGCGCGCGACGCGATCAGTACAGGCGCTGGCGCTTGGTGACGTCGCGCGCGCTGCGGCGCGCCTGACGCTTCACCGCAGCCGCGGCCTTGCGCTTGCGTTCCTGGGTCGGCTTCTCGTAGAACTCGCGCTTGCGGGTCTCGGCGATGACGCCGGCCTTTTCGCAAGTGCGCTTGAAGCGGCGCAGGGCAAACTCGAAGGGCTCGTTTTCGCGGACTTTGACGCTGGGCATAGGAATCTCTGAAGTGACTTTCCGGCCACCCGGGCCGGGTGAGCCGCGTATGATAGCGACATCCTCACCGGCATTGCAAGCCACCCCATGAAAGTCCTCGGCATCGAGAGCTCCTGCGACGAAACCGGCGTGGCCGTCCACGATGGCCGCGAGGGGCTGCTGGCGCACGCGGTCTATAGCCAGATCGCACTGCATGCCGAGTATGGCGGGGTGGTGCCGGAGCTGGCCAGCCGCGACCACGTGCGCAAGCTGGTGCCGCTGGTGCGGCAGACGCTGGCCGATGCCGGCATCGACATCCGCTCGATCGACGGCGTGGCCTACACCGCGGGACCGGGCCTGGTCGGCGCGCTGCTGGTCGGCGCCGCCACCGCGCGGGCGCTGGCTTGGGGCCTCGGCGTGCCGGCCATCGGCATCCATCACATGGAAGGCCACCTGCTGGCGCCGCTGATGGAAGCCGATCCGCCGCAGCCGCCCTTCGTGGCCCTGCTGGTCTCGGGCGGCCACACCCAGCTGGTCGAGGTGCGGCGCATCGGCGAATACCGGCTGCTCGGCGAAACCCTGGACGATGCCGCCGGCGAAGCCTTCGACAAGACCGCGAAGCTGATGGGCCTGCCGTATCCGGGTGGCCCGCAGCTGGCGGCGCTGGCCGAAACCGGCACGCCCGGCCGCTACCGCTTCGCCCGGCCGATGACCGACCGCCCCGGCCTCGATTTCAGTTTCAGCGGCCTCAAGACGCAGGTGTTGATGGCCTGGCGCGATTCGGACCAGTCCGACCGGACCCGCGCCGACATCGCCCGCGGCTTCGAGGACGCGGTGGTGGACACGCTGGCGATCAAGTGCGAACGCGCGCTCGATGCCGCCGGCTGCGACACCCTCGTGGTGGCCGGCGGCGTCGGTGCCAACCGGCGCTTGCGCGCGCGCCTGCAGGCGATGGCCGAGGCCCGCGGCGGACGGGTCTGCTTCCCGCGGCCGGAACTGTGCACCGACAACGGCGCGATGATCGCCTTTGCCGGCGCACTGCGGCTGGCGGCCGGGCAATCCGGCGATCTCGGCGTGCACGTCACCCCGCGCTGGGACATGGCGAGCCTGCCGGCGGTGTGAGCACGGTCGCCATCGAGGCCGTGTCCACGGCGTCATGGCACTGCTGAATGCGGCTGTTACCCTGTGCCGATGATCAACACGATGACGATGCCGGCTTGGATGGAGCGCATGGTGGACGCGCTCTCGCCCTACCCGTGGGCCTGGACCGCACTTGCCGCGACGGCTCTGCTGCTGGCGGCGTGGATCGCCAACTTCCTCACCCGCCACGTGCTGCTGCGCGGTCTGGGCCGCCTGCTGCGCGCCTCCCCGCTGACCTCCGGCCTGGCCGATGACGATGGCCGCGTGCGGCTGACGGTGATCCCGCGGCTGGCCAACGTGGTGCCGGCGCTGGTGGTGTACGCCGGCGTGCAGGCGCTGCCGGACCTGCCCGCCAGCTTCGTGAACGCGGTGCAGGGCCTGTGCCAGGCCTTCGTGGTGGTGACCCTCGCGCTGGCCGTCTCGCGCCTGCTCAATCTGGTGAACCGGGCCTACGAACGCCGCCCCAACGCACGCAACAAGCCGATCAAGGGCTACATCCAGGTCGCCAAGATCATCATGTTCGTGCTGGTCGGCATCTCGGTGGTGGCCACCCTGATCGGTGCCAAGTTCCTGCATCTCATCACCGGCCTCGGCGCGATGACCGCCGTGCTGATGCTGATCTTCCAGGCCACCATCCTCTCGCTGGTGGCCTCGGTGCAGATCAGCAACGATGGCCGCGTTCGCGTGGGCGACTGGATCGAGATGCCGGGCCAGAACGCCGATGGCGACGTCATCGACATCGCCCTGCATACCGTCACCGTGCAGAACTTCGACCTGACCGTCACCACCATCCCGACCAAGAAGCTGATCAGCGACTCCTTCAAGAACTGGCGCGGGATGAGCGAATCCGGTGGCCGGCGGGTCAAGCGCGCGCTCTACCTCGACCAGTCCAGCGTGCACTTCCTGGACGACGGGCAGATCGCCCGGCTGGAGCGTTTCGCGGTGCTGCGCGATTACCTGCGCGAAAAGGAAGCCGAGCTGGGCGAATGGAACGAAGCCCTGCAGGAGCAGGGCGCGGACGCGGTCAACCGGCGCCGGGTGACCAACCTCGGGACATTCCGGGTGTACGTCGAGCGCTACCTGCGCGGCAACCCGCTGGTGCATCAGGACATGACCCTGCTGGTGCGCCAGCTGCAGCCCACCGGCGACGGCATCCCGCTGGAAATCTACTGCTTCATCAACGACGTGCGCTGGGTGCAGTACGAGAACGCGCAATCGGACATCTTCGACCACCTGCTGGCGATCCTGCCCGAATTCGGCCTGCGGGTGTTCCAGAACGTCTCCGGCCACGATGCACTGCGTTTCGCCGATACTCTGGCGCTTCCTGCCACTCGCAGCGACTGACATGGATCGCATCTTCCTCCACGGGCTGGCCCTCGATGCCGTCATCGGCGTCCACGCGCACGAGCGCGATGCCCGCCAGCCGCTGCTGCTGGATCTCGAGTTCGAAACGGACCACCGCATCGCCGCCGCCAGCGACGCACTCGCCGACACCCTCGATTACGCCGCGATCTCCGAACGCATCCGCGCATGGGCGGCGAAAACCCGCTTCGAGCTGCTGGAAACGCTGCTGGAACGCATGGCGGCGATGCTGCTGGCAGAGTTCCCCTGCCGCGCGCTCCGGATCCGCGTGCACAAGCCGATGGCCGCCGCGGCGATCGGCTGCGCGGATGTCGGCATCGAACTGCGCCGCGAAGGGGCGGCCGCATGAGCTGGGATGCCTTCGCGCAGATCCTGATCGCGCTGTCCTCGCTGTCCCTGTCGGCGGCGGTGTTCCACTACACGCGCAAGACGGTGGCGATCGAATCGCTGCGCGCGGTGCGCGATTCGTGGATGCAGGTGGATCAGGCGGTGCTCGCCGATCCCGAGAGCCTGCGCATCGCCGATGCCCTGTTCAATCCCGATGCCGCGGCCGATGGCGATGCGGAAGCCCGGCGCAAGCGCTGGATCATCTATCTGGCGCTGAACCCGGTGGTCAGCGATTACATGGCCGCGCGCGCGGGGCTGGTTCCCGATGCATCGCAGGTCATTCAGAACTGCCGGGTGCTGCTCGGCCAGCTGCTGCGCGACGACGACACCTTCCGGGCGACCCAGTCCGGCGCCTACTTCGCGCCGTTCGCGCAACTCTGCGCGGAGATCCGCGCCGGCCTGCCGGCCCGCGATTGAAATGCGTTACCTGCTGGTGATCGGCAGCAACCATCGCCGTGCGCAGGCGCTGCGGCTGGCGGCCCGGCGCCTCGCCGAAGCATTCACCGTCATCGCCCATGCCGGCCCGCTGCCGACCCGCGATGCCTCCGGCCCGGCGCGCTACCTCAACGCCGCCGCGATCATCGCCAGCGACGCGCCACCGGAAAAGCTGCGTGAAATCCTGCGGGCGATCGAACGCGAAGCCGGACGCGACCGCAGGGATCCGCGCTGCGTCCTTGACATCGACCTGGTGGCGCGGCTGGAAGGCCTGCGCGTGGCCGAAGCCTGCAAGCCCGGCGATCTCGACGCGGCCTACACGCGGCCGTTGCTGGATGCGCTGGGCATCGTCCGCAACTGAGAGCGTCCGCGCTCAGATGTGCAGGCTGCGGCCGCCATCCACCGCCAGCACCTGCCCGCTGACGTAGGGGCTGGTCACCAGGTTCGCCACCGCCCGCGCGATGTCCTCCGGCGCGCCCTGCCGCCCCAGCGTGGTGCGCGCTTCGACGATCGCCAGCGTCTCCGCCTTGACCGGATTGTCCGACCACAGGATGTTGCCCGGCGCCACCGCGTTCACCCGCACTTCCGGCCCCAACTCCACCGCCAGCGCACGGGTCATCATCGCCAGCGCGGCCTTGGCCATGCAGTACACCGGATGCCCCGGCAACGGGCGTTCCGCATAGATGTCGACGATGTTGACGATCACCCCCTGCGCCTCCTTCAGATGCGGGGCGGCCGCCTGCGAAAGGAAGAACGGCGCACGCGCATTGGTGGCGAACAGGTCATCCCACTGGCTTGCGGTGGTGCCGCCCACCGGCGTGGCGTAATAGCTGGATGCATTGTTGACCAGCACGTCGAGCCGGCCGAAGCGCGCGACGGCCTGCGCCACCAGCGCCGGCAGGGCGTCGAGATCGACAAGGTCGGCCTGCAGGGCCAGCGTGCTGCCGGGGCGGATCGCCTCCAGTTCCGCCACCAGCGCCTGCATCGCCGCTTCGGAATGGCGATAGTGCAGGGCCAGGTCATGGCCCTCGGCGTGCAAACGGCGCGCGATCACCGCGCCGATGCGGCGGGCGGCGCCGGTGATCATGGCGACGGGACGGGGCGGAGTCATCGCGGGTTCGGCTGCGCCTTCGGGGTGGCCCACGATGCTACCCGACTCGCCGTCCGCCCCGGTTTTGAGCATGATCAAATCGGGATCGCGCCGCTGGCGCACAATGGCTGCAAATCACGTGGGAGGGAGTGCCATGCACCCGATTCTGGTGGAAATGCTGCAGAAGCCGGTCGGCTGGCTGACGATCGCCGGGATGGTCATCATGCTGGCGATGCCGTTCGTCGTGCGCGCGTACATCCGCAAGTGGATGCGCGAGGAACAGCAGGACAAGTAATCGCCCCGGCGTTCGGGCGGCGATGGGCACGGGTATGCTGAGGGGCATGTCCGTGCCTGCCCGTTTCCGATGAATTCGCTTCCGCCCCCGAGCGCCGATGCCCGCGCCCACAGCGACCGCCTGCGGGAGCTGATCCAAGCCGAAATCACCGCCGAAGGCGGGGCAATCCCGTTCCGGAGATTCATGGAACTGGCGCTGTACGCGCCGGGGCTCGGCTACTACAGTGCCGGCGCGACCAAGTTCGGTACGGCTGGCGATTTCGTCACCGCGCCGGAGCTGGGGCCGCTGTTCGCGGCCTGCGTGGCCGATGCGCTGGCACCGGTGCTGGCCCAGGTCGGGCCGCAGGCGCAGTTCCTCGAGATCGGCGGCGGCAGCGGCGCCTTCGCCGAAACCGCGCTGAAGCGATTCATGGCGCTCGATGCCCTGCCCGCGCGCTACGCCATCCTCGAGCCCAGCGCCGACCTGCGCGAACGCCAGCGCGAGCGGCTGTCCCGGCATCTCGCCCCGCCGCTGTTCGAGCTGCTGGAATGGCTGGACGGGCCGATCGACGACGAATGGGAAGGCGCGGTCTTCGCCAACGAAGTCATCGATGCCCTGCCGACTTCGCGTTTCGTCGTCGCCGGCGCGGGGGAGTTGCGCGAGGAATACGTCGCCAGCCGTGCGGATGGCGGCTTCTTCATCGTCGAGCGCCCGGCCGACGCCTTGCTCGCCGCCACCGTGCGCCACGTGGAATCGGCGCTCGAAGCCCCGTTCGCCACGGGCTATCGCTCCGAGCTGCTGCCGCAGCTGCCGTACTGGATCCAGGCGGTGATCGGCCGGATGCGGCGCGGCGCCCTGCTGTTCTGCGATTACGGCTATCCGCGCGGCGAGTTCTACGCCCCCGGTCGGCCCGAAGGCACGCTGCGCGCGTTCCGCCAGCACCATGTCGTCGCCGACGTGCTGGACCTGCCGGGCCTGCAGGACATCACCGCGTCGGTGGATTTCACCGCGCTCGCCGAAGCCGGCACCGGCGCCGGTTTCGATCTCGCCGGCTACGCCACCCAGGCCGGCTTCCTGATCGGCAACGGGCTGGACGCCCGCCTGGCCGAAGCCGAGGCCCACGCCCGCGACGAGGCCACGCGCCTGCGACTGCGGCAGGAAACCAAGCAGTTGACCCTGCCCGAGGCCATGGGCGAGCGCTTCCAGTTCATGGGCTTCGAGTACGGCGTCGAGCTGGGCCACGCCTTCCTTCTCGGCGAGATGAGCTGGCGGCTCTGACCCGGCGCGGTTTCCCCTTGTTTCCATTCGTCCGGTAACGGCCGTTCAATTTCCCGCAGGCATCATTCACGGATGAATACGACCTACCGAGCCGGCCGCTCACTCAAGCCCTTCCGTCGCCCGTGGCTGTGGACCACGCTGTGGATGCTGGCGATCGGCGGCGTGGTGGCGCTTTCCCTGCTGCCACCGAAGGACTTGCCGGACCTTCCGATCGGCAACGACAAGGTCAGCCACTTCCTCGCCTATTTCGCGCTGATGGCCGGCGCGGTGCAGCTGTTCGCCCGGCGGGCCTCGTGGTGGCTGGTGGCGCTGCTGCTGGTGCTGTTCGGCATCGCGATGGAGCAGCTGCAAGGCGGCATGAAGCTGGGCCGCCAGCTGGACACGCTGGACGTGCTGGCGAATGCGCTCGGCGTGCTCGCCGGCCTGGCGACCGCCATCACCCCGCTGCGCGATCTGCTGCTGCGGATCGATGGCGGGCGCGGCTGATCCTCAGGCCACGCGCAGGATCGCCATCCCCATCAGCGCCAGCACGCACAGCAGCCCGGCGAACCAGACGAGGCTGCGCATCGAGGCCTGGTTGCCGACGTAGAAGAGGCCGTGCAGCACGCGGAACACCACGAAGGCCGCCGCCAGCCAGCCGATCCGCTGCGGATCGACGCCGGCCGCCTGCGCCATCAGCACGGCCGCGGCGAATGCCGGGAAAGCCTCGAACGCATTCTTCTGCGCGGCATCGGCACGGCGCGATTTCGGCGTGGCTTCCTTTTCGAGCCACAGGCGCGGCTCATGGTTGTCCAGCCGGCCACCGGCGGATTGCTTGGCCACCACCGTCCAGACATAGGGCAGCAGGGCGGCGACGAGGAGACAGGCAT
>JAEXAG010000060.1 GCA_023394655.1 Pseudomonadota bacterium
AAATGGGTGCCGCAGATGGCGGATGCGGCCGAGGTCTATGCCGGCATCCGGCGCCGGCCGGGCATCGCCTACCCGGTGCTGGTGCCGAACCTGCAGGGCTATGAACGCGCGCGATCGGTGGGCGTGGAGGAAGTCGCGGTGTTCACGGCGGCCTCGGAAGCGTTCAATCTGCGCAACATCAATGCGTCCATCGATGAATCCCTGCAACGCTTCGCGCCGGTGCTGGAAGCCGCGGGCGCGGATGGCGTGCGCGTCCGTGGCTACGTCTCCACCGTGCTTGGCTGCCCCTACCAGGGCGATGTCCCGCTGGCCTACGTGGTGCGAGTCGCCAAGGCATTGCACGCGATGGGCTGCCACGAAATCTCGCTGGGCGACACCATCGGCATCGGCACGCCGCTCAAGGCGCGCGCGATGCTGCGCGCGGTGGCCGCCGAAGTGCCGGTGGAGGCGCTCGCGCTGCACTTCCACGATACCTGGGGCCAGGCGCTGGCCAACCTGCTGGCCTGTCTGGAGGAAGGCGTCTCGGTGATCGATGCGGCCGTCGCCGGCACCGGCGGCTGCCCGTATGCCAAGGGCGCCAGCGGCAACGTCGCCACCGAGGACGTGGTGTACATGCTGCACGGGCTAGGCATCGAAACCGGCATCGATCTGCCACGGCTCGCGGAAACCGGGCGCTGGCTGGCCGGCCTGCTGGGCCGGGAAACCGGCAGCCGCGCCGGTCGCGCGATGGAAAGCTGAGCCACCGCTTCCCCCGTCGTCCCGGCAACGGCGATAATGGCCGGCCCACGATTTCCCGGACAGACCATGCAACTGCACGATTCCCGCGCCGTCATCACCGGCGGCGTTTCCGGCCTCGGCTTCGCCGTGGCGCAGTCCATCATCAAGGCCGGCGGCAAGGTCGCACTGTTCGACGTCAACGATGAAAAAGGCGCCGGCGCGGTGGCCGAACTGGGCGAAGCCAACGCACGCTACTGGAAGACCGACGTCACCGACGAAGCCGCCGTGGCCGCCAACGTCGCGGCCGCGAAGGCGTTCATGGGAGGGCTGAACACCGCGATCAACTGCGCCGGCATCCTCGGCGCCGGTCGCGTGCTGGGCCGCAACGGGCCGATGGCGCTGGGCCAATTCCAGTCCACGGTGATGGTCAACCTGGTCGGCAGCTTCAACGTCGCCAAGGCCGCCGCCGACCTGATGCAGCACAACGAGGCCGGCAGCGACGGCGAACGCGGCGTGATCGTCAACACGGCTTCCGTGGCCGCCTACGAAGGCCAGATCGGCCAGGCCGCGTACTCCGCATCGAAGGGCGGCGTGGTCGGCATGACCCTGCCGATGGCGCGCGAACTGGCCCGCTTCGGCATCCGCGTCATGACCATCGCGCCCGGCATTTTCTGGACGCCGATGGTCGATGGCATGCCCGACGAGGTGCAGGCCTCGCTCTCCGCATCGATCCCCTTCCCCTCGCGTCTCGGCCAGCCCGGCGAGTTCGCCGATCTCGTCGGCTACATCCTCTCCAACACCTACCTCAACGGCGAGACCATCCGCCTGGACGGCGCGGTGCGGCTGGCACCGAAGTAAGCCTCCACACCCCTCCCCGGCCCTCCCCTGACTCAGGGGAGGGAGCAAGCAACACTTCCGGAGCAAACCCCCATGAAGGCTTCCGACATCAAGAAAGGCAATGTCGTCGAATACAACGGCGGCGTGTACCAGATCCGCGACATCGAGCGCTCGAGCCCGCAGGGCCGCGGTGGCAACGTCCGCTTCCGCTTCGTCATGTATTCGGTGCCGGGCGGCAACAAGCTCGATGCCAGCTTCGACGCCGACGACAACCTCAACGAGGTCGAGCTGCTGCGCCGCCAGGCCACGTTCTCGTACAAGGATGGCGACGCATTCGTGTTCATGGACGACGAGGACTACAGCCAGTACGCACTGGATGCCGCGAGCATCGGCGAGGCCGCCGGCTACATCACCGATGGTTTGGGCGGCTGCTACGTGCAGATCATCGACGACCAGCCGGTCGCGCTGCAGTTGCCGACCTCGGTGGTGCTGGAAGTGGTGGAAACCCCGCCTGAACTCAAGGGCGGCACCGCGACCAAGCGCCCGAAGCCGGCGCGGCTCGAGACCGGCATCGAGATCCAGGTGCCCGAATACATCGCCAACGGCGAGAAGGTGTGGGTGAACACCAGCACCGGCGAGTTCGGCGGCCGTGCCGATTGATCGCAGCGTGATCGTCGCGCTCGCCATGCTCCTGGCAGCCTGCACAGCGCCCGCACCCACGGACAAGGCGCCGGACGCCACCGGCAATCCGCCGACCGTGAGCGATGCACCCGCGGAACCGCGCCCGCTCCCGGTCGAAACCGGCAACGGCAGCGAAGTCGCCGTGGAAACGCTGCCGGCGGACGTGCGCGAGTACATCCTGAAACAGCGCATGTGTCGGCACTTCCGCAGCGGCGTCGGCAACCCGGCGCTGGCCGATGCCCTGTGCGCCGGCGGCGATGCGGCGACTTGGAAAGCGCTGATCCGCAAGTACGAGGGTGAGGACATCATCGGCAGCGTGCTGCTGGCGGAGAAGCCGTTCGACGCCACACCTTGAGCCGGTGGCCGATGCCTCGGGCCGTCCGCACGCACTGATCAGTCGAACAACTTGCCCGGATTCATGATGCCGTCCGGGTCGAAGGCATGCTTGATCGCCCGCATCGCCGCGATCTCCT
>JAEXAG010000084.1 GCA_023394655.1 Pseudomonadota bacterium
ACGCTTTTAAGGGCGGCGGATTTTGAATCCGCTGCGTCTACCGATTCCGCCACTTCGGCGCGGGCGGGCAGTATAACGCCTGCCGGATTCGCTGATGCAAATTCATGTCGCCCGACGCTTCGCCCCGGCCCACGGCCACCAGCCGCGGCCTTCGATGGCATATCGATCCGCCGCGCGCTCCAGCGGGTTGCGGGCGCTGACGCCACCGAGCAGGAAATAGAGCGGCAGGAACAGCGGGCCCAACAACATGTACTGGTAGACGTGGGCACGCTCGTGGTCGCCCAGGCGCATCCTCGGATCCACGCATTCGCCGGCGCGGTGGGCATAGCTCAGGCACTCGGCCTCCAGCCCGTCGAGCGTGTTGATGATGACGTTGCCGAGCGTCATCGCACCGCCGGGGCCCCACGGCCAGCGATCGAAGACGACGGCGAACTCCTGTCGGCTGAAACGTGCGCGCGCACCCGCCGCGATGCCCGTGACGCCGAGCAGCATCCCGAGGACGGTATTGGGTAGGGTCCAGACGACTCCGGCCGCACGCAAGGCGATCAGCAGTCCGCGCGGCATCCGCCGCTCATTCGGCGGCATCGGGCATCAGGAGCCAGAGCAGGAGATACACCACGATGCCCGGGAAGGCCACGGAAAGGATCGACACCACCACGAACACGATCCGCACCAGGTTCGCGTCCCAGCCGAGCCATTCGGCGATGCCGCCCATCACCCCGGCAAGCACGCGTTGCCGGCGCGAGCGGGTCAAGGGCCGCCCGGACGTGGCCATCAGCGCTTCTTCAACCAGGCGTGGATGGTGTCGGGCACTTCCTTCTGCGCGCGGCTGGACACGTAGATGCCGATGTGGCCGCCGCGGAAGCTGAGCTCGGTGTAATCGTCGCTGCCGACCAGGCCCTTCAACGCGCGCGAGGCATCCGGCGGCACCAGGTGATCCTGTTCGGCGTAGATGTTGAGCACCGGCATGTCGACGAAGCCGAGATCGACCGCCTCGCCGCCGATCTCCACCCCGCCGTTGATGAAGCCGTTGGCCTGGTAGAACTGCTTGATGAACTGGCGGAAGGCCTCGCCGGCCTGATCGGGCGAGTCGAAGATCCACTTCTCCATCCGCAGGAAATCCTCCATCGCCTTGCTGTCGTCGAGGAGATCGACCATGCCGACGTACTTCTGCAGGTTGAGCCGGAATGGCTTCAGCATCAGGTAGGACCAGTTCATCAGATCCGCCGGCACGTTGCCGAGCGTTTCCACGAACAGATCCACGTCCATGCCACGGGTCCAGTTGGACAGCATGTTGTCCGGGGTCTGGAAATCGACCGGGGTGACCATCGTGATGAGATTGCGGACCTTGCCCGGATTCAGCGCGGCATAGCAGAGCGAGAACACGCCGCCCTGGCAGATGCCCAGCAGGTTCACGCCGGACACGCCATGCGACTGGCGCAGATGGTCCACCGCGCCGCCGATGAAGCGCTGGATGTAGTCCTCGAGGTCCAGCCAGCGGTCGGAACGGTCGGGATATCCCCAATCGATGACGTAGACGTCCTCGCCGCGGGCCAGCAGCCCCTTCACCAGCGAGCGGTTGTCCTGGAGATCGATCATGTACGGGCGATTGACCAACGCATAGCTGACCAGGATCGGCACCCGCGAGGTCGGGGCGCGCTCTCCGATGAAGCGGTAGAGCACGGTCTTGCCGTCGCGCCAGACCTCTTCCTTCTCGGTTGCGCCGTAATCGAAGTTGCCGACGTCACGCAGTGTTTCCAGCCCGCTGGCGAGCTTGGACTGCATCCTCAGCGCTTCGTTGACGAGCTCCTCGGGCGTGAGCTTCAGCGGACTGTTCATGTCAGCGACTCCGTTTCACGGTCTTGCGGGCGGCTTTCGCCGGCGTGGCGCGGGTGGGCTGCGTGGCCTTGCGCTTGGCCGGACGCTTGGCGACCTTCTTCGTGGCCACGGCCTTCTTCGCCGGCTTGCGCGCGGGAGTGGCGGCGGCTGTCTTCGCGGCGGCACGCGCAGGCGCCTTCCGTGCCGGTGCCCGGCGCGCGGCCACGGGTTCATCGGTAGCCGCATCGCCTTGCCGCTGCAGGCGACGCACCAGCCGTTCGAGCTGGGCAATCTTCTGGTGCGCGGCCTCCATCTCGGTGCGGGTGGGCATGCCGACCAGGCCGGTCGCCTGCTCGATCTCGCGCTGCACGTCCTGGCGCAGCTTCATCTGCGCATTGACCATCCGTCCGTACACCTCGCGGTAATCGCCGGAAAGCGCCATCGCCGCGAAGGCTTCTTCGGCGGCATCGATCCACAGGTCGAACAGCGCGCGTGCGCTGGTGATTTCCAGTCCCGGCGCTTCGTGCGCGGACAACTTGCGCTCGAAGTTCTCGTGCGCCTCTTGCGCGGAACGCAGCAACACCTCGTTGTGGGCCGCGAGCGATTCCTGATAGTCCAGCTGCGCCTTCATCAGCGCCTGCAACCGTTCCTGATGCTCGCGCGCCACGCCGAAGGCGGGCATGCC
>JAEXAG010000118.1 GCA_023394655.1 Pseudomonadota bacterium
TGTTCTGGCGGTTGAAGAAGTTGAAGATGATCACCGCCGGGATGGCCACGAACAGGCCGATCGCGGTCATGATCAGCGCCTCGCCCACCGGGCCGGCCACGGCCGAGATCGAGGCGTCGCCGGAGGCACCCATCGCGATCAGCGCGTGGTAGATGCCCCACACGGTGCCGAGCAGGCCGATGAACGGAGCGGTCGCGCCGACGGTGGCCAGCAGGGTCATGCCGTTCTGCAGCTTGGAGCTTTCACGCACCACGGCCTGGCGCAGGGCGCGGTCGACCAGTTCGGAACGGGTCATGCTTTCGGTCAGGCGGCTGCCGTCGCCCTGGTGGCGCTGGTGGTGCGCGGCGGCCTTGGCGGCATCGAGGGCGATCTTGGAGAACGGCTCGGAAGCCGGCTGCTCTTCCATGAAGCGGATGGCGTCCTGGGCGTTCGGGGTCTGCCAGAAGGTGCCCACCACGCGGTCGGCGCTGCCGCGCAGCTGCGCGTACTTCACCGACTTCACGACGAGATAGTAGATCGAGAGGATCGAGAACAGGACGAGAGTCAGGAACACGACCCAGAGCAGCAGGTCGAACTGCTGGATCAGGTCCTGGAAGCCCATGGCCTTGAAGGCCTCGGCGTTGGATGCACCGGCGGCGGGCGCGGGAGTTTGCTGCAGCATGACGCTTACCTTTGTTGAGTGGATGAGAAGACCCAGCGGGTCAATAGTGGAACCAGGAGCAGGAAGAATTACAGCGTGAACGCGATTTCGATGTAGCCGCTGCCATCACCCGAACCGGGGCAGAGCTTGGCACGGCGGACCGCGGTGGTGGCGGCACGATCGAGGTTGCGGTTGCCGGAACTGCGCGCCACCGAGGCATCGGTGATGGTGCCGGAGTTGTTGAAGCGCACCAGCACGCGGGTGGTACCGGTCACGCCGGAGCGCATTTCCTCGCGGGGATACTGCGGGCTCGGGCGGGTACACATGCTCGCGGTGAGGTCACCGGAGGGCGGACTCGGCGGGGCGGCCGGCACGTGGACCGGCGGGGCCGGCGGTGCGGGCGGCGGGGCCTGGGTGTCGCTGGCGCGCGGCGAATCGACGATCACCGGCGGCTGTTCCGGCGGCGGCGGCAGCTGCGGACGCGGCTGCGGCGGCTGCGGCTGCGGCGTCAGCTTGATTTCCTTGGGCGGCTCTTTCGGCGGCGGCGGCGGCGGCGGCGGCGGCGGCGGCGGATCGATGAAGTTCACCGTGACGCGGTCCTTGTCGGCCACGTCCTTGGCCGGCGGGGAGACCGGCGCCAGCATCAGCAGCAGGGCGCCGACGTGGACGGCGATGGCCACCGAAATGCCGGCGATGCGGGCCCAGCTCAGACCTTCGTCTTCGCTCTCGGGGGTGTACACGTAGCGGGCGGTGGTTTCCGTCATGCGCTGGCTCGTTAAGTGTGTTCTGCTCGACGCGGCTGCGCCGTGGAAGGAAAGGGTTCCTGCCTTAGAGCGGCAGGAACCCCCTAGCTTATACCAACAATCGGGTCAGGCGCCATGCATGTCCCGGGCTTTTCATTGTGCAGGAAAATTACTTCAGATTGACGAGCCGGTTCGCTTCGTCGCGATTCTTGACACCCTTCTCCAGCGCATGGCGGGCGGCTTCGCGGGTCTGCACCTTCTTGCCCTGCTGGTGGTAGATGCGCGCGAGGTTGAGCCAGGTCTCGCCATCCTCGGCCAGCGGCGCGGCAAGCGCGTAGAACTTGGCGGCGGCGTCCAGATCCTCGTCGAAGTAGGCACGGTTGGCGGTCACCGCCCAGGCGCGGCCGAGGTCGGCATCGCGCGCGAGCACGCCCTTCGCCAGTCCGTCCTCGATCACTTCGGCGGCTTCCTTCCACTTCTCGTCGTTGAGCAGGCCGAAATACAGCGCACGGTATTCGCGGGCTTCGGTGAGCTGTCCGCGCGAGCGCGCCTGTTCCAGCAGGGCGTTGGCCTCGGTGAACTTGTCGGCCTGCTGCAGCGTGGCGACCGCGTTCATCAGCAGGCGCTTGTCGTCGGGGTTCTTCGCCAGCAACTGCTGGAACAGGGCGGCCGCTTCCTCGTTGCGCTCGGCGCTTGCGAGCAGGCCGGCCTTCATGGTGAGGTACTTGGGATCCTCGCTGCGGGTTTCGGCGAGGAAGCGGTCGATGGTGGCGATGGCCGCGGCATAGTCCTCGGCCTGCGATTCGGTCACCGCGAGGTTGCTCATCATGCGGTAATGGTTGTTGTTGTCGAGGCCGTTGGCATCCAGCGACGCGCGATAGTAGGTCGCGGCCTTGGCGAGGTCATCGACTTCGGTCGCCGCGACCGCAGCCATCTGGTAGGCCAGCGACTTCTCGTAGGCATTCGTGGCGGATTCCGCGAACGGCACGGCGCGGGCCAGCAGCTCGGCGTACTTCTCTTCCTCGTAGAGCTTGTTCATCGCCTGCAATTCGCGCAGGCCGCGCGGGGTCGGGCGGACATCGGGCTCCTGGCGGCTGGCGGCGGGGAATTCGGCGACCTTCTGTTCCTGCTGCTGCTGGGCGGCGCGCCGCTCCTGACGCTTGCTGGCCTGCGCGAACGCGGGCGCGGCGATCGTCGTGGACAGGGCGAGTGCGATCGAAACGGTCAGCACGCGACGAATGGAAGTCATGGGTTTTCTCCAATCAGGACACGCCCGGCGGGCGACAGGCGGATAAAACTAGCAGATGCCCGTGACCCCGGCAGTTCCGTACCGGGGGGGATTCAGTTTTCAGCGGGCATCCTGGGCCGCGGTGCGCGTCAGCCGCAATTGGGCTTTCGGCCGCTTGCACGGGCCTGTTCGTAGGTGCTGACCAGGCCCGTCGCACGCTGGGTCATCTCGCTCAGCCGGGCCTGCGGATCCGGGTGGGTGGAGAGCCATTGGGGTGCGCGATTGCCGCTGGCGGCGATCATGTTCTGCCACAGGTTCACCGCCTGGCGCGGATCGAAACCGGCCTTCGCCATCAGCTGCTGGCCGACGATGTCGGCTTCGGTTTCCTGGGCGCGCGAACCCGGCAGCAGGAAGGCGCTCTGGGCCGTCAGGCCGCCAAGCTGCCCGACGGTTTGGGCGGCTCCCTGCCCGTAACGTGCGCCCGCCAGCGCACCGGCGATCTGCACGGCCGACTGGGCGCCGAGCTGGCGGGTGATGCGCTCGTTGTGGTGATTGGCGATCACGTGGCCGATCTCGTGCGCCACCACGGCGGCGAGCTGGTCCTGGTTCCTGGCGACGGTGAAGATGCCCGTGTACAGTCCGACCTTGCCCCCCGGGAGCGCGAACGCATTGGGGTTGTTGTCCTGGAAGAGGGCGTTTTCCCAGCTGTAGCGCTGCCAGTCTGCCGGCAGTTCACGGACGATCGTGGTGACCACGCAATTCACGTAGTTGCGTTGGCGCGCATCGCTGGCCTGCGCCTTTTGCGCCTTCAGTTCGGCGAACGCCTGCGCGCCCATCTGGTCGAGCTGGGCCTGCGGCACCGCGCCCACCATCTGGGTGCGGCCCGTGGGCGAGGTGGTGGTGGCACAGGCCGCGGCGGTCGCGGCGACGATGGCGGCGAAAAGGAGCTTGCGGGGCATGCGCATGGCGATCTTCCTGAATGAGTGATCTGTACAGGTTGTAAATGGCCGGGGTTGAAAGCCGCGTCAAGCCGCCGGAACCGTTTCGCCGGCGCTCAGGCTGGCGCCAGGAACAGCGCCGCCACGGCATTGTTCACCGCGTGCGCCGCCACGGCCGCCCACCACGTCCCGGTACGGCGGTGGAGCCACGCGAATGCCGCGCCCATGAGCGCATAGAAGCCCAGCAGGCCGGCGTGCATCAACCACGGATGATCGCTGCCAAGCGGCGGCTCGTGGAGCAGGCCGAACAGCAGGCTGGTCGCCACCAGCCCGATCCATGGGCGTCCGGCGGCGAGCAGGCGACCGAACAGGATGCGGCGGAACAGCAATTCCTCCGCCAGCGGCGCCAGCACCACCGCCACCAGGATCAGCCACAACGGATTGGCCGCGTACAGCGCCTCCAGGAGCTTCATGTTGCCGGGATCCGGCACATCCCCGGCAAGCGAAAGGAGTTCGGTCAGCAGCGCACTGGCGGCCACCAGTGCCAGTCCGGTGAGGACGGCATCGCGCCAGGTGCGCGGATCGCGCAGGGCGGCCGGTTCATCGACCGGCGGATGCCGGGTGAAGGCGCGCATCCGGACCAGCAGCAGGCCGGCGATTAGCATCGACAGGCCGCCGCTGACGGCGATGAAGACCTCGCTCGGGCTTTGCCAGGGATCGGGCCGCGCCGCGCCGGGCCCGGCCTGCAGGCTGTCCAGAAGCCCCCAGCCGACCATCGACAGGGACATCAAGAGCAGCATGAGGGCGGCCGCGAGCAGGAAATCGCCCGCCATCGCGAGCAAGGGGAAGCGTCCGGCCGAGGTGGCCGGAGGAATGGGCGGGCGAGGCGTGTCCATGGCGGCCATCATCTCCCCTGCCCGGCCGCGTGCAAAGGCCGGCGGCCGTGGCGGGAATGCCGCGATCAGACGTCGAGGTTGGCGACCTTCAGCGCGTTGTCCTCGATGAACTCGCGGCGCGGCTCCACCACGTCGCCCATCAGGGTGGTGAAGATCTGGTCGGCGGCGACCGCGTCCTCGATCCGCACCTGCAACAGGCGGCGGGTATCGGGGTTCACCGTGGTGTCCCAGAGCTGCTCGGGATTCATTTCGCCGAGGCCCTTGAAGCGCTGGATCTGGCGGCCGCGCTTGGCCTCCTCCATCAGCCAGGCCTGCGCCTGGGCGAACGAGGTGATCGCCTGCGAGCGATTGCCGCGGACGATCTGCGCACCTCCGCGCACCAGCCCGTTCAGCATCGCGGCGGCTTCGCGCAGCGGGCGCAGCTCACCGTGTTCGAACACGGCCAGCGGCAGCACCTGGGTCAGTTCCTCGCCCATGTGGCGACGCACGATGACCAGCGCGGCCGGATGGCCTTCGGTGGCGCTCTGGACGCGCAGCGCATAGCGCGGACGGCCCAGGCCGGTGCGGTTGAGACGCGCGGCCAGGGCCTCGAGTTCATGCGCCTCGTCGGTGTTCTCGGCCAGCGTGCCGGCATCCAGCGGGCTGAATTCCACCAGCGATTCCAGGACCACCGGATCGAAGCGATGCGCATTGCGGGCGATGGCGGCACGGGCTTCGGCATAGGCCATCAGCAGGCGTTCGAGCGCCGGCCCGTCGATCGCCGGTTCGTTCTCGGCCGGCACCAGCGCGGCACCTTCCACGGCATTGTTGGCGAGGTAGGCGTCGAGCGCGGCATCGTCCTTGATATAGAGCTCGTTGCGGCCCTGCTTGATCTTGTAAAGCGGCGGCAGGCCGATGTAGACGTGGCCGCGTTCGATCAACTCCGGCATCTGCCGATAGAAGAAGGTCAGCAGCAGGGTGCGGATGTGGCTTCCGTCGACGTCGGCGTCGGTCATCAGGATGATGCGGTGGTAGCGCAGTTTGTCCGGGTTGTACTCGTCCTTGCCGATGCCGGTGCCCAGCGCGGTGATGAGCGTGCCCACCTCGGCGCTGGAGAGCATGCGGTCGAAGCGCGCGCGCTCCACGTTGAGGATCTTGCCGCGCAGGGGCAGGATCGCCTGGGTCTTGCGGTTGCGGCCCTGCTTGGCCGAGCCGCCGGCGGAGTCGCCCTCGACGATGAACAGCTCGGACAGCGCCGGATCCTTTTCCTGGCAATCGGCGAGCTTGCCGGGCAGGCCGGCGATGTCCAGCGCGCCCTTGCGGCGGGTCAGGTCGCGGGCCTTGCGGGCGGCCTCGCGGGCACGGGCGGCATCGACGATCTTGCCGGCGATGGCGCGGGCCTCGCTCGGGTTTTCTTCGAGGAATTCCTGCAAACGTGCGCCGAACGCGCTCTCGACGACTGGTCTCACTTCGGATGAGACCAACTTCTCCTTGGTCTGGCTGGAGAAGCTCGGATCCGGTACCTTCACCGAAAGCACGGCGATCAGGCCTTCGCGCATGTCGTCGCCGGAGAGCTGGACCTTGGCCTGCCTGGCGATCCCGTTCTGCTCGATGTAATTGGTCAGGGTGCGGGTCAGCGCGGCGCGGAAACCCTGCAGATGGGTGCCGCCATCCTTCTGCGGGATGTTGTTGGTGAAGCAGAACATCGTTTCCTGATAGGCGTCGGTCCACTGCAGGGCCACGTCCACGGTGATGCCGTTCTGCTCGCCGGTGACCGAGATCACGTTCGGGTGCAGCGGGGTCTTCAACTGCGCCAGATGCTCGACGAAGCTGCGGATGCCGCCTTCGTACTGGAAAGCGACGGTTTCCCCTTCCCCGCGCTCGTCCACCAGGGTGATCTTGACGCCGCAATTGAGGAAGCTGAGCTCGCGCAGGCGGCGGGCCAGGATGTCGAAGTGGAACTCGGTATCGGTGAAGATGTCGGCGGAAGGCCAGAAGCGCACCACGGTGCCCTTGCGATCGCCCTGCTCCCCGACCCGCCGCGTCGGTGCCACGACCTCGCCCAGGCGGAATTCCACCTGGTGGTGGCCGCCATCGCGCCAGATGTCCAGGGTCAGCTTGTCGGACAGCGCGTTGACCACGCTCACGCCCACGCCGTGCAGGCCACCGGAGACCTTGTAGCTGTTGTCGTCGAATTTACCGCCGGCATGCAGCACGGTCATGATGACCTCGGCGGCGGAAACCCCCTCTTCCTTGTGGATGTCGACCGGGATGCCGCGGCCGTTGTCCGACACCGAGACCGAGCCATCGGCATGGATGGTGACCAAGATGTTGTCGGCATGGCCGGCCAGTGCCTCATCCACCGAGTTGTCGACCACCTCGAACACCATGTGGTGCAGGCCGGTGCCGTCATGCACGTCGCCGATGTACATGCCCGGGCGCTTGCGGACGGCCTCGAGGCCGCGCAGGACCGTGATCTTGCTGGAATCGTATTGGGTGTTAGGCTGGCCCGGCAGGGCCTCGGTCGCTTCCGTCATGCGGATGGGAACTCCGGTTCGGCGCGGACGGGAAGGCCGCGCCAGAGTGCGTGAATCAATGCACCATCATAGCATTTCGGCCATTTCGCCGTCGGTCGAGGGGTTCCCGGAGACGTTCAGGGCACAGGTATGACCTCTCCATGTTCCACGTGGAACGTGGTGATCGGCAACCCGGCGATCTCCGCCGGGGCCTCGACACCGGTCATGAAAACCTGGGCGTTGGCCGCCTGAAGTTCGGCCAGCACCCGCCCCCGATGCCGGGAATCCAGCTCCGAGGCGAAATCATCCAGCAACATCAGCGGCCATTCGCCACGCTCGGCATGGAAATGCCGGGCCTGCGCCCAGAGACAGGCCAAAGCCACCAGCTTCGCCTGTCCGCGCGAATATGGCGTCCGGTCCGGCCGGGCGACGAAATCCACCCGCCAGTCGGCACGGTGCGGACCGACACCGGTATGCCCCAGCGCCAGATCGCGCTCCCGCCCCAGGAGCAAGGCATCAAGCAGGGACACCTGATCCTGTTTCCAGCCCGACGACAAGCCCAACGAAGCGATGCCGAAATCCGGCAGCAATTGTTCGGTCACGGCCTGAAGATGCGGCAAGAGCGCTGCGACGTATGCCGCCCGCCGCCCCTGCAGCGGCTCGCCGGCATCGGCAAGCTCGCGATCCCAGGCATCCAGCTGGGATCCCGCCTGCCGTGCCTTCAACAAGGCGTTGCGTTGCTTCAGTGCACGCAGGTAGCGCCGCCACAGCGCGAGATAACCCTGTTCCACGTGGAACAAACCCCAATCGAGGAAGCGGCGACGGGGCTCCCCACCACCGGAAACCAGCGCATGGCTGTTGGGCTCGAAGGTGGAAACCGGAAACGTGGCGCACAGATCGCCCAACTGCCCGACATCCTGGCCATCCAGGCGCGCCGACCACTGGTTGCCTGCATGGCGAAGCCCTGCGCGATGGGTGATGCCCTTGCCATCCGTCCATTCCGCATAGACCTGGAGGGCGGAAGCACCACTTCGGATCACGCCATCGCGCACACGACCACGGAAGCTGCGCCCGTAACCCAGCAGATGCAGGGCTTCCAGTACGCTGGTCTTGCCCGCACCGTTTTCGCCGATCAGAAGGTTGAGTCCGGGGCCGGGCACCAGGCTCGCGCGTTCGATCGAGCGCACGTCATGCAATTCGATGCGGCTCAGGCGCACGTCAGCCGAGCCACATGCAAATGAAAGCGCCCGGATCGTGCCGGGCGCTCATGTTCCACGTGAAACAGACGATGGGCACGGTCAGAGGCGCAGCGGCATGACCACGTGGCGACTGCGCGCGTTGCCGGCTTCCTGCACCAGCGCGGAGGAGTTCGCATCGCGCATCGAAATGATCACGTTCTCGTCGCGCAGGGCGCCGAGCGCATCCAGCAGATAGGTCACGTTGAAGCCGATCGCCAAAGCATCCACGCGGGTATCGGCCTCGACCTCTTCCTGGGCCTCTTCCTGCTCCGGATTGTTGGTCTGGATGCGAAGCAGGTTCGGAGACACCTCGACGCGAACGCCGCGGTATTTCTCGTTGGAAAGGATCGCCGCGCGCTGCAGCGACGCACGCAGCGCTTCGCGATCCACCGTCACCTGCTTGTCGGCACCGATCGGGATCACCGCCTCGTAATCCGGGAAACGGCCATCGATGAGCTTGGAGGTGAAGGTGACATCGTCACGCTTGACCCGGATGTGCGAGCGGCCCAATTCCAGATCCAGGACGCGATCGCCGCCCTCCAGGAGGCGCTGCAGCTCCTGCACGCCCTTGCGCGGCACGATGATCTGGCGCTTCTGCCCGCCTTGCTCCAGCTCCGCCTCGCACAGCGCCAGGCGATGGCCGTCGGTGGCCACGCAACGCAGGGAACCGTCTCGCAGGTCGAACAACAAGCCGTTGAGGTAGTAGCGCACGTCCTGCTGGGCCATCGCGAAAGCGGTGCGATCGATCAGTTCCTTCAGCGAGGATTCCGGCACCTGCACGTGCTCGGTGGCATCGACTTCGTCGATCGAGGGGAAATCGTTGGCCGGCAGGCTGGCCAGGCTGAAGCGGCTGCGACCCGCCTGCACGGTGATCTTCTCCCCGGACTGGCTGACGGTGATCCGGCTGCCGTCGGGCAGGGCACGCACGATGTCGAAGAACTTGCGGGCCGGAATCGTGGTTTCACCGGACTCGGTGTCCTGCGCATCGGCGCGCGCGATCATTTCCACTTCCAGATCCGTCCCGGTCAGGGAGAGTCTGCCGTCTTCCACCTGCATCAGAAGATTGGCGAGAACCGGGAGCGTCTGGCGGCGTTCCACGACATTCACCACTTGGGCGAGAGGTTTGAGCAGGGCTTCGCGTTGCAGGGAGAAACGCATGTTTCGGGTCCTTGGATGGTCGTGGCTCAATGCTTCTGGAACTGTAAAACTTCAAGAACGTGGTGGAGCTGGTGTCGCGGAAACCGGTTCAAAACTGCTTCAAGTCTTTGATTTTCAATGATTATTCCGCAGGTTCAACCATGGCGGGAAGCGGTGGTGAAGCGTGGAGCAAGTTGTGGACAACTTTCGGGCCGGATTTCATCCCCAGTTTGTCCACAGGCACTGCACATACTCTTCGAAAACCTTATTCGGTGAGTTTGCGGAGCAGTTTTTCCCAATCATCGTGGAACTTCGCATCGGTTTCGATCAGGCTTCGCGCCTTGCGGCACCCGTTCAACACCGTGCTGTGGTCGCGACCGCCGAACGCATCCCCGATTTCCGGAAGGCTGTGTTCGGTCAGCTCCCGGGCCAGCAGCATCGCCATGTGCCGCGGGCGCGTCACCGAATTGGTGCGGCGTTTCGACAGCAGATCACGCAGTTGCAGGCCGTAGTAGTCTGCCACGGTCTTCTGGATGTTGGGGATCGACACCAGCGCCTGCTGCGAGCGGAACAGGTCGCGCAGGGTGTCGAAGGCGAATTCCGGGGTGATCGGCTGGCCCATCAGGTTGGCGCGCGCCACCAGCGAGTTGAGCGCGCCTTCGAGGTCGCGCACGTTGGAGTGCATGCGCTTGGCGATCATCATCGCGACTTCCTCGGGCACCTCGGCGCCGCGCTCTCGGGCTTTCGCCATGACGATCAACGCCCGGGTCTCGAAATCGGGCGGATCGATCGCCACCGACAGGCCCCAGGCCAGCCGGGACTTCAACCGCGGCTCCAGGCCCTCGACTTCGCGCGGATAGCGGTCGCAGGTCATCACGATCTGCTGGCGGCCATCGAACAGCATGTTGAAGACGTGGAAGAACTCTTCCTGGGTGCGGTCCTTGCCGGCGAAGAACTGGATGTCGTCGATCAGCAGCGCATCCACCTTCTGGAAGCGCAGCTTGAACTTGTCCACCGCGCGCCGGTCCGGGTCCTGCAGGGCGCGCATGAACTCGTTGTAGAACTCGTTGGAACGCAGGTAGAGCACCTGCGCGGCGGGATTGCGGCGACGGATCTCGTTGCCGGCGGCAAACATCAGGTGGGTCTTGCCGAGCCCGGTGCCGCCGTAGAGCAGCAGCGGGTTGTGCAGGCGATCGCCGGGCTTCTGCGCGGCCTGCCAGGCGGCGGCGCGGGCCATCTGGTTGCTGCGGCCTTCGACGAAATTCTCGAAGTGGTAGTAGTTGTCGAGGTTGCCCTGGAACGGTTCCGCGGCGGCGGGGGCGAGCGCGGCGGCCGCGGGAGCGGCGGGCATCGGTGGCGGTTTCGGGGCGGCGGGCAGGGCGCCGATCTGCAGTTCCACCCCCGAAAGCCCGCCGAAATGCCGCGCCAGTTCGCGGATCCGGCCGAGGTGGCGGTCGCGGACTTCCTCGAGGATGAAGGTGTTGGGGGCGAACAGGTGCAGGGTGTCGCCCTGGGCCCGTGCCTGCAGCGTCTTCAGCCCGCCGTGCAGTTCTTCCAGCGGCAGCTCGATCGCCAGGCGCTCCATGCACTGGGCCCAGACATCGGGGCCGGTGGAAGCGGGGGCATGGGGACTCAGGCTCATCGACGGCGGTTTCCGGGAATGACGCGGCCCGCCAGCCGGGGCTGGAAGGGACGCAGGGCGGGAATCTCCCAGATTACCACCGTGCGGCAGGCCCGGTGGCTGCCGCCCGAACCGGGGTCTTGACCGGGGACATCCGGACAGGCTAAAGTTCCGGGTTCAGTTTTTCACATCTATATGGCATCGACATGGCCACCAAGCGTACCTTCCAGCCCAGCAACATCAAGCGCAAGCGCGACCACGGCTTCCGTGCCCGCATGAAGACGGCCGACGGCCGCAAGATCCTGGCCCGTCGCCGCGCCAAGGGCCGCAAGGTCCTGTCCGCCTGATCCCGTGTCGCCGGCCCGGCCGGCGGCAAGGTCGGTGGATGCGCGCCAGCCGCGCGCCGTCCCAGCGATGAGTGATCCCGCACCCGCCCGTTTCCCGAAAACGGCGCGGGTGCGTTTGCCTGCGCAGTATGCCCGGGTCTTCAAGTCCGCCCGCCGCCAGCACCATGCGGCGATGGTCCTGCATCGGCTCGAGGGCGGCGATGGCGCCCGGCTCGGCATGGCCGTTTCACGCAAGGTGGATCCGCGAGCGGTCGGCCGCAATCGCATCAAGCGCGTGCTGCGGGACACCTTCCGCCGGCATCGGCCGGCGATGCGTCCCGGCGACCTCGTCGTGGTGCTGCGTCCCGCGGCGGCCGCACTGGACAATGCCGGGCTTTCGGCGCTGTTCCTCGAGCTGATGCGCCGCGCCGGCGCGTTGCCCGCCACCGGCCCGACCGGCACAATGCAGGCCGCCTCCACCCATCCGTCCCCTTTGGCCGTCCCGCCACGGCCTGAATCGAGCACGCCCGAATGAACCAGTCCCGCCTTTTCCTGATCGTCGCCTGGTTGATGGTGGCCATGCTCCTGTGGATGGAGTGGGGCAAGGAACAGCAGGCCGCGCGTGCCCCCGCGCCGCAGCCCACGGCGGTGCAGGCGATGCCGGAAATGGTGCCGGGCCAGGCGCCGGCG
>JAEXAG010000124.1 GCA_023394655.1 Pseudomonadota bacterium
GGCCAGTCCAGCTCGGTGCCGTCGCGGGCATCCCGCAGCACCGGCACGCGCGGACCGTAAGCCGCTTCCAGGCGCGGATCGTCCTCGATGAACACGCTTTCGAAATCCGGCACGCCGGCCGCGGCCAGCACGGCCAGCGCTTCGTCGCAGAGGTGGCAGTCGTCGCGTTGGTAAAGGATCAGCGCCATGCGCGGGCGTCGGGTGCATGCGGGAATCCTGCCTAGAATAGCGCTTCCTTTCCCCTTGCCGCCTCGCATGTCCGTCAGCATCTTCGACCTCTACAAGATCGGCATCGGGCCGAGTTCCTCGCACACCGTGGGCCCGATGCGCGCCGCCGCGCGCTTCGTCGAACACCACCTGGCCGAGGCCGGCAAGCTCGATGAGGTGGCCCGCATCCGCGCCGAGGTGTTCGGCTCGCTGGCCCTGACCGGCCGCGGCCACGGCACCGACAAGGCGCTGATGATGGGGCTTGAAGGTCATTGGCCCAACGAGATCGACCCGGACATCATCCCGCCGGCGCTGGAGCGCATCCGCGGCGAGAAGAAGATCACGCTGCAGGGCCGGCACGTGATCGACTTCAACGAGAAGACCGACCTGGTGATGAACAAGCGGCAGAAGCTGCCCTTCCACACCAACGGCATGCGCTTCACCGCCTACGACGAGGCCGGCAACGAAATCGCCACCCGCGATTACTACTCGGTGGGCGGCGGCTTCGTGGTCAACCAGGACGAGGCCGCGGAAGACCGCATCGTCGCCGACACCACCCCGCTGGCGCATCCGTTCTCCAGCGGCGACGAGTTGCTCGCGCGCTGCGCGGAAACCGGACTCACCATCGCGCAGATCATGCTGGAGAACGAGCGCGCCTGGCGCAGCGAGGAGGAGACGCTGGCCGGCCTGCGTGAGATCTGGGCGGCGATGAGCGGCGGCGTGGACCGCGGCATCCGCCAACCCGGCACCCTGCCCGGCGGCCTGCACGTCAGCCGGCGCGCCCCGGCGCTGTACCAAGAGCTGTGCTCGCGTCCGGAAGCGGCGACACACGACCCGCTGACCGTGCTCGACTGGGTCAACCTGTACGCGCTGGCGGTGAACGAGGAAAACGCCGCCGGCGGTCGCGTGGTCACGGCACCGACCAACGGCGCGGCCGGCATCATCCCCGCGGTCGGCCGCTATTACGAGCGTTTCATTCCCGGCGCCAACGAAAAGGGCCTGTTCGACTACCTGCTCACCGCCGCCGCGGTGGGCATCCTGTACAAGGAGAATGCCTCGATCTCCGGCGCCGAAGTCGGCTGCCAGGGCGAAGTGGGCGTGGCCTGTTCGATGGCCGCGGCCGGTCTCACCGCGGCATTGGGCGGCACGCCCTCGCAGATCGAGAACGCCGCCGAGATCGGCATGGAACACAACCTCGGCCTGACCTGCGATCCGATCGGCGGGCTGGTGCAGATCCCCTGCATCGAACGCAACGCGATGGGCGCGGTCAAGGCGATCAACGCCGCGCGCATGGCGATGCGCGGCGACGGCAAGCACAAGGTGAGCCTGGACAAGGTCATCAAGACCATGCGCGACACCGGCCGCGACATGCAGGACAAGTACAAGGAAACCAGCCGCGGCGGGCTGGCGGTGAACGTCATCGAGTGCTGAATGGCGCCGGCCGGTCGCACCGGCCCGGAGTCGCTTTGCGAATCAAGGCTTCGGCGCACCCTGGCAAGCGGCCGCCAGCCCGGCGGCGATGCAGTCGGCACGATTGTGCTTTTCGGCGAGATCCTTGCCGAACCGGTAGCCGAAGCCCACCGACAACACCAGCAGAACGATCAGGAAGATCGCGGTCTCGTTGCTCATGCGCTTGGCACGCGGCGTGGTCGGATGGCTACCGGCCGTGGAATTTTCCTGGTCGCGGTTCATTGAAACTCCTGCGGGTTGTAAGGAGCCCACAGCCTCGCCAGCGCCACCGCCCGGGGCCACGCCAGCAGCCCGACACCGCTCAGGCCGCCGCGATCCGCCCGAGCGTCACCCGGTCGCGCCCTTCCAGATCGCGCTCGGTGGCGACATCGACGAAACCCGCCGCGACGAACAGCGCGCGCAGGGCCTCGCCCTGCTCCAGGCCATGCTCGACCAGCAGCCAGCCGCCGGCTTCGAGATGGGCCGGCGCGCCGGCGATGATGCGGCGCAGGTCGTCTAGCCCGTCGCGGCCGGAGGCGAGCGCGGATGCCGGTTCGAAGCGCAGATCCCCGCGCGCGAGGTGCGGATCGGCGTCCGCGATGTAGGGCGGATTGCTGGCGACGAGATCGAAACGCCGCCCGGCCAGCGGCGCCAGCCAATCGCCTTCGAGGAACTCGACGTTGGCGATGCCATGGCGCCCGGCATTGCGGCTGGCGATGGCCAGCGCATCGGCACTGGCATCGGTGGCGACGACTTCCGCATGCGGCCGCTCGCGGGCGATGGCCAGCGCGATCGCGCCGCTGCCGGTGCCGAGATCGGCGATGCGCGTCGGCGACTGCGCCGGGATCCGTGCCAGCGCCAGCTCCACGAGGCGTTCGGTTTCCGGGCGCGGGATCAGCGTGGCCGGCGTGACTTCGAGATCGAGCGTCCAGAATCCGCGCCGGCCGACCAGATAGGCGACCGGCTCCCCTGCCTCGCGTCGCGCCACGAGATCGGCGAAGGCATCGGCAGCCGCCGCCGGCAAGGGGTCGCGATCATGGCTGAACAGCCAGCTCCGGGGCCTGTCCAGCACGTGCAACAGCAGCCATTCGGCATCGATGCGCTCGATCCGGGCTTCGGCGGCGCGCAGGGCCCCGGCAACGGTGATGGCAGGTTCGGCGTCTTCCATCGGCATAGCTTACGGGCGCGTCGCAGGCGGTGAGACGGCTTCGCGCCAGCCTCGCGCGATGGCCGCCCAGTTCCGCCTCGATTTCACCCCGCAGGCCGCCGTTCAGGCCGCGATGGCGGGCGGCGCGGATAATCGCGGCATGTCCCTGCCCCCCGCACTCGCCGGCTTCCATCCGGCGGTCGCCGCGTGGTTTTCCGGCCGCTTCCCGGCGCCGACCGAGGCGCAGGCGCGGGCGTGGCCGGAAATCGCCGCCGGCCGACACGTGCTGGTAGCCGCGCCGACCGGCTCCGGCAAGACCCTGACCGCCTTCCTCGCCGCCATCGATGCGCTGCTGCGCGAAGGCCTGGCGCACGGCCTCGCCGATGCCACGCAGGTGCTGTACGTCTCGCCTTTGAAGGCGCTGTCGAACGACATCCACCTCAACCTGGAAGCGCCGCTGGCCGGCATCCGGGATGAACTGGCGCGGATGGGCCTGCCCGACGTGGAGATCCGCACCGCGGTCCGCACCGGCGACACCCCGCAGGCCGAGCGCGCGGCGCTGCGCAAGTGCCCGCCGCACATCCTGGTGACCACGCCGGAATCGCTGTACGTGCTGCTCGGCTCCGAATCCGGACGGGCGATGCTGGCCTCGGTGAAGTCGGTGATCGTCGACGAAATCCACGCGCTGGTGCAGAGCAAACGCGGCAGCCACCTGGCGCTGTCGCTGGAGCGGCTGGAAGCGCTTGCCGGCCGGCCGCTGCAGCGGATCGGCCTGTCGGCGACGCAGAAGCCGATCGAGGCGGTGGCGCGCTTCCTCGTCGGCGCCGGGCATGTCGATGCCGAAAGTCGCGCCGACTGCACGCTGATCGACATCGGCCACGACCGCCCGCGCGACTTGGCGCTGGAAGTGCCGCCGACGCCGCTCTCGGCGGTGATCAGCAACGAGCAGTGGGAGCAGGTGTACCAGCGCATCGCCCAGCTGGTCGATCAGCACCGCACCACCCTGGTCTTCGTCAACACCCGGCGGATGGCCGAGCGCGCCGCCAGACAGCTGGCCGACCTGCTCGGCAAGGAACACGTCGCCGCCCACCACGGATCGCTCTCGAAGGAACTGCGGCTGGACGCCGAACAACGGCTCAAGGCCGGCCAGCTGAAGGTGCTGGTGGCCACCGCATCGCTGGAGCTCGGCATCGACATCGGCGATGTCGACCTGGTCTGCCAGATCGGTTCGCCGCGCTCGATCGCCGCGTTCCTGCAGCGGGTCGGGCGCGCCGGCCACCATGTCGGCGGCGTGCCCAAGGGCCGGCTGTTCGCCACCACCCGCGACGAACTGCTCGAATGCGCGGCCCTGCTCGATTGCGTGCGCCGCGGCGAACTGGATGCGTTGATCATGCCGCCGGCGCCGCTGGACGTGCTGGCGCAGCAGGTGGTGGCCGAGGTCGCGGCGCGCGAGTGGAACGAAGACGCGCTCTTCGCCGCGCTGGCGAAGGCCTGGCCCTATGCCGGGTTGCCGCGCGAAAAGTTCGGCGAGATCGTGCGGATGCTGGCCGACGGCTTCACCACCCGGCGCGGCACCCGCGGCGCGTGGCTGCATCGCGATGCGGTCAACGGCACCTTGCGCGGGCGTGCAGGCGCCCGGATGACCGCGACGATGTCCGGCGGCACCATCCCCGACACCGGCGATTACTCGGTGGTGCTGGAGCCGCAGTCGATCCAGATCGGCACGGTGAACGAGGATTTCGCCGTCGAATCGCTGGCCGGCGACGTGTTCCAGCTCGGGAACGCGAGCTACCGCATCCTGCGCGTCGAGCCCGGCCGCGTGCGGGTGGAGGATGCGCAGGGCCTGCCGCCCTCGATTCCGTTCTGGCTGGGCGAGGCGCCGGGCCGCAGCGACGAGCTCTCGCACGGCGTTTCGCGGCTGCGCGCGGCGATCGCCGAACGCATCACCGGCGACGGCAACGCCGCGGCGCTGCGCTGGTTGATGGACGACGTCGGGATCGATCCCGCGTCGGCATCCCAGATCATCGATTATTGCGCCGAGATGCTCGCCGGCTTCGGGATGCTGCCCACCCGCGAGACGATGGCGATGGAGCGCTTTTTCGACGAATCCGGCGGCACCCAGCTGGTCATCCATTCGCCCAACGGCTCGCGCATCAACAAGGCCTGGGGCCTGGCCCTGCGCAAGCGCTTCTGCCGCAGCTTCAACTTCGAGCTGCAGGCAGCGGCCACCGAAAACGCGATCGTGCTCTCGCTCTCGACCAGCCACAGCTTCCCGCTGGACGATGTGGCGAAGTTCCTGCATTCGGGCACCGCGAGGGACGTGCTGGTGCAGGCACTGCTGGACGCACCGCTGTTCCCGGCGCGCTGGCGTTGGAATGCCACCAATGCGCTCGCCCTGCCGCGCTTCGTCGGCGGCAAGAAAGTGGCGCCGCAGCTGCAGCGGATGAAGTCGGAGGACCTCCTCGCCACGGTATTCCCGGACCAAGTGGCCTGCCTGGAGAACATCGTCGGCGAGCGCGAGGTGCCCGACCACCCGCTGGTCGCGCAGACGCTGCACGATTGCCTCGAGGAGGCGATGGACACCGAAGGCTGGCTGGCGATGCTGCGCCGGCTGGAGGCGGGCGAGGTGTCGATCCTCGCGCGCGACCTCACCGCGCCCTCGCCGTTCGCCGCCGAAGCGTTGAACGCCGCGCCCTGCGCCTTCCTCGATGATGCGCCGCTGGAGGAACGCCGCACGCAGGCGGTGCAGACCCGGCGCCATGCCGATCCGGAGTCCGCGCGCGACCTCGGCCGGCTCGATGCCGCCGCGATCGAGCAGGTACGCGAGGACGCCTGGCCGCAGGCGCGCAACGCGGACGAAGCCCACGACGCGCTGATGGTGCTGGGCGCGATCGGCGCGGATGAAGCCGAGGCCAGCGGCTGGAATTCGTTGTTCGATGCGCTGGCGAAGGCGCGCCGTGCCACGATGCTGGAAGCGGGCCCGGTTCGCCTCTGGGTCGCCGCCGAACGCCTGCCGATGCTCGCGGCGGTGCATCCGGATGCGCTGCGCGAGCCCCGCATCGACGCGCCCACCGAGTACGCCGCGCAGGCGTGGACGCGCGAGGACGCCCTGCGCGAATGCGTGCGGCTGCGGCTGAGCGGCAGCGGCCCGGTCACCGCCGCGCAGCTCGCCGATTGGCTGGGCACGGCGACGGGCGAGATCGACATCGCCCTGACGGGGCTCGAACGCGACGGCTACGTGATGCGCGGTCGCTTCGATGACGGCATCGATGCCGAGCAGTGGTGCGAACGCGGGCTCCTGGCTCGCATCCATCGGCTCACGCTTGGCCGGCTGCGCCGCGAAATCGAGCCGGTCGCGCCGAAGGATTTCATGCGCTTCCTCTGCGACTGGCAGCACGTCGCGCCGGCCGCGCGGCTGCGCGGGCCGGAGGCACTGGCCAAGGTGCTGGCGCAGCTGGAAGGCTTTGAAGCCGCCGCCACCGGCTGGGAAAGCGAACTGCTGCCGGCGCGCGTGGCCGACTATTCCATCCACTGGCTCGACGAGCTGTGCAGCGCCGGCCGCGTGCGCTGGTCGCGGCTGCGCCCGGTGGCCGAAAGCGCCGGCGGCAAGTCGCCGGTGCGGGCGACGCCGATCGTGCTGCTGCCGCGCCGCGAGCAGGCGCACTGGACGCGGCTGGCCGCCGAACCCGATGCCGATGCGCTGTCGTCACGCGCGGCGAAAGTGGCGGATGCGCTGAAACGCCACGGCGCGC
>JAEXAG010000043.1 GCA_023394655.1 Pseudomonadota bacterium
ACAGCATGGTATAGGCCCAGGCCAGACTGAGCAGATATTCCAGAAGCACCACCGACATGCGGCGTTGGCGCCAGCGCATCAATCCCTTGCCGTAACGCAGCAGGACCTCCACGCCGCCCTGGGCCCAGCGCAGGCGCTGCTTCCACAGGCCGCGCAAGGTTTCCGGCATCAGGATGTAGCACATCGCGTTGGGTTCGTAGCGGATGTCCCAGTGGTCCATCTGCAGGCGCCAGCTGATGTCGATGTCTTCGGTGATCATCTCCTCGGACCAGTAGCCGACCCGGTGCAGGGCACTGCGGCTGAAGGCGCCGATCACCCCGGAAATGGTGAATAACCGCCCATACACCCGCTGCGCGCGCTTGATCATGCCGATGATCGAGGCGAACTCGCCGACCTGCAGGCGACCAAGCAGGCTGGAGCGGTTGCGGATGCGGGGGTTGCCGGTGACCGCACCCACTCGTGGTCCGGATGCCAGGTGCGAGATCATCCAGTGCAGTGCGTGCTCCTCCAGCAAGGCATCGCCGTCGATGCAAAGCAGGTATTCGGAGCGCGATGCCAGCGCGCCCATCCGCAGGGCGTTGGCCTTGCCCAGGTTGCGGTCCAGGTGGATCACCCGCAGCCGCGGGTGGCGCGCGGCGAGCATGTCCAGCACCTCGGCGGTGTCGTCGCGGCTGCCATCGTTGATGGCGATGACCTCGAAGTCGGGATAGCGCTGGGCGAGCGCCGCGGCGATGGTTTCCTCGGCGTTGGCGCCTTCGTTGTGGCAGGGGATCAGGATAGTCGCCGGCGGCGGCGTCGGTCCCAGGTCCGGCAGGTCGTGCATGCGCGGCTGGTGGCGCTCCCGGCGGAAGTAGTAGTAAAGCCCGCCGGAAGTCCAGAAAAAGGACATCAGGATCGGATACAGGAACGCGAACTGGAACAGCGCGCCCAGCCAGGGAGACACGTCAGGGATCCTCGTACGGGAAGCTGCGAGCCGAGATGCTCGCGCGCGCGTCCGCGGCCGAGGGTCGGTTGCCGATGAAATCGTCCGGATACCACGCCAGATGGCGCACGCCGTCGGCGACCAGCGCCCGGACCTGCGCCTGCAACCGTGCCCCGGCGATCGGCTGGCGGCTGCGCCAGTCGACCGTCTGCAGCTGGAACATGGTCCGTTCCATCCGCGGATCGTGGCGCTTGACCTCCTGTACCAGGTGCTCGAGCCAGCGTTCGGGGTGGTCGGCGTGCTCCAGCCAGGGCATCGCCATCAGCGCGGTGTAGTCATAGGCTGCGAGGAACGCATCCAGGCGCTGCCCGAACCAGGCTTCGCTTCCCGGCTGCAGCACCGGCCGCGCATACAGGTTGCGCGAGGTCAGCAACTTGGGGCGCCATTGCTGCGCGCTGCGGCGCAACTCGTCGGTCAGTTCGATCAGTGCGCCGGTGCGTGCGGGACCGTCGGGGAAATGCTCGGTCAGCTCGTCGTCGCGAAGGTAGGCGTCGTCATGGAAATGGATGCCCTCGAAGTAGGAGGCCTTGCCCAGGTCTTCGTAGATCTCGCGCAGCATGGCCCGCGCCTGCGGGTTGGTCGGGTCCAGCCGGAAGAATTCGCCTTCGCGCAACGGCAGCGACAGCGACGCCCTAAGCTGCGGGTCCGCCGGTTCGAAGGCCATCACCGGCATCCAGGCGAACACGCGCACGTTGGCCCGCGTGCGCAGTTGCCAGGCGACCCGATTCAGCAGGTCGGCGCGGACCGGCAGGTGGCGGTTGGGGAAATACAGGGCATCGGCGGCACCATCGCCATCCGGATCGGCGAACGCCTGCAGGAACACGTGGCTTGGGCGCACCCGGTGCATGCGCTCGATCAGTGCATCGAGGTTGCGCGCCTGTTGCGCGGGGTCCGGGTCGTACAGATAGTCCATGTCGACCTGCACCGCGCGCATGCCCTCCAGCGTCAGGTCGCGACGCAACTCGCTGACCAGGTCACCCAGCGTCGGGTTGTCCAGCACCAGCAGGCGCGCCAGGCCATGCAGCGAACTGCCCGGGCCGATGGGCTGCTCGCGGCCTTCCAGGTCGAAGGACACCTGCATGCCGACCTCGTCGGCGATGCGGTTGGTCACCTGGCTGTAGGCTGCATAGGGCCAGACGATGGCTCGCGGGCGGCGTCCCAGCTCGCGCTCCAGCGTGGCGACGCTGGTGGCCAGGTCGGCACGGATGCGGGCCGTGTATTCGGCATCGGTTTCGTAACGTCGCAGCTTGCCCAGGTACTGGCGCACCGTCGCCGCCGGCTGCGTGTTGCCCTGCGGGTTGGAGGGCAGGCCGACATGCAGTGCATGGCTGTGGGAGGCGACTTCGACCAGGCCGCTGGCCTGCATTTCCCGCAGCTGTTCCCAGGTCAGGAAATCCTCGGGAAGGAAGTCGCGGGGGCCGTAGTTCACGCGGCTGCCGGCAGGCATGCCGATCCACGAGGTCACGGTGGCGACCACCGCCGGGTATCCGTAGGCGCGCAGCAGGGGGAACACATGCGTGTACACGCTGCGGAGACCGTCGTCGAAGGTCAGCAACACCGCCTTGTCCGGCAATGGTGCCTTGCCGTCGCGGGCGTCGATGATCTGTTGCAGGTTGACCGGCCGATAGCCGTTGCCATGCAGCCAGTCCAGGTGGGCGGCAAAGTTCTGGGTGCTGACGGCATACGCGTCGGGGTCGCCGGAGTCGGCCACCTGGTCACGGACGTCGTGGTAGCTGAGCACGGTCAGCGGCAGGCCGGCCAGCGACGTTTCCCTGGCGGGCGGGGGCTCGCTGCGGACAGGTGCGCTGGATGCAAACGCCAGCAGGCCGAGCACGAACAGGACGATCAGGCGATTCATGGCCAACCCCAACGGTATTCGAGATCCCAGCCGACGTGGCGCTCGCGCTGGCCGTCGTACACCGGCTTGGACCAGTTGACGCCGTAGGACAGCGTGCGGCCAAGGCCCAGCCCCCACTCGTGCCGGTACTGCGCCCGCGGCACCAGGGCCGTACCGTGGCCGTGCTGCCGGTATTGGCCGATGGAAACGTCCAGCCGCTGCTGGAATTGCCATTCGTATCGCCGCCAGGTCGTGTGGCGGGTACGCAGGCCCAGTGCCCAGGATTGGTCACGCCAGGGATTGAAGTAGGGCGCGTCGCGGTGGCTGGCACGACCGGCGAACAGGTCGGCGGTGCCGTCGATGGTCAGGTGCGGACGACTGAGCAGCCGCTGGACGCCGTAGCCGCTCCATTCCCGGCGCCGGTTGCCATCGCTGTAGCGAGTCTCTTTGATCGAGGTGCCGAGCAGGCTGCGCTCGGTCGGTGACCACGCCAGTGACGCCTGCACGCTGTCACCGGCGATCCCCGATGCGCGTGCCTGCAAGGAGGCGAGTGGATCCTTTCGCGCCATCCGCAGGCCCGCGTCGAGAGTGTCGCCGATGCGCCAGTCCAGTTCAGCGGCCAGGCCGTTGCCGGAGGCCCAGCGGTCGTGGAAACGGAATCCCTGCACCAGCAGGTCCACCGCGTCGTGGCTGTAGCGCAGGCCGACCGCGCCGTGGCGAGCCTCGACGCGATTGCCGAGGAAGTCGGCGTGCCGATCAGCGACGGACGCTGACACTCGCCAGCGATCTGCCAGCAACGGTGATTCGATCATCACCTCGCGCACGCCTTCGCGGTTGCCGAACGCGGGGGCGCCGGCGGCATCGCCGGGTTTGCGGTTGCGGCCGCCACTGGTCAGTGCGTGGCCGCGCCAACCGCGGTACGCATCCCAGTAGCGGCTTGCCCGCCGTACCTGCGTGTTTTCGGGGAAAGCGGATTGCAGGGCATCGTGATGCTCGCGCGCCTCCTCGAAGCGCCGCAAGGCGATCAGGCCCTCGAGGATGCCGACGCGCGCGGAGACGCTGTCCGGGTCCAGCGTGCGTGCCATGCGGTGGCGTTCCAGCGCACGCTCGGGCCAGCCGCGCATCTGGTAGACCTGTCCGATACTCGATTGCAGGCCGCTGTTGACGGGCGCCATGCCGACCATGGCTTCAAGCCGGTCCTGTGCGAACGGCAGGTCGTTGCCATAGCCGTGGATCAGCGCAAGATTGGTGTCGGCATCGTAGCGGCGCCAATTCTGGTGCGGTCTTGCCGCGCCGTCTTCAAGGCGCCATGGCGGATTGGCCTCGGCAATCCGGCGCAGCAAGGCGCGCGCATCGTGGTGGCGTTCGGACTCCAGGTAGGCATATGCCAGCAGCAGGCGCGCCGCGTGGTCGTCCGGATTCAGCGCGATCGCCTGTTCCAGCACGGTGGCGGCCTCGCGCGGCTGGCGCAGCGCCAGCAGAGAGTCACCGACCTTTGCCAGCACGTACGGCGGCAGTTCCACCGACTCCGCAAGCAACCGGCGGTAAGCCGACACCGCCTCGGCGTGCCGGGCGCTCGCGTTGAGCACGTAGACCTCGTCCAGCCGCACACGCAGGTCGTCGTGGTCGCCACGGCCGACACGTGCCCCGAGATGCGCCTGGAGTTGCTCGCGGGCGGCATCGACGATACGCAGGGATTGCGCGGGATCCTCCGCACGGACCGCTCCCCAGCCGATTTTCCGGGCCAGCAGATCGTGTTCCAGGCGCGTCGCGTCCTCGGCGGTGAACGCGGCTGGGCGTTCGCGATGCAATTGCCAGGCGCGATCGGCACTGCCGAGGTCGGCGAGCGTCATCACCCGCAGGCGATATATGGTGTCGTTCTCGGGGTAGGCCTGGTGCAGGCGTTCATAGATGGCAAGCGCCGCCAGCCAGTTGCCGGCATCGCGAAACCCGGCCGCGCGGGCCAAAAGAACGTCGTCGCTCGCCGCGGCGTCGGTACGCACGTCCCGCACCGACGGTTCGGCGGACATGGTCGGACCCGCGGCCAACAGCGCGCAGCCCATCGCCAGAGCTGTCAACCTCGATTGCATTCGCCCAAGCCCCCTCGTGGCGTTGGATGGTGGAGTCGATCGCCGCCGATGCGGTCGACACACGTTATAGCGGATGGGTTGTCAACGCGTTGATGCGACCTGCGTTCGGCGATCCCGTCGAGCGGTGCGGCTGCTTGCGCGCCATGGCCACACATGGCAAAGAGGGCCCGCATCCGGTGATGCGAACCCTCTTGGAAAACTGGTCGGGGAGACAGGATTCGAACCTACGACCTCTACGTCCCGAACGTAGCGCTCTACCAGACTGAGCTACACCCCGCCGTGAGCCGTGCATTCTAGGCATTGTCCGCGGCCTGTGCAAGCCCCCCGGAGCACACGGCGTGCCTTCCGCCTTGCCGGCCCGGGGACGCCGCTAGACTATGCGGCTGCCACCCGTAACCTTCCGAGGCCGACTTGATCAAGCCCCGCACCCCGCCCGGCGTGATGGAACTCCTGCCGCGCGAGCAGATCGCCTTCCAGCGCATGCTGGATGCCATCCGTGAAACCTACGAATCCTTCGGTTTCCTGCCGGTGGAAACCCCGGTGTTCGAGCTGTCCGAGGTGCTGCTGACCAAGACCGGCGGCGAAACCGAGCGCCAGGTCTATTTCGCGCAATCCACCGGCGCTCTGGAAAAGGCGAAGGAAGCCGGGGCCGATGCCCTGCCGGAGCTGGCCTTGCGTTTCGATCTCACCGTGCCGCTGGCCCGCTACGTGGCCGAGCACGAGCACGATCTCGCGTTCCCGTTCCGCCGCTACCAGATCCAGCGCGTTTACCGCGGCGAGCGCGCCCAGCGCGGCCGTTTCCGCGAGTTCTACCAGTGCGACATCGACGTGATCGGCAAGGATGCGCTTTCCCCGCGCCATGATGCCGAGATCCCGGCGGTGATCCATGCCGTGTTCGAACGGCTGGCGATCGGCGATTTCACCATCCAGCTCAACCATCGCAAGCTGCTGCGCGGTTTCTTCGAAGGCCTCGGCATCGAGGGCGAGGCGCAGCTTCTCGTCCTGCGCGAGCTGGACAAGCTCGACAAACGCGGCGAGGAGGCGGTGCGCACGACCTTGCTCGGCGAGGGATTCGCGTTGGCTCCGGAAGCGGTGGACCGCCTGCTGGCGTTCTCGCGGGTGCGTTCGCAAGGCCATGACGATGCGCTGGCCAGGCTCGCCGCGTTGGGCGGGGGCACGTCGCTGTTCGAGGAAGGCCGCGATGCGCTGGTCGCCACGCTTGAACAGCTCAAGGCGATGGGCATCCCCGAAACCCGTTACGCCATCAACCTCTCCATCGCCCGCGGGCTGGATTACTACACCGGCATCGTCTACGAGACCACGCTGGACGCGCATCCGCAGATCGGTTCGATCTGCTCCGGCGGCCGCTACGACGATCTGGCGTCGCACTACACCAGGTCGAAACTGCCGGGCGTCGGCATTTCCATCGGCCTGACCCGGTTGTTCTGGCAGCTGCGTGAAGCGGGGATCGTTTCCACGGCGCAAAGCTCGGTGGATGCGCTGGTGGCGCTGATGTCGGAGGCCGATTTCGCCGATGCGCTGGCGCTTTCGCAGCAGCTCCGCGCCGCCGGCCTGCGGGTGGAAACGCAGATGGAGCCGCGCAAGCTGGCGCGGCAATTCCAGTACGCCGACCGCGCGGGCATCCGCTTCGTCGCCCTGCGCGCCGAAGGCGAGCGCAGCGACGGCACGGTGACGCTCAAGGATCTCGCCCGCGGGGAGCAGGAAACCGTGCCGGCGGCGGATGCCGCCGCATGGATCCGGCACCGACTGGAAGGAGCCCGGACATGACGCACCCTGAAACCGTCCATCTCGATGGCCATTCCCTCGACCGCGCGGGGCTGGTGGCGATCGCCCGCGGCGCCCGCGTGTCGCTGGATTCCGCGGCGCTGCAGCGCGTCGAGCGCGCGGCCGGCTTCCTCGCCGAACAGGTGTCGCGCGAGGAACCGATCTACGGCGTGTCCACCGGCTTCGGCAGCAATGCCGACAAGCTGCTCGGTGCCCGCCACCTGCGCGGCGGCACGGCCGGGCAGGGCGGCGGCGGGGTCTCGCTGCACGAGGAACTGCAGCGCAATCTGATCGTCACCCACGCGGTCTGCGTCGGCGAACCGTTCGCGCCGGAGGTGGTGCGGGCGATGCTCGGCATCCGCATCAACACGTTGCTGCGTGGGCATTCCGGCATCCGCGTGCAGACGCTGGAGGCGATGGCGGCCATGCTCAACGCCGGCATCGTGCCGGTGGTGCCGCAACTGGGTTCGGTCGGCGCGTCCGGTGATCTGGCGCCGCTGTCGCACCTGGCGATCGTCCTGCTCGGCGGTGGCGAGGCCTTCTTCGGGGGCGAGCGCATGAAGGGGGGCGAGGCGCTGGCGCGTGCCGGACTGGCGCCGGTCCATCTCAGCTACAAGGAAGGATTGGCGCTCAACAACGGCACCGCGCAGATGCTCGCGACCGGTGTCCTGGCCGTGGCGCGGCTGGAGGAACTGCTTGATACCGCGGATCTCGCCGCGGCGATGACACTGGATGCCTTCGCCGGGCGGCTGGGCGCGTTCGCGCCGGAAGTCCACGCCCTGCGCCCGCATCCGGGCCAGGTGCAGGTGGCGGCCAACCTGCTTCGCCTGTTGCAGGGCTCGCGTCTCGCCGACATTTCCTATCACCTGGTGCCGCGCTTCCGCCCGTGGCAGCCGGGCGCCTGGGACGCGCCCGGGGCGCAGGCGCTGACCTTCGACATCGGCTGGGACTGGGTGGCCGATGACCAGCGGCATGGCCGCGAGAAGTTCTACACCCGTTTCAAGCCGTTCCGCGGCGGCAAGAAGCACCAGCCGCAGGACAGCTACAGCCTGCGCTGCATCCCGCAGGTGCATGGTGCAGTGCGCGATGCGGTGGCGCAGGCCGCGCGCGTGCTCGACATCGAATTGAACGCGGTCACCGACAACCCGCTGGTGTTCCCGGATGCGGACAAGCCGCATGTCGAGGAGCAGGTGATTTCCGCCGGCCACTTCCACGGCATGCCGCTGGCGCTGGCGATGAGCTACGTCAAGGCGGCGATCCCGGTACTGGCCTCGATCAGCGAGCGCCGCCTCAACAAGCTGGTCGATCCGGCCACCAGCGACGGCCTGCCGGCCTTCCTGATCGGCAACGAGGACGGCACCGAATCCGGCTACATGATCGTGCAGTACACCGCCGCGGCCATCGTCAACGATCTCGCCAGCCGCGCGATGCCGGCCTCGGTGTATTCGATCCCGACCAGCGCCAACGCGGAGGACCACGTCTCGATGGGCGCCAACGAGGCCCGCCACGTGCTGGCGATGGCGGACGACCTGGGCAAGGTGTTGGGCCTGGAGCTGGCCACTGCCGCGCAGGCGCTCGACCTGCGCCGGGGCATGCTCAACGCCGCCGCCGAGCTCGCCCGCAGTGCCGATGCCGAAGCCTTCGCGGCGAAGGTGCAGGGCGGCCCGGCCGCGGATGCGCCGAGCCGTGCGCTGTTCCTGGCGGAAGTCGAAGCGTTGCGCGCCGAACTGGCCGCCGCCACCGATTTCCCGCCGGGCGATGCGGTGGCGCGTGCCCATGCCGAAGTGCGTCGGCACATCGCGCCGATGACGCGTGATCGCGCGCTGGACGGCGATGTCGCCGCCGCAGTGGCGATGGTCGCGCGCAACGCGGTGCTGGATGCGGCCCGGGCCGGCGAGTGACACGCGCCTGTCGCCGCGGCCTGCGATGATCGGGAACATGAAGCTGCTCCTTCCCGCGCTGTGGCTCGCCTGCCTGGCATCGCCGGCGCTGGCCCTATCGCCGCCCGCGCCCGGCTGCGCGGTGGGTGAAGTGTTCGAGGACCGCAACGGTGATGGTCGCCGCGATCCCGGGGAACCGGGTTTGGCCGGCATCGCCGTTTCCAACGGCCACGAGGTGGTCCGCACCGATGCCGAGGGGCGCTACCACCTGCCGCTGCGCGCCGACGCCGCGGTGTTCGTCATCAAGCCTGCCGGATACGATCCGGGGCGACGCCCGGACGGTTTGCCGGATCACTGGCGCGGCCCGGGCGAGGCCTGCCGGCCATTCGCGTTGCGGCCGGCCGCGTCCCCGCAGGCACCGCTGGAAGTGCGCGTGTTCGGTGACCCGCAGCCGAAATCGGCGGTGGATGTCGATCATTACCGGCGCAGCATCGTCGCGCCGCTGGCCGGCCGCACGCGGGCGCGGCTGGGCCTGTCGCTCGGCGACATCGTGGACGACGATCTGTCGCTGTATCCGGAAATGATCGAGGTGACCACCTCGCTGGGCATTCCATGGCTGCATGCGCCGGGCAACCACGATCTGGTCTCCGAGGCCGACGATGACGGCTCGCTGGCGACCTTCGGCCGGCATTTCGGGCCGGATACCTTCGCCTGGGAAGAGCCGGAGGCGGTCTTCGTCGTGCTCGACAACGTGATCTGGCAGCCGCGGGCCACGCCGAAGTACATCGGCGGCTTCCGGGCATCGCAGCTCGCCTTCCTCGACGCCTATCTGCGCGATGCGCCGCGCGACCGCCTGCTGGTGCTGGCGATGCACATCCCGTTGTTCGAGCCGGCCGGCCGCGACACGTTCCGCGATGCCGACCGCGAGCGCCTGTTCGCGCTGCTGTGCGATTTCCCGCACGTGCTGGTGCTGAGCGCCCACCACCACACCCAGCAGCACGTCTTCCATGGTGCCGACACCGGCTGGCGGGGCGCGCGTGCGCTGCACGAATACAACGTCGGGGCCACCTGTGGCGCGTTCTGGTCCGGTGCGCCGGATGCCCGCGGCATCCCCGATGCGACCATGGCCGACGGCACGCCGCATGGCCACGCGGTGCTGGAGATCGGGCAGGGCGGAGATTACCGCCTGCGCTGGCAGCCGGCGCGCGGCGGCGTGGATCCGTGGATCGGCCTGCACGCGCCGCGCGTCCTGCGCCAGGGCGCGTATCCGGCCTGGGGCGTGTACGCCAATGTCTGGATGGGCGTGGACGACACCGAAGTCGAATATCGCGTGGATGGCGGCGAATGGAAGCCGATGCGCAAGGTGCTGCAGCCCGATCCCGCGCTCCTGCTGGAGAACGCCCGCGATGACCTGGCCGATGCCCTGCGCGGCTTCGACCGCTCGCCGGAGGCGGTGCCCTCCACGCACCTGTGGCGCGGCGCATTGCCGACCACGCTGGAAACCGGCGAGCATCGGGTCGAGGTCCGCGCCCGTGACCGCTGGCACGGCTGGCAGGAAGCGCGCATCCACTACCGGCTGGAAACCGCCGAGCCCTGATCGCGGTGGGCGCCGGTCGAGTGCCGGCGCGATGGTTCAGGCGTCGAGGGCCTGCAGCGTCAACGGTGTTCCGGCGGATTCCAGCGGCGCATCGTCCGCGATTTCCAGCGGCAGCACGGCAAGTGCGTGCCGGCCCGCGACCGAGGCGATCTTGCCGATCGCGCGCCCGGCCTGTTCCACGTCCGCGCCGGGCGCCAGCGGCGCATCCGCCTCCAGCAGGCGCAGGCCGCGCTTGGCCTGGCCGAGGAAATGCGTGCGGGCGACGATTTCCTGGCCCGGATAGCAGCCCTTCTTCACGCTGAAGGCGGCCAGCCGCTCCAGCGAAAGCTGCTGCGGCGTCCATTGCGCGGATTGCGCCTCCTCCAGCCGGGGCAGGCCGGCGCGGAGGTCGGCGCTGCGCCAAGCCGGCGCTTCCGTAGCGGTGGAAGCCGCCTCGAAGGTGCCGGGAACGACGTGCAGGGATCGCCCGCCCGGCCAGCCCAGGGAAAGCCCGCGTTCCGCATCGCCCTCGAAGCGACCGGCGGGTATTTCGGTGCCGGTGTGTCCGCCCTCGACCCGGAGATCGTCGCGCACGTCCAGCTTCACCTTGCTGCGGAACACGTATTTGCGCAGGTCTTCGGCCAGCGCGGCGGGCGGGTGGTCGGGCAGCAGCAGCCACAATGTGGCGGCATCCAGCCGCAGCAGGGCGAACAGCGCGATCAACCGGCCCTTGGCATTGAGCCAGCCGTTCCACTGCCATTCGCCATCGCCCAGCAGGGCGACATCGTTCATGAATTGGGCCTGCGCGAACTTCGGCGCATCCACGCCGGTCAGGGCGAGGATCCGGTGGCCGGGGAGCGCGATGCGGCCGCCTTCGACTTCGGTCGGGTTGTCGGGCATTGTTGCGACGCCGTAAACTAAACGGATTGTGAAGAAGACGATGATAGGCCAGGAAGCTCCCCAACCCGTACCCGCGGACGAAGCTGCCCGGGTGTCGCCGGCCGATTCCGGCATCGTGCCCGAGCGCCTGCCGGTGGAAATCGGTGGCCGCGAGGGCCCGGAGCCGACCCGTTACGGGGATTGGGAAAAGAACGGACGCTGCATCGATTTCTGAAACAGGATCGCCGGCCTGCCGTGTCCGGTTCCGGGACGTGCAGGGCGGCGGTGTCGTAGCCACGCGGCGCTGCCGCCCAGCCCGGAGACTGCCAAGCCCATGGCAAGCCAAAAACGTCCGTTGTCGCCCTTCATGCTGGGGCAGACGTATCGGTTCCAGATCACTTCGGTGATGTCCCTCATGCACCGCGCCTCCGGCGTCGTGCTCGCGATTTCCGCCTTCGCATTCTCCTGGTGGATCATGTCGATGGCGCTGGGCGGCGAATACGCCGAGTGCGCGACGGCGGTCACCGGCTCGCTGCCGGGCAAGATCGGCCTGTTCCTGATCTCGCTGGCGCTGATGTACCACCTGTTCAACGGCATCCGCCATCTGGCGTGGGATGCGGGCTTCGGGTTCAAGATCCCGCAGGTCTATGCCTCCGGCTACACCGTGCTGGCGCTGACCGTGGTTTCGACCCTCCTGCTCTGGTTCGTCGCCCTTTCCGGAGGTGCGGCATGAGTGCCAACGCGAAGTTCCCGAAATACCGCAGCCCGCTGCACCAAGCCAAGGGCTGGGGTTCGGCCAAGTCCGGCACCGGCCACTTCTGGTGGCAGCGCGTGACCGCGGTGATCCTGGCGCTGCTGACGCCGTACCTGGTGTTCCTGATGGCCCGCTTCGCCGGCGCCGACGTGGAGACGATCAAGTCGGTGATCGCCCTGCCGTGGAACGCGATCATCTTCACGGTGTTCGCCATCGCGCTTTTCTGGCACGCCAAGCTCGGCCTGCAGGTGGTGATCGAGGATTACGTCCACGACCGCACGATGCACATCACCCTGCGCATCCTCCTCATCCTGGGCAGCCTGGTCGGCGTGCTGAGCGCGATCTACGCCATTGCCCGCATCGCCATGACGGCCTGAGAACACCATGACCGCATACAAGATCACCGAACACAAATACGACATGGTCGTGGTCGGCGCCGGCGGCGCCGGCCTGCGCGCCACCTTCGGCCTGGCCCAGAAGGGCCTGAAGACCGCCTGCATCACCAAGGTGTTCCCGACCCGTTCGCACACCGTCGCCGCGCAGGGCGGCATCTCGGCCGCGCTCGCCAACATGGGCGAGGACGATTGGCGCTTCCATTTCTACGACACCATCAAGGGCTCGGACTGGCTGGGCGACCAGGACGCGATCGAATACATGTGCCGCGAGGCCATCCCCGCGGTGATCGAGCTCGAGCACCAGGGCGTGCCGTTCTCGCGCACCGAGGATGGGCGCATCTACCAGCGCCCGTTCGGTGGCATGACCACGCACTACGGCCAGGGCACCGCGCAGCGCACCTGCGCCGCCGCCGACCGCACCGGCCACGCCATCCTGCACACGCTGTACCAGCAGTCGCTGGCGCATGACGCGGAGTTCTTCATCGAATACTTCGCGCTCGACCTGATCATGGACGCCGATGGCGTCTGCCGTGGCGTGCTGGCGCTGGACATGGCCGAAGGCACCCTGCACCTGTTCCGCGCGCACGGCACCGTGCTCGCCACCGGTGGCTACGGCCGCGCCTACTTCTCCGCCACCTCGGCGCATACCTGCACCGGCGACGGCGGTGGCATGGCGCTGCGCGCGGGCCTTGCGCTGCAGGACATGGAGTTCGTGCAGTTTCACCCGACCGGCATCTACGGCGCTGGCTGCCTGATCACCGAGGGCGTGCGTGGCGAAGGCGGCATCCTGCGCAACAGCAAGGGCGAGCGCTTCATGGAACGCTACGCGCCGAACGCGAAGGACCTGGCCAGCCGCGACGTGGTCAGCCGTTCGATGACCATCGAGATCCGCGAAGGCCGCGGCGTCGGCGAGCACGCCGACCACATCCACCTCGACCTGACCCACCTCGATCCGAAGGACATCCACGAGAAGCTGCCGGGCATCGCCGAAAGCGCGCGCATCTTCGCCGGCGTGGACGTGGAGAAGCAGCCGATCCCGGTGATCCCGACCGTGCACTACAACATGGGCGGCATCCCCACCAACTATCGTGGCGAAGTGGTCCAGCTCAAGGACGGCAACCCGGATTACGTGGTCCCGGGCCTGTACGCCATCGGCGAGGCCGCCTGCGTCTCGGTGCATGGCGCCAACCGCCTCGGCTCCAACTCGCTGCTCGACCTGGTGGTGTTCGGTCGCGCGGTGGCCAACCGCGCCGCCGAGACGATCACGCCGAACGCGCTGCATCCGACCCTGGCCGACGACGCGCTCGACAAGTCGCTGTCCAACCTGGACCGCCTGCGCAACGCCAAGGGTTCGCTGCCGACCGCGACGATCCGCAACAACATGCAGCGTGCCATGCAGGCCGACGCGGCGGTGTTCCGCACCGGCGAATCGCTGACCCACGGCGTGCAGGCGGTCAGCGAGATCAACCGCTCGTTCGCCGATGTCGGCGTCTCCGACCGCTCGCTGGTCTGGAACTCCGACCTCATCGAGACCTTGGAGCTGCAGAACCTGCTGGGCCAGGCGCTGGTGACCATTGTTTCCGCCGAGAACCGCAAGGAATCGCGCGGCGCCCACGCCCGCGAGGATTTCCCGGAGCGCGACGACGTCAACTGGCACAAGCACACCGTCTGCTCGCTCGACGAAGCCGGCAACACCCACATCGACTATCGCCCGGTGCACATGTACACGCTCACCGATGACGTCGAAGTCGTGCCGCCCAAGCCGCGCGTTTACTGATCGGGGAGAATCCACATGGCTCAATTCACGCTTCCGAAGAACTCCCAGGTCACCAAGGGCAAGCACTTCGCCGCGGCCGCCGGCAGCAAGTCGGTGCGCACCTTCAAGGTCTATCGCTGGAACCCGGACGACGGCCAGAACCCGCGCACCGACACCTACGAGGTGGATCTGGCGACTTGCGGCCCGATGGTCCTGGACGCCCTGCTGAAGATCAAGAACGAGATCGATCCGACGCTGACGCTGCGCCGTTCCTGCCGCGAGGGCATCTGCGGCTCCTGCGCGATGAACATCGACGGCACCAACACGCTGGCCTGCACCAAGGCCATCGAGGACTGTGCCGGCGGCGAGATCCCGATCTACCCGCTGCCGCACATGCCGGTGATCAAGGACCTGGTGCCGGACCTGACGCACTTCTACGCGCAGTACGCCTCGATCCGCCCGTGGCTGCGCACGCAGAGCCCGGAGCCGACCCGCGAGCGCCTGCAGTCGAAGGAGGACCGCGAGAAGCTCGACGGCCTGTACGAGTGCATCCTCTGCGCCTGCTGCAGCACCAGCTGCCCGAGCTACTGGTGGAATGGCGACCGCTACCTCGGCCCGGCGATCCTGCTGCAGGCCTACCGCTGGATCGTCGACTCGCGCGACGAGGACACCGGTGCGCGCCTGGACGACCTCGAGGATCCGTTCAAGCTGTATCGCTGCCACACCATCATGAACTGCGCGCGGACCTGCCCGAAGGGCCTGAACCCGGCCAAGGCGATCGGCGAGATCAAGCAGCTGATGCTGGCCCGCACGATGTGATCGATCCGCCACCTGTCCGGGTGGCGATCCCTCCACGGCGCCGGGCGAGTCCCGGCGTCGGCGTTTCCCGGAGATGTCCGCATGAGCGAATCCGAACCCGCGGCTACCGAGTTGCGCCGCATCCGCTGGCGCTGCCGACGCGGCATGCGCGAACTGGACCAGTTGTTCGAGCGCTATCTCGACCGCTGCTGGGCGCAGGATTCCGAAGACCGGAGGGCGATTTTCCTACGGCTGCTGGATTGTGAAGACGACAAGCTGTGGCGATGGTTCATGGGCTACGAGGCCGCCGAAGATGTCGAAATCGCATCGCTCGTCCAGCGCATCCGCGAGCTGCCGCATTGAGTGGCGGCCCTCGCGGCTGATCGCCGCCTGGCTTGCCGCGCTGATGCTGCTGGCACCGTTCTCGGTGCTGGCGAGCGGGATGCCGCGATGGCTGGCCTGGCCGCTGGCCATCGGCGCGGCGGTGACAGCATGGCGGGTGCGTCGGCGCTGGTGCCGCATGCCGAAGCGCAGCCTGCTGGTGCGCGCCGAAGGGCCGCTGTCGGTGGATGGCGAGCTTTTCCCCGAATGGCGGCTGGAATGGCGCGGGCCACTGGCCTTCCTGCACTGGCGCGGGGCCGACGGCCGCATCGCCGGGCTGTCGTTCTGGCCCGACACCCTGCCTCCTGCCTTGCGACGTGAACTCCGGCTGGCGTCGCCGCCGGCTTCGGCTGTCTCGCCGGGTGCGGGGATGGCAACATAGCGGACTGTCCCGGACGATGCTCGCCATGTTCAAACCGCTGCCCGTCGCGATCGGCCTGCGCTACCTGCGCGCCAAGCGCCGCAATGGCTTCATCTCGTTCATCTCGCTGGCCTCGATGCTGGGGATCGCGCTGGGCGTGGCGGTGCTG
>JAEXAG010000048.1 GCA_023394655.1 Pseudomonadota bacterium
GCCAGCAGCAGGTCGCCGAAGGCGATGTGACGGATGCCCGGCCAGCGCGATCGCGCCTGCGCCAGCGTGGCCGCGAACGCTGACTCGTAGGCCGCGTTGTCGGCACCGACGCGGATCGCGCTTTCCAGCAGCGGCAGCCCGGCCGCGTCGGCCTGCGCCTGAAGCACCTCGCGGCGCACGCCCTGCATCGAGGATCGCCCGTACTCGGCGGTGACAGTGCTCATCAGGCCGACGACATCCGCCGTGCCGAGCTCGCGAAGACGATGCAGCGCCCACGCCGCGTCCTTGCCGCCGCTCCAGGCCAGCAGGGTTGGTGCGTGCAAGACGGGCTCAGGCGGCGCGGACGTCGCGCAGCTGCCAGTGGTTGCCGGCCAGGAGTCGCAGGCGGTGCTTGAGCACGTCGCCGGAGAGCGCGGTCACCACTTCCAGATCGACATGGAGATCGTCGAAGCGGCCGCTGACCGTTGCCGCGGGATCGGTGGCGGCCAGCCGGGGATCGACGTCGTCCGGGTCATCCTGGGTGGCCAGCCATGCGCGGAACACGCCGCCTTCGCGCAGGGCGGATTGCAGCTCTTCGGCAAAGCCTTCCGGCCCGTGCGAGCGGAAGCCGAACTGAGAGCCGGCGCGTGCCTTCTCCGGATCCGGGAGGGTGATGAAGAATCGGGTGGCCATGGCGGAATCCTCGACGGGTGATGTCCCAAGGATACGCCGCGGCCGCGTGGCTGCGGCGTGCAGGCTTCAGCGCAATGCGGGCTTGCCTTCCTTCGCGTAACCCATCGAGAGCACGCCCTTGCCGATGTTGATGATGCCGGTGAGGCTCATCGGGCTTTCCATCAGCTGCACGCCGTTTTGCGCGCAGGCCGCGGCCAGCGCGGCATAGCCCGGCAGTGCGCGCATGGTTTCCAGCGGACCACCGAAGCTCAGGCTGACCACCGGCACCATCAGGCCGGCGCGCACGTCTTCCGCCGCGGCAAGGAACAGCTTCTCCGCCGCCGGCTCGAAGCCGCGCGCCTTGGCCAGCGGATGGGTCTGGCCGCGATTGCAGTGCAGGATCGGCTTGACGTCGAGCGCGGTGCCCAGCATCGCGCTCATCAGCCCGACGCTGCGATCGCCCTTGGCCCGCGCGCGACTGCGCAGGTAGTAGAGATCCGGCGGCACGGCGAAGGAGTGGGTATGCATCGCCACGTGCTCGATGCGGGTGCGGAGGCGCGGCGGATCGGAGCCTTCCGCCTGCAGCGCGAGGCCGGCAACCAGCGGGATCGCCTGCCCGGAAAACAGGCTGCCGGTATCGATCACCCGCAGCGAGAACGGCGTGGTGTGGCCGGCGGCGGCGCGAATCGGCTGGTAATCGTTGAGGATGCCGAAACTCGCCTGGGTGGCGTTCTGGAAGATCGGGCTGCGCTCGCGGGTCACCGTCAGGCAGAACACGTAGTCGTATTCCACCACCAGCCGCTCGAGGAACAGCGCACGGATTTCCTCGACGGTCAGCGAGCGGGTTTCGGCTTCGCTGGCCTTGCGGGCGACGTCGCTGTCGAGGAAGCTCAGGGTGACTTCGGCATTGCGCCGGTCGCTCACTTCGTAATCGCCGATCCGCACCCCGATCGGCATGATCATCACCTGCCCGGACTCGATGTATTCGTCCGGGATGTCGCAGGTTGCATCGACGAGGAATCCGATTCGCATCCGCAGGCCCCCCTTGACGTCGGCCCTCGTGCCGACAATGCCCCGGAGTATGCACGGATTCCGGCGGCGCTGTCGAGGCGCCGCCGAAAGGGGTTTCAGTCGCGATACGCCGGCGGCAAACCTTGCGGATGTGCTTGCAGATAGCGGTCTCGCAGTTCGGTCTGGCGCGATTTCATCGGCACCGCGCGGCCGCCCATCCACACCTGCCGGGCGGTCTCGGCCACGTCCAGCGGATCACCGCTCCACAGCACCAGGTCGGCGCGGCGGCCGGGCGCGATCGTCCCGATTTCTCCCTGCACGCCGAAAGCCTCCGCCGGCACGCGGGTGAGCCCGGCCAGCGCGGTTTCCCACGGCAGCCCGTGGGCCACGGCGTTGCCGGCCAGCTGGCGCTGCTTGCGCGCGTAGTGCGAGGCATCGCTGCCCAGCGAAAACGCGACCTGCACGCCGGCGGCGGCCAGCCGCGCGGCGTTTTCCTGGGTGGCGCCGATCTGGTCGAAATCCGCCGGCAGGTTGGCGAGGACATCGATGAACACCGGCACCCCGGCGGCGGCGATCTCGGGCGCGACCTTCCAGGCTTCCCCGGCGCCGACCAGCGCGATCTTCACCTCGCGCGCCTTCGCCCAGCGCAGTGCGCGGCGGATGTCGGCGGCGCGCTCCACGTTGAGCGCGATGCGGCCATTGCCGGCGAAATAGCGCGACAGCGTGGCGCGGCCCGCCGGCGTCAGCAGGGCGAAGCGCGAATCCGGCGCGATGCGGCCGCGGACTTCGTCGAGCAACTGGTCGAGGATCATCCACTGCGCGGCGCGCGAGCCGCCCGTGAGGTGGGCGCCGGCCGAGCCCAGGGTGATGAACAAGGCGCGCGGGCCGATCGGGTCGAGGCTGCCATCGAAGCGGAACGCGCCGGCCTGGCCGCCGATGAAGGAGCCGCCGCCGACCGGGCTGGCGGCGGTCATCGTCCAGCCGAAGCCTTCCACGCGGGCCACCGGGATCAGCACCGATTCCGGGTTGTAGGCCAGCGAGACATCGAATTCCGGCCGCACCTGCATGTCCTTGGCGTTTTCGCCCAGCGACACGCGATGGTCCACGGTGCGCGATTCGCCGCTCACCTCCTCCACGCCGATGTCGGTGATGCCGGCGAACAGCGCCGGGGTCAGCGGGCGTCCGCCGGCTTCCACCACCTGCGCGCCACCGGCCTGCAAGCCGTGGCCGACGGCGGCGATGCGGCCGCCGCGAACCAGCACGTCGGCATCGCGCAGCGTGCCCTGCGGCCCGGCGGTATGCACGGTGGCGCCGCGGATCAGCAGGTCCTGCGCGCCGGCGGCAGCGGGCAGCAGGGAAATCACCAGCGCCGCGGCGAGCGCGCGTCGAAGGATGCGCCGGCTCATTTCGCTTCTCCCTGCATCAGGTCCTGGCCGAGCATGAAATCGGAGCGCGGCCTGAGCGAGGGGTCGGCGCGGTCGTAGAGTTTGGCGCCATCGATCCACACCTGTTCCGCCAGCGCGTAGCTGGAGAACGGATTGCCGTTCCACAGCACCACGTCGGCCATCTTGCCGGGCGCGAGCGAGCCGGTGACATCATCGATGCCCATCGACTTGGCGGCGTTGAGCGTGAGCCAGCGGATCGCGTGCTCGGGCGTGGTCTCGATGCCGATGCGGCGGCCGTTGGCCATCACTTTCGCCGCCTCCTGGTTGAGGCGCTGGATGCCCTCGCCCGAATCGCTGTGGACGATGGCGCAGCCGCCGGGCGCGCGATCGACCATCAGGATATTCTCCTGGATGCCGTCGAACGATTCCATCTTGAAGCCCCACCAGTCGGCCCAGAGCGCGCCGCAGACGCCTTCCGCGGCCAGTCGGTCGGCCAGCTTGTAGGCCTCCACGCCGTGGTGGAAGGCGGCGATGCGGAAGCCGAACTCCTTGGCGAGATCCAGCATGATCGCCATTTCGTCGGCGCGATAGCAGTGGTTGTGGACGAGGATGTCGCCGTTGATCGCGCCGGCGATGGTGTCCATCTTCAGGTCGCGCTTGTCGCGGTTGGCGTCCTGCGCGGCCTTGCGCTTCTTCATGTAATCGGCGGCATCGGCGAAGGCGGCGCGGAAGCCGGCGATGTTGCCCATCCGCGTGGAGGGGCCACCGCGGTTGCCGTAGACGCGCTTGGGGTTCTCGCCGCAGGCCATCTTCAGGCCCCACGGCGCTCCCGGGAACTTCATGCCCTGGTAGGTGGTGCTGTAGACGTTCTTCAGGGTGACGCCGCGGCCGCCGATGAGGTTGGCCGAGCCGGGGAGGATCTGCAGGCTGGTCACGCCGCCGGCCAGCGCCGCGGCGAAGCCCGGATCCTGCGGCCAGATGGAATGCTCCGCCCACACCTGCGCGGTCACCGGCGAGGTCGCCTCGTTGCCGTCGCTGTGGGCCGCGGCGGCCGGGCTCGGATACACGCCGAGGTGCGAGTGGACGTCGATGATGCCGGGCGTCACCCATTTGCCGCGCGCATCCACGCGGATCGCGCCTTCGGGTGCGGCCAAACCGGTGCCGACTTCGACGATCCTGCCTTCCGCCATCAGCACGTCGGCGTTCTCGAGGCGTCCGCCATCGCCGGTCAGCACCGTCGCCCCGGCCAGCAGCACCGGCGGCGAGGGAATGCGCCGGTAGGTGCTCGGATACGGATCCTCGGTGAACGAATACGGCTTGGCGGTGCCGGCGGCGGCGGGCTTCTGCGCCGGCGTGCTGGCGCAGGCGGCCAGCAGCAGGGCGGTGCAGGCCGCGAGTGCGGTCTTGTGCATGTGGGACTCCCCGGTGACATCGCCACGCTAGCCAAACGTCAGCGGGCTGCCAACCCTGCCGGAAGTCCTAGACTGGAGCGCCCGGATGGAGAGATGCCGATGGAAAGCCACGACGCTCCGCACACGCCCGGCGCCATCGTCGGGTTCTGGCGCGATGCCGGCCCGTCGCTGTGGTTCAAGGGCGGCGATGCCTTCGACGAGGAATGCCGGCGGCGCTTCGAGCCGATGCACCACGCCGCCGCGCGCCGCGAGCTGATGCACTGGCTGGACGATGCCGAAGGCGCGCTCGGCCTGCTGCTGTTGCTCGACCAGATCCCGCGCAACCTCTACCGCGGCAGCGGTCACGCCTTCGCCACCGATGGCCTGGCGCTCGCTTGCGCGCGGCGGGCGCTGGAGGCCGGCCACGATGCGGCCTGCGAACCGGCATTGCGGCCGTTCTTCTACCTGCC
>JAEXAG010000062.1 GCA_023394655.1 Pseudomonadota bacterium
CCGCCCACGAAAAAGCCCCCGCATGACGGAGGCTTTCGGTCCTTTGGTGGGCAGTGCAGGGATCGAACCTGCGACCCTTGCCGTGTGAAGGCAATGCTCTACCGCTGAGCTAACTGCCCGAAGGAGCTGTGCAGTATAGGTATCCGGCCGCGATTGGGCAAGTGTTTTCGTGCACCGGGTTTCAACCCAGCTTTTCGGCAAGCACGCGCCGGATTTCCGAATCGATCATCCCCTGCATCAACGAATACGGGAAGCCGAGCGCCGCGATGACGCGGACATGGTCCGGGGCCAGCGCGATGCTGCCCTGCACGCCGCTGCGCTCGAAGGCCAGCGTGCTTTCGTCCTGCCACCGGCATTGCAGGCCGAACTCCCCCGCCAGCCGTTCGGCGACCCGTTCGATGGCCGCGCGGATGCGCTCCGGCTCCGCCGTGGTGGGGTGGTGGATGTCGATGTCGGACATGGCGTGTTCCGGCCGCGAGGGGCGATGATTTTGCCCGATTCGCGCCGCGCCCGCGGCATGCGGTTTTCACGCAGCGATGTGACAGAATCCCATCGAGTGAATACGAACCCCGACATCCAGCCGGTCCTCCGTTTCCCGGGCCACGAGCACAGCGATCTGGTGCTTGCCCGAGGCATGAACGGGCTCTGCCGGGATCCCGATTTCGACCGCGGCCTGATCCTCGCCCGCGATGGTGCGCGCTCCCTGGTGGATTTCTGTTTCGATGTGCGCGGGCTGTGGCTGCACGTCGCCGAGGGCGTCCACGGAGTGCATGTGAACGGCCGTCCGGTCCGCAGCCTGGCGCTGTTGCGCCTGGGCGACAGCATCCATTGCGAAGGTGTCGAAATGCAGTTGGTGGATCGCCGGCCGCGCCTCGATCCGGGGCATCCTCCGGCTCCCTCGACGGCGGCGGCGGTCCTGCCGGTGCCGGTGCTGCGGGGCATCTGCGGTGCCGACCACGGCCGAGCCTGTCCGCTCGACGGCGAATTGGCGATCGGTGCCGATGGTGTCGCGGCATCCGACGGCTCCGCCATGGCCAGGCTTCGCCGCGATGGCGTCGATGTCTGGCTGGACGTGCTGGATGCCGGCCGCGTGCAGTTGAACGCGATGACGGTGGATCGCGTCCGGCTCCGGCATGGCGATCAGCTGCGGGTCGGTGGCAACCGCTACGTGCTGGAAGCCTCTGCGCTGCCGGCCGCCGGCGGGCCCGATCATGTGCCGAGGGCGACTTCCGCCGCGGAAGCCGATCTTCCCGACCGTGCCGCGCATGGACGCCACGTGCCCTGGCTGCTGGTGGCCGCGATCCTGAGCGCCGCCGCGCTGGCGGCTCTCCTCTGGTTCGGCGTCCGCTGATGTCTTCACGCGTGTTCAATTTCAGCGCCGGCCCGGCAACGCTGCCGGAACCGGTGTTGCGGCAGGCACAGGCGGAAATGCTGGATTGGCATGGCCTGGGCGCCTCCGTCGCGGAGATCAGCCATCGCAGCCCGGCCTTCATCGAGCTCGCGGCACAGGCCGAAGCCGACCTGCGCATGTTGCTGTCGGTGCCGGAGGATTACGCCGTGCTGTTCCTGCAGGGTGGCGCCACGCTCCAGCAGGCGCTCTTGCCGATGAACTTCGCAGACGCCGGCCAGCCCGCCGACTACCTCGTGACCGGCCACTGGGGACAGACCGCGTTTCGGCAGGCCGCCCCGTATGTCGATGCCCGCGTGATCGCGAGTGGCGAGGCGGACGGTTATCGCAAGGTGCCGCCGGTCGAGACATGGCGCCGGACGCCGGGCGCGGCCTATCTGCACGTCACCGCCAACGAAACCATCCACGGCGTGGAGCTGTCCGACCGGATCGTGTCCGAGGTGCCGGTGATCGCGGATTTCAGCTCCAGCATCGCTTCGCGGCCGCTCGATGTGCGTGATTTCGGCATGGTGTACGCGGGTGCCCAGAAGAACCTCGGGCCGGCAGGGATCACGGTGGTGATCGTCTCCCGCGAACTGCTGGCGCGTGCAGGCCAGCCGCGTGCCGGCATCCTCGATTACGCCGCGCACGCCGTGCGTGACTCCATGCTCAACACGCCGCCCACCTTCAACTGGTATCTGCTCGGACTGTGCCTGCGCTGGATGCTGGCGCAGGGTGGGGTCGAGGCCTTCGGACAACGCAACGCGGCCCGTTCGGCGCGGCTTTACGCCGCCATCGACGGCGCCGGCGGCTTCTATCGCAACGAAGTCGCCACGGAAGTGCGTTCGCGCATGAACGTGCCGTTCTTCCTGGCCGATGCCCGGCTGGAAGCGGCGTTCCTGCAGCAGGCGTCGGAGCGCGGGCTCATGGGCCTGAAGGGCCACAAGGTGGTGGGCGGGATGCGGGCCTCGCTGTACAACGCACTGCCCGATGCCGCGGTCGATGCCCTGATCGATTTCATGCAGGCCTTCGCCGCCCGTCATGGCTGACTGGCTGGCGATGCCCGGCGGCGCGCTGCACGGCCGGCTGCAGGCACCGGGGGACAAATCCGTCTCCCACCGCGCCATCATGCTCGCGGCCATCGCCGACGGCCGCTCGCGCATCGAAGGTTTCCTCGAAGCCGGGGACACACAGGCGACGGCACGGATTTTCGAGCAGCTCGGCGTCCGCATCGAGGCACCCGAAGCCGGCGTGCGCATCGTGCATGGCGTCGGCATCGAAGGGCTTTCGGGACCCGCGGGCGTGCTTGATTGCGGAAATTCCGGTACCGCGATGCGGCTCCTGGCGGGATTGCTGGCGCCGATGCCGTTCGGTTGCACGCTGCTCGGCGATGCTTCGCTCGCACGGCGCCCGATGCGCCGGGTGACCGATCCGCTGGCGGCGATGGGCGCCCGGATCGGCACCGCCGACGACGGGTGCCCGCCGCTGCGGATCGAGCCGGTGGCCAGGCTTTCCGGCGTCGATCACGTGCTCCCGGTGGCCAGCGCCCAGGTGAAGTCGGCGCTGCTGCTGGCGGGCCTGCAGGCACGGGGCGAAACCTCGGTTCTCGAGCCGAGGCCGACCCGCGACTACACGGAACGGATGCTGCGCGCGTTCGGCGTCGCGCTGGAATATTCGCCGGGCCATGCGGGCATTCGTGGCGGACAGCGGCTGCAGGCGACGGACATCCGCGTGCCGGGGGATTTTTCCTCGGCGGCCTTCGCCATCGTCGCGGCCACCGTGGTGCCGGGTTCGGAGGTGTTGGTCGAAGGCGTCGGCATCGATCCACGGCGCACCGGCCTGTTGCGCGTGCTGGCGGAAATGGGCGCGGACATCGCGCTGCTCGACGTGCGCGAAGGCATCGTCGGGCCAGTGGCCGATTTGCGCGTCCGCCACGCGCCACTGCAGGCCATCGACGTTCCGGTGGATGCGGTCGCCGACATGATCGACGAGTTCCCCGTGTTGTTTGCCGCCGCCGCCTGTGCGAACGGCACCACGCGCGTGCGCGGCGCGGCCGAACTGCGGGTCAAGGAATCCGATCGCATCCGCGCGATGGCCGATGGCCTGCGTGCGCTCGGCATCGAGGTGGATGAAACGCCGGATGGCGCGGACATCAGCGG
>JAEXAG010000134.1 GCA_023394655.1 Pseudomonadota bacterium
CCACCACCAGCAGCACGGTGTAGAGCAGGATCTGCCAGCGCGTGTAGTGCACGCCGTGGGTCACCGGCAGCATCGGGATCAGGGCGCGGGCATAGTCCTCGCGGCGGAAGATCGCCAGCGCCCAGAAGTGCGGCGGCGTCCAGACGAAGATGATGAGCACCAAGAGCAGCGCATGCGCCCAATCCCACGACCCCTGCATGCCGGTGACCGCCGACCAGCCGAGCAGCGGCGGGGCCGCACCGGCGATGCCGCCGATCACGATGTTCTGCGGCGTGGCCCGCTTCAGCCAGCCGGTATAGACGATGGCGTAGCCGATCAGCGAGGCGAAGGTGAGCAGCGCGGTGATCACGTTGACGAACACGACCAGGAGCAGCATCGAGGCCAGTCCGAGCGCGATGGCGAACACCAGCACCTGGCGCGCGTTGAGCGCGCCGGTCGGCAGCGGCCGGTTGGCGGTGCGTGCCATCACCGCATCGATGCGCTGGTCGATCAGGTGGTTCACCGCCGCCGCCGAGGCCGCCGCGAGCCAGATGCCGAGGAGTCCGATCGCGCCCTCGCGCAACGGCGGCAGCCCGGGCACCGCGAGGAACATGCCCACCAGCGCGGTGAACACGATCAGCGCCACCACCCGCGGCTTGGTCAGTTGCCAGTAATCGCCGGCGCGCATCTCAATCCTCCCGGCCAAGCGGCTCCAGCCGCGCCAGCATCGTCACCAGCAGGAACAGCAGCAGCGCCGCACCGGCGTTGTGCAGTACCGCCACCGAGAGCGGCAGGCCCTTCAGCACGTTGGCGATGCCGAGGCCGAGCTGCAGCAACGTCGCCATGCCGAGCAGCACGCCCCAGCCACGCAGGCCGGGCACGCGCAGCAAGCGCCACACCAGCGCCGCCATGTAGGCGAGCACCACGCAGGCGAAGATGCGATGCATGAGCTGGATCGCGGTGCGCGCAACGGCATCCAGCACGCCGCCTTCGTAATCCACGCCGATCCCGCGCCAAAGCACCAGCGCCTCGCCGAAATCGTGCGGCGGCCACCACTGGCCAAGGCACTTGGGGAACTCCACGCCGCAGGCCAGCGCCGCGTAATTGGCGCTGACCCAGCCACCCAGCGCGATCTGCACGGCCAGCACGCCGAGACCGATCCGCAGCCAGCGCCGCAGCGCCGCTTCATCCACCACCCGCAACGGCACCCCCGTCGCACGCCAGGCCATCCATGCCAGGAGGCCCAGCATCGCCATCCCGCCCAGCAGATGGCCCATCACCACGATCGGCTTCAGCAGCCAAGTGACCGTCCACATCCCGAGCAGCGCCTGGAAGATGATGACCGCCAGCGTCAGCGACGAGACCCGCGCGAGATCGTCGTTCGACCATCGCCATGCCGCCGCCAGCAGGATCGCCTCGCCCAGCACGGCCAGGGCGCTGGCCGCGACATGCTCGCCGTGCATGTACATGGGGATGGCGATCGCCACCAGCGCGGCCGCGCCCAGCACCTGCAGGCGCCCGAGGTGCCGGCGGCGCGCACCGATCACGGCAAGCCCCAGCACCAGCAGGCCCAGCGTGGCGGCCAGATGGCGATGCACCTGTTCCCGCCATGCCTTGCCGCGCTCGAATTCGCGGATGCTGCTGGCGACATGGTCGGCGGCGTCCGCCGCGGCTTTCGGCCAAGTCGCGCGCCCGTAGCAGGTCGGCCAATCGGGGCAGGACAGCCCAGCGTGCGACAGGCGCACGAAGGCGCCGAACACGATGACGCACAGGGCCAGCGCCACCGCCAGCCAGGCGATGCGATGGAAGTGGCGGGCAAGGCCGGTGCCGTGGATCAGGCTCATCTCAGTTTCAGCAGTCGGTTGATGTCGCTGCGCAGGTCGCCCGGGTCATGCCCCGGTGCATAGCGCAGGATGGCGAAGCCGTTGGGATCGACGATGTAGGTGACCGGCCCGGTCGCGGCATCGCCGCCGGGAAGCGCGCGGCGCAATTCGGGCGTGTCGGCCAGCGCACGCTGCGGACCCGTGCCGGGTGCGGTCGCCGGTACCGCACCGAGCCAGAGCACCTCCAGCCGATCGGCATCGCGGCCGGCCAGCTGCCAGACCTTGTCCAGATCGCTCGCCAGTTGCTCGCAACGCGTGCCGCAGTCGGGCGATGGTGCCACCAGCAGGCGCCAATGCCGTTCCACCGGTTTCCACTCGTAGGGCGTGCCATCGGAAAGCCGCGGTGCCAGCGCGCGCAGATCACCCGGCGGCTGCAGCATCTCGCCCTTGTTCTTCATGCCTTCCGGCTGCCATCCGGCAAAACGCAGCGCGCCGGCCACGATGAAGCTGCCGAAGACCATCATCGCGATCAGCAGCAGCGCGTTGCGGTTCTTCTTGCGCGCGGACAATTGCGCGGGGGTGGGCTGGGAATTCATGGGCGGCGGGAGCGGAGCGTGAGCACGAGTGCGGTGAGAAGGACGGCGGCGGCCAATGCGAACCATTGCACCGCATAGCCGAGGTGTTTTTCCGGCGGCAGCGTGTTGGGCAGCACGTCCAGGTCGCGGGCGTGCCCGAACGGTGCATCGGGATCGAGCCTGAGGATGCGCGGGGCAAGTGCGGGAAGGCCCGCGCGCGTGGCCATTTTCGCCGGATCCAGCCCGATCACCAAATGCCCGGCCGGCGTCTCGATCGGTTCGCCTTCGAGCACGCCCCGTGAAGGTGGAGGCATCAGCAGGCCGTTCAAGCTCATCGGACCGGCGGGCGGCGGGGGCAATGCAGGGAGTCGACGATCCGGCGGCATCGGCAGCCAGCCCAGTTCCACCAGCAGCGGCAGCGCATCGCCATCGGGCAGGAACACGCGATACACGCGGACCCCGGGACGCCCATCGCGCTGCTGGTTGTCGAGCAGCCAGGCCGGTCCTTCGGCGAAACGCCCATTCCCCGCGCTCCATGCGTAATCGCGTGCGTGCGCGGGGTCGGCGGCTTCGGCCAGCGCAGCCGCCTGCCGGG
>JAEXAG010000098.1 GCA_023394655.1 Pseudomonadota bacterium
AGGTTGGTGCGCGGGTCGCGCTTGACCGCCTTGTTGAGGTCCGGGAACTTGCGCGGGTCGCGGATGAAGAAGACCGGCGTGTTGTTGCCGACCATGTCCCAGTTGCCTTCCTCGGTGTAGAACTTCAGCGCGAAGCCGCGAATGTCGCGTTCGGCATCGGCCGCGCCGCGCTCGCCGGCCACAGTAGTGAAGCGGGCGAACATTTCGGTCTTCTTGCCGACTTCGCTGAAGATCGCCGCGCGGGTGTAGCGGGTGATGTCGTTGGTCACGGTGAAGGTGCCGTAGGCGCCGCTGCCCTTGGCGTGCATGCGCCGCTCCGGGATCACCTCGCGCACGAAATTGCCGAGCTTCTCGTGCAGCCACAGGTCCTGGGCCAGCAGGGGGCCGCGCGGGCCGGCGGTCAGGCTGTTCTGGTTCTCCACCACCGGTGCGCCGGCGTTGGTGGTCAGGCGGGTGACCGGACATTCGCCGTGCTTTTCGGCCGGCGTGGTGCTCAGGTCCTTCTGCGCCTGGACGCGGGCGGCGATGATCGCCTTGTTGTCCTTCGACTGTTCACTCATGTCCAACTCCGGGTCAGGGTGTGGATCAAGAGTGCCACTCTCATGTTCAGTTTTGAAATCGTTTGAACACAAGATATCGATTGATTGGATCTATTGATTCGGCCATAGCAGCATGGCATCGCCATAGCTGAAGAATCGATAGCGCTCGCGCACGGCGTGCTCGTAGGCGGCCAGGATGCGTTCGCGACCGGCAAAGGCCGACACCAGCATCAGCAGCGTGCTCTCGGGCAGGTGGAAGTTGGTGATCATCGCATCGACGCTGCGGATGCGCCGGCCGGGAAAGATGAAGATGCGCGTTTCCCCGGCGAAGGGCTGCAGTTCGCCCTCCGGTGGGTTTTCACTGCTTCGCCAGGCGCTTTCCAGCGCGCGCACCACGGTGGTGCCGACCGCCACCACGCGCCCGCCGCGCTCACGCGTCCGTCGCACCTGCTCCACCAGCTGCGCGCGGACGTTGAGCCATTCGCCGTGCATGCTGTGGTCGTGGACGTTTTCGACGCGCATGGGCTGGAATGTACCGGCACCGACATGCAGGGTGACGTGGCCGAACTCGACGCCACGGGCCTCGAGCGCCGCCAAGAGCGGCGCATCGAAATGCAGCCCGGCGGTCGGCGCGGCGACGGCACCGGCGTGGCGCGCGAATACCGTCTGGTATCGCTCGCTGTCGGCGGCATCCGGCGCGCGCTCGATGTAGGGCGGCAGCGGCAGGCGCCCGGCTTCCTGCAGCCAGGACTCCAGCGCGCCATCGACGTGGAAGCGCAGGTGGTGGAACGCCTCGTCGCGCCCCAGCACCTCCGCCTCGCCCCCGGCATCCAGCGCGATGCGCGAACCGGGCTTCGGCGTCTTGCTCGCCCCCAGCTGCACGCGCGCCTCGTTGCCCGGCAGCAGGCGCTCCACCAGGATCTCGACGCGCCCGCCGGTCGCCTTGGTGCCGAACAGGCGCGCCGGAATCACCCGGGTATCGTTGAAGACCAGCAGGTCGCCCTCGCCGAGCAGCCCGGGCAAGTCACGCATGCCCCGGTCCTCGAACGCAGCATCGCCGGGCGGCACCACCAGCAAACGGCTGGCGGAGCGCTCCGGCAGCGGGGCCTGGGCGATCAGCTCGGGCGGGAGCTCGAAACGGAAATCGGATTTCTTCATCGTGGTGCGCGTCAGCGCTCGAACTTGGTGGAGAGAATGATCGCAGAGGTGGTGCGCTCGACGCCTTCGACCATGCCGATCCTGTCGGTCAGGGCGTCCATTGCCTCGACGCCATCGGTCATCCCCAGCGCCACCAGATCGAACGGGCCGCTGACCGAATGGAGCGAGCGCACTTCCGGCATCGCCCGCAGGGCATCCACCACGCCGGGCATCTGCCGCGGCGCCAGCTTGATCATGATGTGGGCACGGATCTGCCCGCGCTCCGCGGCATCCGCCACCCGTACCGTGTAGCCGGCGATCACCCCGTCACGCTCCAGCCGCTCGATGCGACTCTGCACCGTGGTGCGCGAAAGGCCGAGCCGCCGCGCGATCTCCGCGGTGGAGGCGCGGGCGTTATCGCGCAGCAGGCTCAGGAGCTGGTGGTCGGCGCTGGTGATCTTCATGGGACGCATCTTGACAGGGATTTTCGGCGAACCGCCGAAATAATCAGATATTTCGTCGAATTCGGTACTACCGAACGACGCGCGAACCCCGATAATGAAGGTTTGACCTTCCTTCAGGAGCCCGCATGAGCCTGCTCGACACCCTCGCCCCGATGCGCGCGCACGGCAACATCCGCACCCACGGCCTCGACGACGCCACCCTGCTGCGTTTCGCACAGAGCCATCCCGAGCTGGCCGAGGCGGTGGATGCCGCCGCCGCCGAATACGCCGCCATCAAGGCGGGCTTCCCCGAGCTGCTGGCGCTGGACGAGCCGACGCAGGCCGAACGCATCCAGGCCGGCTTCATCAACTTCTATTCCGCCGACACCGTGAACCCCTACGTGGCGATCGCCGCGCGCGGGCCGTGGATCGTCACCCTGAAGGGCGCGGTGCTCCACGATTCTGGCGGCTACGGCATGCTCGGTCTCGGCCACGCGCCGGAACCGGTGCTGCGCGCGATGGCCAGGCCGCAAGTGATGGCCAACATCATGACCCCGCACATCGCCCAGCTGAAGTTCGACCGGGCGATGCGCGCGGAAATCGGGCAGACCATCGGCGGCTGCCCCTACGCCCACTTCATGTGCCTCAACTCCGGATCGGAATCGGTCTCGCTGGCCTCACGCATCGTCGATGCCAATGCCAAGACCATGACCGACGAGGGCGCGCGCCACGCCGGCAAGGCGATCAAGCGACTGGTGGTGAAGGGCGCGTTCCACGGCCGCACCGAGCGCCCGGCGCTGTACTCCGATTCCAGCCGCAAGAACTACGTCCAGCACCTGGCGAGCTTCCGCGGCGAGGACTCGGTGATCACCGTGCCGCCCTACGACATCGAGGCGCTGAATGCGGTGTTCGCCGAAGCCGATGCCCGGGGCTGGTTCATCGAGGCGATGTTCATGGAACCGGTGATGGGCGAAGGCGATCCCGGCCGCGCCGTGCCGCGCGCGTTCTACGATGCAGCGCGCGAGCTGACCGCCGCACACGGCGCCCTGCTGCTGATGGATTCCATCCAGGCCGGCCTGCGCGCCACCGGCTATCTCTCCATCGTCGATTACCCGGGCTTCGAAGGCATCGCGCCGCCGGACATGGAAACCTTCTCCAAGGCGCTCAACGCCGGCCAGTACCCCCTCTCGGTGGTCGCCGCCACCGAGCACGCCGCGGCGATCTACAAGCGCGGCCTGTACGGCAACACCATGACCGCCAATCCGCGCGCACTCGACGTGGCCTGCGCGGTGCTCGGCCAACTCACCCCGGCGCTGCGCGCCAACATCCTCGAGCGCGGCGAACAGGCGCTGGAAAAACTCGAGGCGCTGAAGGCGGAGCTGGATGGCCGCATCACCAAGGTGCAGGGCACCGGCCTGCTGTTCTCCTGCGAACTCGAGCGCGGCTACAAGGGCTACGGTTCCGGCAGCACCGAGGAATGGATGCGCGAACAGGGCATCGGCGTGATCCACGGCGGCGAGAACTCGCTGCGCTTCACCCCGCACTTCGCCATGGACGAGGCCGAGCTCGACCTGCTGGTCGCGATGGTCAAGCGCGCACTGCTGGAAGGTCCGCGCGCCAGCACCTGATCGAGATCGCCGGCGGTCGGATCACCCGGCCGCCAGCACGCCGAATGCCTGCCCGTCAGCGCGCCGCGTCGAACCGGCGCAGGCTTTCCGCCACCTTCCGCCGGGCTTCGGCGGCACCGCCCCAGCCATCGAGGCGCACCGGATTGCCGCCGGGCTGCAGGTCCTTGTACACGCGGAAGAACACCTCGATGCGCTGGCGCTCGATCTCCGGCAGGTCGCCCAGCTCGCGGATGCCGGCATGGGCGGGATCCACGCGATCCACCGGCACGCCGATGATCTTCTCGTCGGCCTCGCCACCATCCACCATCCGCAGCACGCCGATTGGCCGGAAGCGGATCAGCGTGCCCGGATGGAGCGGCGCACGGGTGATCACCAGCGCGTCCAGCGGATCGCCATCGCCGGCCAGCGTGCGCGGCATCGAGCCGTAGTTCGCCGGATAGGCCATCGGCATCGAAAGGAAGCGATCGACGTGGACCAGGCCGTCCTCGCCGATCTCGTACTTGATCGCGCCACCTGCGGGGATTTCCACGGCCAGCACCACTTCCGCCGGCGCTTCGGCGGGCTGCGCCGCATGGAAGGGATGCACCCATGCCGGCGGCGCGGCGAATGCCGCCGCGGGCATCGCGCAGGCACAGGCAACCAACAAGGCGCGAACCGGCTTCATCGCTCGACCACGCAGGCCGGCAGCGAAAGCACGCGGGCGATGTCGCGCCAATCGAACGCCACCGCGCCCTGGTCATCGTGCACGGCATACAGCGCGCCCTGCGGGAAGCGCGTGCTGGCGGCCATGTCGAGCCAGATGCCGTCGGTGTTCGAGACCTTGCCACCGCGGAACGAAGCGACGTGCGCCAGCGTTTTGCGATCGAAAAGATGGAAGACGCTGTGGTCCTTGCCCTGCTGGGTGCCGACCCACCAGCCGCTGCCATCGGCGCAGGCCTTGAGGGCGATGCCTTCCGACTGTGCCTTGAAGGTTTCGCGCCCGAACACGCGGCCGGTGAAACGTCCGGCCAGGTCATAGACCTTGATCTCGTTGGCGTAGGTTTCATCTTCCTCCGCCACCAGCAGGCGGTCGTGCGCCGGGTCGCCCC
>JAEXAG010000100.1 GCA_023394655.1 Pseudomonadota bacterium
GCCACGAGGTCTTCGCTCGGGCTGTGCATGATCTTCAGCACCGATTCGTCGGCGAGCAGGCCGGCCAGCGTTTCCGCCATGCCGGGCGCGCGGGCATCGATCAGCAGGATGTCCTCGTCGATCGACATCTGCACCAGCGCGAGGATCGGCCACCAGGTGCGTTCGCGCACGAATTCGGTATCCAGCCCGACGCGCGCGGGGCGGCGATCGAGCCAGTGTTGCAGCTGTTCGGGACGGTCGATCCAGTGGTTCACGCGGCATCCGGGCGGTGACGGGCGGCTAACGATACCCTACGCGGATGCCGCGCCTTCGCCACTTGCTGCTGCTTTGCGTGTTGCTCGCCGCCTGCAGGCCGGCGGGCGATGCCGAGGTGCCGGAGGCGGGCTCCACCGAAGCACGCCTTCGCCGCGGGCTGGTCAGCGTGAGTGGCGACGAGCTGCCGGGTTACGCGCTGGACTGGCAACCGCCGGCGGTGGTGATCGGCGAAGGCGAGGAGGCCGAGGAGGACGCACGCAAGCGGGCGCTGGCCGCCATCGAGGCCGGCGATCTGCATGCAGGTGTCGATTCCGCCCTGCCCATTTTGATGGCGCTGCGCCAGCGTGATCCCGAGGACGCGCGACGGGGGCGCGATCTGGACGCGGCGATGACCGCCCTGCTGGCACAGGGCGATGCGGCGCTTGCCGCGCTCGGCGGCGAGGGCGGCGACATTGCCGCGGCGCACCGGATCGCGGCGGTGGCGCGAACGGTCGCGCCGGGGACGCCTGAAACCCTGGCGTATCTCGATCGCGTGGATGCGGCCGATCGCCTGCAGGCGTTGATCGAGCACGGCGAGAACGAACTGGCCGAAGGTCGTCTCGGCGAATCCGGGCTGGGTGCACTCACCGCCTTCAACGAAGTGCTGCGCGCGCGCCCCGGTGATGCGCGCGCCCGCGCCGGGCTCGCCGCGGTGGAGGCTGCGCTCCTCGCACGGGCGGCGGAGGCGACGGCCAAGGACGATTTCGAAGGCGCGCTGGCGACGCTCGCGCAGGCCGCGCGCGTGCGCCCGGACACGCCGTGGGCGGTGGAGGAGGCGCGCCGCCAGCTGCGGCTGCGTCGCGAGGCGCGGGTGGCCGGGCTGTACCGGGATATCCTGCGCACGCTGCAGCAGCCGGGCGAATTCGGCGCGTTGCGACAGGCGCAGGCGGGCATCGCGGAGCTGCAGGCGCTGGCAGTGGCCGGCGACGTGCGCATCGCCCGCGCCCGCGAGCGCCTGGAGCTCGCTAACCGTTATGGCCGCCATCGCCCCGGCCAGCGTTTCTCCGATCCGCTCGAATCCGGCGGCCGTGCCCCGCCGCTGGTGGTGATCCCGCACGGCAGTTTCATGATGGGGGCGCCGGAGGACGAGGCTGATTCCGGCAAGGCGGAATGGCCACGGCACGAAGTCCGCTTCGAACGCGGTTTCGCGATGGCCCGCACCGAGACCACGGTGGCCGATTTCCGCCGCTTCATCGCTGCCACGGGTCATCGCACCCGCGCCGAGCGCCGCGGTTATTCGGTGGTGTACGACGAGCGCAGCGGCAATTTCGTGCTTCGCAACGACATCAACTGGCAACACGATTACAGCGGCCGGCCTGCATCGCCCAACCTGCCGGTGATCCACGTCGATGTCCGCGATGCCGAGGCCTATGCGGAATGGTTGGGCACCCAGACCGGGCATCGTTACCGGCTGGCGCACGAGGCGGAGTTCGAATACGTGCTGCGGGCCGGCCGCCAGGCGCGCTATCCGTGGGGCGATGGCGAGCCGCCGGCCAACGCCGGCAACCTCACCGGCGCGCTCGACCGCTCGCCCTCCGGTCGTCGCTGGGGCAATGCCTTTCCCGGCTATGGCGACCGATTCTGGGGACCGGCGCCGGCCGCCAGCTTCCGCGCCAACCGGCTCGGCCTGCACGATCTGGAAGGCAATGTCAGCGAATGGGTGATGGATTGCTGGCACCAGGGCTATCGCCGCGCCCCGGCCGATGGCGCGGCCTGGTACAACCCGGGCTGCCGCGCGCGGGTGGTGCGCGGGGCCTCGTGGTCCAGCTCGCCGGCGCAGGCGCGGGCCGCGTGGCGGATGTCGCAGGCGCATGACGTGACCAACGCCCGCACCGGTTTCCGGGTGGTCCGCGACATCTGATCCACGCGGCTTCACGCCGTCATGGTGCCCGGGGGGATTCAATTCACCCACGGCGCGGCGGATGATGCTGCCATCGCCATCGCCATCGCCATCGACAACCGGAGCCCCTCATGCGCCAAGATCCCCGACAGGGCCAGTACGGACAACCCCGCCGCCGCGGCTTCAACCCGCGCCTGCTGATCCTCGTGGCCTTCGCCGCCTACGGCATGTACTACTACTTCTCCAACCGCACGGTGGACCCGTACACCGGCGAGAAGGTGCTGATCGACAAGAACCTCGATGCCCAACAGGAAGAGGCGCTCGGCCTGCAGGCCTACCGCGAGATCCTCTCGCAGGAGCAGCCGGTGGACCCGAACTCGCAGATCGCGCAGCAGGTCCGCACGATCGCCGCGCGGCTGGTGGACAAGGTGGACGAGGTGGAAGCCGCATTGGCGCAGGAGCGCGGCCTGCAGCCGGGCAATTTCGCGCGTGACTTCAATTGGGAGGTCAACGTGCTGAACTCGCCGCAGGCCAATGCCTTCGCGCTGCCGGGCGGCAAGATGGCCGTCTATACCGGGCTGGTGCCGGTGGCGCAGAACGCCGACGGCATGGCGGTGGTGATGGGCCACGAGATCGCCCATGCCCTGATGCGCCACGGCGCGCAGCGCATGAGCCGCGGCAAGCTGGAGCAGATCGGCGCGATGGCCGGTGCCGCCAGCGGCATGGATCCGCAAATGCAGCAGATGATCTTCCAGGCCTACGGCGTGACCTCGCAGCTGCCGTATGCACGCGGCCACGAATCGCAGGCCGACGAAGTGGGCCTGATGCTGATGGCGGCCGCCTGCTTCAACCCGGACGAATCGGTGCCGTTGTGGGAGCGCATGGCCGCGCAATCGGGCGGCAACAGCCCGCCGGAGTTCGCCTCCACCCACCCCAGCCCGGCAACCCGCATCGAGCACTTGCGCTCGCTGCTGCCGAAAGCGCACCAGTACCGCCAGCGCTTCTGCCGCGATGGCGGGGCACCTGCCGGCGCATTCTGAAATATCGGCAGGCAAACGGAAACGGGCCCGCAGGGGCCCGTTTTCATTCCGGCCGGAAGCTAGAGCCCCTTCAGCAGCGCGCCGAGCAGCAGCATCACGAACGCGACGGTCATCATCCAGAACGCGTAGGGCGCGGCGGGCGCGAAGTAGCCGAGTTTGCCGGCGAGTGCCATTCCGCCGATCAGGAGCGCGATGAACCAGGTGGCGAAAGCGGGTGGGGTAAGACGCATGGGAATCCTGCTCAGAAGCTCATGTAGAGGCCGCCGTTGACCGGCAGGTTGGCGCCGGTGATGAAGCCGGCATCGTCCGCGCTGAGGAAGGCGACGGCGCGGGCGATCTCCGCCGGCTGGCCGAGGCGCCCGACCGGCACCGTATCGACGATCCGCGCGCGGATCTCGTCGTTCATCGCCATCACCAGCGCGGTTTCGCAGTAGCCGGGCGAGACCGAATTGACGGTGACGCCCTTGCGCGCGACTTCCCGCGCCAGCGCCATGGTGAAGCCGTGCATGCCGGCCTTGGCGGCGGAATAGTTGGTCTGCCCGAACTGGCCGGTCTGGCCGTTGACCGAGCTGATGTTGACGATGCGCCCGAAGCCGCGCGTGGTCATGCCTTCGACGACGTGGCGGGTCAGGTTGAAGACGCCACCCAGGTTCACGTCGAGCACGGCTTCCCATTGCGCCGCATCCATCTTGCGCAGCGTGGTGTCGCGGGTGATGCCGGCGGCATTGACCAGGATGTCGATGCGGCCGTCGCTTGCTTCGACTTCCGCCGCGAAACGGCCGCAGGCCTCGAAATCGGTGACATCCAGCGCCCGGAACACGGCATCGTGACCGGCGAGCGCGGCTTCGAAGGCTTCGATGCGATGCGCCGCATCGCCGAGGTCCACGGCGATCACGCGATCCCCGCGCCGGGCGAGTGCCTGGCAGATGGCCACGCCCAGTCCACCCAGGCCGCCGGTCACCACGGCGACGCGGCGTGCTTCGTTCCCCGTTTGCGCGGACATCAGCGCTTGCCGCCCTTGTCCTTCGGATCGGCGGTCTGCCCGGCCATGAACTTCTGGAACTGGGTCCACATTTCCATGTTGCGCTCGGCCATCTGGTTCATCATCGACCAGGGCGTCTGGCCGATCATCCCGCCAAGCTGCTGGCGGAACTGGCTCTGCTGCTCCAGGAAGAGCTGCATCGAGCGCTCCAGGTAGTTGCCCATGAAGCCCTGCATGGAATCGCCGTAGAAACGGATGATCTGGCTGAGCAACTGGGTGGACAGCACCGGTTCGCCGCCCTGTTCCTGCTCGGCGATGATCTGCAGCAGCACCTGGCGGGTCAGGTCGTCGCCGGTCTTGGCATCGCGGACCTCGAAATCCTCGCCGTCCAGGATCAGCTGGCGGACTTCCTCCACGGTGATGTAGCTGGAAATCTCGGTGTCGTAGAGCCGGCGATTGGGGTATTTCTTGATGATCCGCGTGGCCATGATGCTGGGCGTCCCTTGGGGAATGCCCTCAGGATGACGCAGCGCAGCAGGCGCTGCAACCGGCCGGGGAAAACAAGGCCCGCGCGTGGCGGGCCTCGGTCGGGTGGGAGCCGGCAAAGTCACCAGCCCATGTGGTGGCCGCCGTTGATGTCCAGGTTGGAGCCGGTGATCCAGCCGGCACGCTCGTCGGCGAGGAAGCCGACACCGTAGGCGATCTCTTCCGGCGTGCCGAGGCGACCGGTGGGGATGTCGGCGACGATCTTGGCGCGGACTTCTTCCGGCACCGCCATCACCATGTCGGTGGCGATGTAGCCGGGCGAGATGGTGTTGACGGTGATGCCGTTCTTCGCGTTTTCGCGCGCCAGCGAAATGGTGAAGCCGTGCATGCCGGCCTTGGCCGCGGCGTAGTTGGCCTGGCCGTACTGGCCCTTCAGCCCGTTGATCGAGCTGATCTGGATGATCCGGCCCCACTTGCGCTCGCGCATGCCCTCGATCACCGGGCGGGTGACGTTGAAGCACGAATTGAGATTGGTGTTGATGACGTCCATCCACTGCTCGGATTTCATCTTGTGGAAGGTGCCGTCGCGGGTGATGCCGGCGTTGTTGACCAGGATGTCGATCGGGCCGAGCGCGGCCTCGACCTCGCGGACCATGTTCTCCGCCTGCTGGGGATCGGTCACGTCGCCCTTGGCCAGGAACACGTCGTATCCCTCGGCCTTCATCTTCTCCTGCCAGGCGCGGGCCCGCTCCTCGTTGCGGTAGTTGGTCGCGACCTTGTGGCCCATGTCGGCCAGTTGCTTGACGATTGCGGTGCCGATGCCGCCGGTGCCGCCGGTAACCAGTGCCACGCGTGCTGTCATGTGCCGTCCCCTGATGGTTGTGGAGTCTGATTCGATTCTAGGGGGCTTGTATTGAAATCATGTTGTGCAGCGCGACAGGTCCGCGCGGGATGCGCGCCGGCTCCCACGCGGGCAGCGCGCGGCGCAGGAAATCCTCCGCAGAACCGGCGCCCGCGACGGCCTCGGCGGGCTGCCCGAGGACGCGCCAGGCCAGCCGCATCGCCGGCAACGGGTCGCCGGCATCCAGCGGCAGCGCGGCCAGCGACTTGCCCAGCTTCTGCCCGCCTTCGTCCAGCAGCAGGGGCAGGTGGGCGTACGTCGGCGTCGGCAGCCCGAGGGCCTGCTGCAGCAGGATCTGCCGGGGCGTGGAATCCAGCAGGTCGGCCCCGCGGACCACTTCGTCGATGCCCTGTTCGGCATCGTCCACCACGACGGCGAGCTGGTAGGCCCAGAAACCATCGGCCCGGCGCAGGACGAAATCGCCGGCCTCGTGATCCACGCGTTGCCGCTGCGGGCCGTGGACCCGGTCTGCGAAGGCGATGCAGGTGCCGTCGGCCACGCGCAGGCGGATCGCGGGGACTTCGCGCGGCGGCCCCTCGATGCAGTGCCGGTGGATGCCGCCGGTGGCGGCGAGCGTGGCCCGGCTGCAATGGCAGGCGAAGGCTGCTCCGGAGGCGATCAGGCTGTCGAGGGTGGCGCGGTAGAGCGCGTCGCGCCCGGACTGCCGGAGAACCTCCCCGTCCCAGGCCAAGCCGAACCGGCGCAGGGTTTCGAGCTGCATTTCCGCGGCACCGGGCACTTCGCGGGCGCGATCGACGTCTTCGATCCGCACCCGCCATTCCCCTCCGCGGCTGCGGGCCGAGAGCCAGCTGCCGAGCGCGGCCACCAGCGAGCCGGCGTGCAGCGGCCCGGTCGGGGAGGGGGCGAAGCGGCCGCGGGGCGGCGGCGGGGCGGGGGATGTCATCTCCATCACGTTGCATTCAACGGCGACAGCCCATATTTTCCCAGACAGTTCCGCAAAACGTGATCCAACACAATGTTCAAGCGCGTCTTCCTTTTCCTGGCCACCAACCTGGCCGTCCTCGTCCTGCTCGGCATCGTCATGAACGTGGTGCTGCCGATGTTCGGCATCCAGCTCGGCAACATGGGGGGGCTGCTGGTGTTCGCGGCCATCTTCGGATTCGGTGGCGCGTTCATCTCGCTCCTGATGTCGAAGTGGATGGCGAAGCGCAGCACCGGCGCGATGGTCATCGAGCAGCCCCGCAACGAGATGGAGCAGTGGCTCTTCACCACCGTGCAGCGCCAGGCGCAGGCGGCCGGCATCGGCATGCCCGAAGTGGCCATCTACGAGGCCCCGGAAATCAACGCCTTCGCCACCGGCGCCAACCGCAACAACGCGCTGGTGGCGGTTTCGACCGGCCTGCTGCGCAACATGAGCCGCGATGAAGCCGAGGCGGTGCTCGGCCACGAGGTGGCACACGTCGCCAACGGCGACATGGTGACGATGGCGCTCCTGCAGGGCGTGCTCAACACCTTCGTGATCGTGCTGGCGCGCGTGGTCGGCCGGGCCATCGACGGCTACCTCAGCGGCGGTCGCAACGAAGGCCCCGGC
>JAEXAG010000109.1 GCA_023394655.1 Pseudomonadota bacterium
AGCTGCGAATAGCGCGAGTTCGGGCGGCGTTCCTGGCGGATCTGGTGCAATCGGTCGGGATCGATGGTCAGCCCGAAGATCTTGTGGCGATGCGGGCGCAGCTTGGCCGGCAGCCGGTCGCTTTCCAGGTCTTCCTCGGTCAGCGGATAGTTCGCGGCGCGAACGCCGTGGTGCAGTGCCAGATAGACGCACGTCGGCGTCTTGCCGGCACGCGACACGCCCACGAGGATCAGGTCGGCATCGCTGTAATCGAGCCGGATGCCGTCGTCGTGGGTCAAGGCATAGTTCATCGCGTTGATGCGCTGGTGGTAGACATCGAAATCCACGATGCCGTGCGCCTTGCCTACCCGCGGCTGGCGCGTGCGCCCCAGCTCCTGCTCCAGCGGCGCGATGAACGGGGCGAACACGTCCAGCATCAATGCACCGCTCTCGCCGAGGAGGCGCGTCAACTCGCTGTCCACGCAGGTGTTCACCACGATCGCGCGGAAACCCGCCGCCTCGCTTGCCCGGCGGATCTGCTCGGCGGCCGCGATCGCCTTTTCCGGCGTGTCCACGAACGGCAGGCGATCCTTGTGGAAATCCTGATCGGTGAACTGCGTGAGCAGGCTTTGCCCGATGGTTTCGGCGGTGATTCCGGTGCCGTCGGACACGTAGAAAACAGGGCGGGACTGGGGCATGGCCGGCTCCGGCGCGAAACGGGGTCTGGGGTTGCTAAAATAGCGCGTTGCCGGCGCGAACGCGTCCCCGACCAACCGACATCTGGAGCCTGCCTTGAGCGCCAACATCCTCTGGCTGAAAGACCTTCGCCTGACCGACCTCGCCCAGGTGGGCGGCAAGAATTCCTCGCTGGGCGAGATGATCGGCCAGCTTTCCGATCTCGGCGTCTCGGTGCCCGGCGGCTTCGCGACCACCGCCGATGCGTTCAAGGACTTCATCGCCCACAACGACCTGCACCAGCGCATCTACGACCGCCTGGCCACGCTGGACGTGGAAGACGTGCCGGCGCTGACCGCCGCCGGCGGCGAGATCCGCGGCTGGGTGATCGACGCGCCGCTGCAGCCGCAGCTGGAAGCCGACATCCGTGACGCCTACACCAAGATGAACGCCGATGCCGGCGCCAGCGACATGGCGGTGGCCGTGCGCTCCTCCGCCACCGCCGAGGACCTGCCGGACGCCTCCTTCGCCGGGCAGCAGGAAACCTTCCTCAACGTGACCGGCGCCGACGACGTCGTCCGCAAGGTCAAGGAAGTGTTCGCCAGCCTCTACAACGACCGCGCCATCGCCTACCGCGTGCACCACGGCTTCAAGCACGAGGACGTGTTCCTGTCCGCCGGCATTCAGCAGATGGTGCGTTCGGACGTCGGCGCCTCCGGCGTGCTGTTCACCCTCGACACCGAGTCCGGTTTCCGCGACGTGGTGTTCATCACCGCCAGCTACGGCCTGGGCGAGATGGTCGTGCAGGGTGCGGTGAACCCGGACGAGTTCTACGTCTTCAAGCCCACGCTCGAAGCCGGCAAGCCGGCGATCCTGCGCCGCTCGCTGGGTAGCAAGCAGCTGCAGATGGTGTATTCGGACGTGCCCGGCGAGCGCGTCCGCACCGAGGACACGCCGGCCGAGCTGCGCGGCCAGTTCTCGATCACCGATGCCGACGTGCACGAACTGGCCAAGCAGGCGCTGGTCATCGAGAAGCACTACGGCCGGCCGATGGACATCGAGTGGGGCAAGGATGGCCACACCGGCAAGCTCTACATCCTGCAGGCGCGCCCGGAAACGGTGAAGTCGCGCGCGAAGGCGACGCAGATCGAGCGTTACACCCTGCAGCAGCGCGGTGAAGTCGTCTGCGAAGGCCGTGCCATCGGCCAGAAGATCGGTGCCGGCGTGGCCCGCGTGGTGCGCTCGCTGGAGGACATGAACCGCGTGCAGCCCGGCGACGTGCTGGTCGCGGACATGACCGACCCCGACTGGGAGCCGGTGATGAAGCGCGCCGCGGCGATCGTCACCAACCGCGGTGGCCGCACCTGCCACGCCGCGATCATCGCCCGCGAGCTGGGCGTGCCGGCGGTGGTCGGCACCGGCGACGCGCTGGATCGCATCACCGATGGCGCCGAAGTCACCGTGAGCTGCGCCGAAGGCGACACCGGCTTCATCTATGCCGGCACCCTGCCCTTCGAGCGCACCACCACCGACCTGGGCAACATGCCGCCGGCGCCGCTGAAGATCATGATGAACGTGGCCAACCCCGAGCGCGCGTTCGACTTCGGCCAGCTGCCCAACGCCGGCATCGGCCTGGCGCGACTGGAAATGATCATCGCCAGCCACATCGGCGTGCACCCCAAGGCGTTGCTGGAATACGACCAGCAGGACGCGGCGACGAAGAAGAAGATCGACGAACGCATCGCCGGTTATGCCGGTCCGGTGGAGTTCTACGTCGATCGCCTGGCCGAGGGCATCGCGACCATCACCGCATCGGTCGCGCCGAGCGCGGTCATCGTGCGCCTGTCGGACTTCAAGTCCAACGAGTACGCTAACCTGATCGGCGGCTCGCGCTACGAGCCGCACGAGGAAAACCCGATGATCGGGTTCCGCGGCGCCTCCCGCTACATCGATCCGAGCTTCGCCGAGGCGTTCGCGCTGGAGTGCAAGGCGGTCAAGCGCGTGCGCGAGGACATGGGCTTGGACAACCTGTGGGTGATGATCCCGTTCGTGCGCACGCTGGACGAAGGCCGCAAGGTCATCGAGGTGCTGGCGAAGAACGGCCTCAAGCAGGGCGAGAACGGCCTGAAGGTCATCATGATGTGCGAGGTGCCGTCCAACGCGCTCCTCGCCGACGAGTTCCTGGAGATCTTCGACGGCTTCTCGATCGGCTCCAACGACATGACCCAGCTCACGCTGGGACTGGACCGTGACTCGTCCATCGTCGCCAACCTGTTCGACGAACGCGACCCGGCGGTGAAGAAGATGCTGTCGATGGCCATCCAGTCGGCGCGTGCCAAGGGCAAGTACGTCGGCATCTGCGGCCAAGGCCCGTCCGACCACCCGGACCTGGCGCAGTGGCTGATGGACGAAGGCATCGAATCGGTGTCGCTCAACCCCGACACGGTGGTGGATACCTGGCTGGCGCTGGCCAAGTCCAAGGCGGGCTGATCCCGCCCTTCCCCGCCGGACGAAAACGCCCCATCATCGGGGCGTTTTCATTTGCATCGATCCCCATGCAGACACCTGCTCCCGCGCCGCCCTCCACGACGTTCGCGCTCCAGCAATGGCTGGGGGCCGGCCTCGCCGACAAGTTGCTGGATCTGGCGGCCGCCCTCGCCATCGCGCTGATCGGGTGGTGGGTGGCCAAGCGCTTGGCCGCCGTGCTCGACCGGCTGCTCGCCAGGTTGCACGTGGACGACATCCTGCGCAGCTTCCTGCGCAACCTGGTGTTCGCGGTGATGATGGTCGTCGTCGGCATCGCCGCCCTGCAGCAGTTCGGCATCCCGACCACCTCGCTGCTGGCACTGGTGGGTGCCGCGGGGCTCGCCATCGGCCTGGCGCTGAAGGACTCGTTGTCCAACATCGCGTCCGGGGTGATGCTGATCATGTTGCGCCCGTTCAAGGCCGGCGACAGCGTGAAGGCCGGCGGTGTCGAAGGGGTCGTGGAGCAGGTGCGCATCTTCACGACGCTCCTGCGCACCTACCAGAACGAACTGATCGTGCTGCCCAACAGCGAGATCACCAAGCAGGCGATCGTCAACCTGACCCACAAGCCGGTGCGCCGGATCGACATCGCACTGGCGATCGACCACGGCGAGCGCATCGACCGCACGCGCGAGATCCTGCTCACGGTCGCGGCCCGCCATCCCGCGGTGTTGCGCACGCCGGAACCGGCCGTGCTGGTTTCCGGGCTCGGGCAGAACGGCGTGGAGCTTGCCTTCCGATGCTGGTGCCGCACCGGCGACCTCGCGGAAACCCGGAGCGATCTCGCGGAAGCCTTCCACGTGGCCTTCGGCGAAGCGGAGATCGCGCTGCCCAACTCGCAACGCGTGGTTCCGGTCGTGCTGCGGTCCGAGGAGACGGCGGTCATCCCGGCCGATGCAGGCGATCGTGCCTGAGCGAGCGGCGCCGGATCAGGGCTCGCCGGCGAAAGGCCCCATGAAGCGGCGGTAGTACGCCAGTTCGTCGACCGAATCCCGGATGTCGCTCAGCGCGGTGTGGGCGCTCTCCTTCTGGAAGCCCGCGAGCAGCGCGGGCGACCAACGACGCGCCAGTTCCTTCAGTGTGCTGACGTCGAGATTGCGATAGTGGAAGTAGCGCTCCAGGGCGGGCATCTGCCGATGGAGGAAGCGCCGGTCCTGGCAGATGGAATTGCCGCACATCGGGGAGGCCCGCTCGGGCACCCACGCCCGCAGGAACGCCAGCGTGGCGGCTTCCGCCTCCGCCATCGTCACGCCTTCCTCCAGCACGCGGCGCCAGAGGCCGGACTTGCCATGCTGGTTGCGGTTCCAGTCGTCCATCGCCTCGAGTGCCGCGAGCGGATGCGCGATCGCCAACGCGGGGCCTTCGGCCAGCACGTTCAACTGCGCGTCGGTGACGAGGGTGGCGATTTCCAGGATGGAATCGCGATCGGTATCGAGCCCGGTCATTTCCAGGTCGATCCAGATCAGGCGGGTATCTGCTGCGACGCTCAAGCCGTTTTCCTGTGCGCGGATGCGCGCGTGAAAGGAGGCAGGCATGATACCCGCAGACCCCCGCCCCGCCTTCCGATGCCCGACAACCCCGTCGCCCTGCATTACGCCACGCTTGCCGCGATGCTCGCACCGGCGTTCTTCCTCACCGCCACCGCCTCCCTGCTGATGTCGGCCAACAACCGCCTCGCGCGCGTCGTGGACAGGCTCCGCGCGGTGCTGCGCGAAATCGGCGAGGCCGACGACCCCGAACTGCGGGCGACGCTCGAGCGGCACGCGGGCATCCACCGCCGACGCAGCACGCTGATCCTGCGCGGCAGCCAGCTGCTCTACGTGGCCATCAGCTTCTTCGTCGGCACGAGCCTGCTGGTCGCGGTCGATTCGTTCACCGGGCACCGCCTGGGCATGGCACCGACGCTGCTCGCGGTCTGCGGCGTGCTGTCGATGTTCGCCGCAAGCCTCTGCCTGGCCCGCGAATCCGCGCTGGCGGTTCGCGCCGTCAACGACGAGATCGACCACCGGCATCGCCACGTCCGGAAGATCGCTTCCGGCGGGGATTGACGCGGTTTTCCTGCCGAATCGCAGCCGTCTCAGCGCTGCCGTCGTGCCCGGAAGAACGCCCGCAGCATCTCGCCCGCCTCTTCCGCCATCACCCCGCCCGTGATCTCGACCCGATGGTTGTGGCGCGGATCGGCCAGCAGGTCGAAGACGCTGCCCGCGGCCCCGGTCTTCGGATCGAACGCGCCGAACACCACCCGCGCGACGCGGGCATGGATGATGGCCATGGCGCACATCGCGCAGGGTTCGAGGGTGACGTACAGCGTGCTGCCCACCAGCCGGTGGTTGCCGAGATGCCGTCCGGCTCGGCGCAACGCGACGATCTCCGCGTGCGCGGATGGATCATGCTCCGCGATGTTGCGGTTCCAGCCCTCGCCCGCCAACTCGCCCTCCGCCGAAACCAGCAACGCGCCGACCGGGATCTCGCCCTCCTCGCGTTGCGCACGCTCGGCGAGCGCGAGCGCCTGGCGCATCCACTCCATGTCGATGGCAGTGCGGGCGGGATCGGGGTGCATGCGATGAAACGGCGTCCGGTCGAAGGCTGACTAGACTATACGAAGCCCCCACGCACGGACCGACATGACCGATCACGCCGCCCCCCTACCCGAGGACGTCGAGAACATCGCGCGACGCATCGCCGCCATCCAGTCCCGCATCGATGCCGCCTGCGCACGCGTGGCCCGTGATCCGGCCGAGGTCCGCCTGCTGCCGGTCAGCAAGACCGTGGAGGTGCCCCGGCTTCGCGCCGCGCATGCCGCGGGGTGCCGCTGGCTCGGCGAGAACAAGGTGCAGGAGGCCAAGCGGAAATGGGAGGCAATGGGCGACCTCCCCGGGCTCCGCTTTTCCGTCATCGGCCATCTACAGACCAACAAGGCGCGCGACGTGGCGCGGTTCGCCTCGGAGTTCCAGGCACTCGACAGCCAGCGCGTGGCGGAGGCGCTGGATCGGCACCTGCAGGCCGAAGGCCGTGCGCTGGATGTCTTCGTGCAGGTGAACACGTCCGCCGAGCCCAGCAAATACGGCCTGAAGCCGGAAGACACCGTGTCCTTCGTGCGCGGCCTGGCCGCCTGCTCCAGCCTGCGGGTCCGCGGATTGATGACGCTCGCCCTGTTCTCTGACGACCAGATGGCGGTTCGGGCCTGCTTCCAGCGCCTGCGGCAGCTCCGCGACGAACTCGTGCAGCACGTGGATGCGCCGGCGTTGTCGATGGGGATGTCGGGCGATTTCGAGATGGCGATCGAGGAAGGCGCCAACGTGGTGCGCGTCGGCACGGCGATCTTCGGCACCCGCCCGACACCGGACAGCCACTACTGGCCGGGCGAACCCGGCTGACCGCGGATGCAATGGCGCCGCCCCTCGGCGGCGCCCGTCAACCGGTGCAAAGCCCGGGGGTCACTCCCACTCTATTGTAAACAAGACATTTTTATCTTTTATATTCAATGGCTTATTTTCCTGCTAATTGGTAATACCATGAAAAATACCATGCTCAGAAAAGGCTTAACAATATTTTGAAAAATTG
>JAEXAG010000148.1 GCA_023394655.1 Pseudomonadota bacterium
GCCACCTCGCCGCGGCGCGATGCCAGGCGGTCGGCGAGCCGGGTGGGTTCGGGCAGCCGGTAGGTGGTGACGAAGCGCATCACCAGTTCCGCCGTCGAGGCCATCGATACGCGGTGGCCGGGCGAGACGAAGAGCGGCAGGCAGCCGGGCTTGCTGCGCAGTGCCCAGCCGATCTGCTCCCCGGGTGTTGCACCGCGCCCGGGAATCCGCAGCGGCGTGAACGCGCCGCTCATCTCGTGCAGGCTGGCGTGCTCGCCGACCAGTTTCTTCTTGGCGACACCGATCGCCGGGAGCCCGCTCACCACCCCGAAATGCGCGGCGATGCCGAGCCGCCGCGGATGCGCGATGCCGTGGCCGTCGATCAGGCAGAGATCCGGGGTTTCCGGCAGGCCGCGCAGGGCATCGAGCAGCGCCGGCAATTCGCGGAACGAGAGCAGGCCGGGGATGTAGGGCATCGACGTGGGGCGGCGCGCGACGTGCGTGGCCAAGGGCTGCAGCGTCGCGGCATCGAGCAGCACGGCCGCGGCGCGGGTGGTGCGGCCGCCGTCCTCGAAGCCGACATCCAGCCCGGCCACGCGGCGAAGCGGCGTGCTGAAATCATCGCGCAGCCGGACCCGCGCGGCGAGCCGCGTCTGCAACTCGCGCGCGGCGGGCACATCGCCATCCCAGGCGGGAAGCAGTTCGGGCTCAACGGTCATCCGGCAGGCATCGGGCAAGGTCGTGGCCATTCTGCGCCCCGACGCGTGCAGGCCGGCTGTCTGCGCCGGGGCCGTTCAGGATCGACGGGCCCGGGCGAAGGCTTCGGCCAGCGCGTTGTTGGCGGGCGCCTTGTCCTGTCGCGGCGGCGCGGGGCGTGCGCCACGACCGGGTGCCGGCCCGCGGCCACGGGGCGATTCGACCGCGCCCTCGCGGCGTGCATCCGTCGGGGCGTCTTCCAGCCGCCGGGTCAGGGCGATGCGCTTGCGGGCGACATCCACCTCCAGCACCTTGACCTTGACGATGTCGCCGGCCTTGACCACCTCGCGCGGGTCCTTGACGAAGCGGTCGGCCAGCGCCGAGATGTGGACGAGGCCGTCCTGGTGCACGCCGATGTCGACGAAGGCACCGAAGGCGGCGACGTTGCTGACCACGCCTTCCAGCACCATGCCGGGCTTCAGGTCGCGGATGTCCTCGACGCCCTCGGCAAAGCGTGCCGCCTTGAATTCGGGGCGCGGGTCGCGGCCGGGTTTTTCCAGCTCCTTGAGGATGTCGCGCACGGTGGGCAGGCCGAAGCGCTCATCCACGAAATCTTCCGCGCGCAACGCGCGGATGGCCGCCGCATCGCCGATCAGCGCACCGGTATCGCGGCCGGAGTGCGCCACCATGCGCTGCACCACCGCATAGCTTTCCGGATGCACGCCCGAGGCATCCAGCGGCTCGTCGCCATCGGCGATGCGCAGGAAGCCGGCGCATTGCTCGAAGGTCCTGGCGCCGAGCCGCGGCACGTCCAGCAGGTCCTTGCGGCGCCGGAACGGGCCGTGCGTGTCGCGGTGGACGACGATGTTCTCGGCCACGCCGGCCGACAGCCCCGCCACCCGCGCCAGCAAGGGTGCCGACGCAGTGTTGACGAACACGCCGACGGCGTTCACGCAGTCCTCGACCTTGGCATCCAGCGCCTTCGCCAGCCGGTACTGGTCGACATCGTGCTGGTACTGGCCCACGCCGATCGCCTTGGGCTCGATCTTCACCAGTTCCGCCAGCGGATCCTGCAGGCGGCGGGCGATGGACACCGCGCCGCGCAGCGAGACATCCAGCGCCGGGAACTCGCGCGCGGCCAGTTCGGACGCCGAATACACCGATGCGCCGGCCTCGCTGACCACCATCTTCTGCAGCTTCAGTTGCGGATGCGCGCGGAGCAGCTCGCCGACCAGCTTGTCGGTCTCGCGGCTGGCGGTGCCGTTGCCGATGGCGATCAGTTGCACGCCGTGGGTTTCGCACAGGCGCTTGAGCGCGGCCAGCGATTGATCCCACTGGCGGCGCGGTTCATGCGGATACAGAGTGTCGGTTGCCAGCAGCTTGCCGGTGGCATCCACCACGGCCACCTTGCAGCCGGTGCGGATGCCCGGGTCGATGCCGAGCACGGTCTTCGGGCCGGCCGGCGCGGCCAGCAGCAGGTCCTTGAGGTTTTCGCCGAACACGTCGATGGCCTCGCCCTCGGCCTTCTCGCGCGCCTGGTTGAACAGCTCAAGCATCAGGTGCAGCTGCAGCTTCGCGCGCCAGGCGAGGCGACAGGCGTTGCCCAGCCAGGCATCGGCGGCGCGACCGCGCTGGGCGATGCCGGCATGCAGGGCGATGCGGCCTTCGGCGAAGGCATTGCCCTGTTCGACATCCTTGCCGGGCTCGAGATCCAGCGCGAGGAACTCTTCGCGGCGGCCGCGGAACAGTGCCAGCAGCCGGTGCGAGGGGATCGTCGCCAGCGGCTCGGCGTGGTCGAAATAGTCGCGGAACTTCTCGCCGGCCGCCTCCTTGCCTTCGATCACCCGCGAGCGGATCACGCCTTCGCGTGCGAGCCAGTCGCGCAGTTCGCCGAGCAGCGCGGCGTCCTCGCCCCAGCGCTCCATGAGGATCGCGCGGGCACCATCCAGCGCGGCCCGGACGTCGGCCACGCCCTTGTCGGCATCCACGAAGGACGCGGCGAATGCCTCGGGTTCGCGGGTCGGGTCTTCCAGCAGGCCGTCGGCCAGCGGTTCCAGCCCGGCCTCGCGCGCGATCTGCGCGCGCGTGCGGCGCTTCGGCTTGTAGGGCAGGTACAGGTCTTCCAGCCGCGCCTTGCTGTCGGCGGCCTCGATCTCGGCACGCAGCTCGTCGCTCAGCTTGCCCTGCTCGTGGATGCTGGCGAGGATCGCGGCGCGGCGATCCTCCAGTTCGCGCAGGTAGCCGAGCCGGGTTTCGAGATCACGAAGCTGGGTGTCGTCCAGGCCGCCGGTGGCTTCCTTGCGATAACGGGCGATGAAGGGCACGGTCGCGCCTTCGTCCAGCAGCGCGGTGGCGGCTTCCACCTGGGCGGGTTGTGCGGCGATTTCCCCCGCGATGATGGCGGCGATTTTCCTGGCGAGCGGCTTGTCCTGCATGGTTCCGGCGTCGAGCGCGGCGGGTCGCCGCCGGGGGATTCTCCATCGCGCGGCGCGTGCTGAACAGCTTGACGTCAGCCCTTCGAACTGTTGCGCGTGGCGGCGCGAACGGACTCAGGGGGCGCGGCGGCGGGCGACGAGATCGCGGGCAAGCACCCAGACCACCAGCAGGTTGATCGCGAGGATCGTCGCCGGCAGCCAGTGCGGATGGCGCCACAGGGCGTGCAATTCGAAGGGCAGGTAGAGCGCCGCGCCCACCGCGCCCACCCACGATGCCCACAAGCGGTGGCGCCACAGGCCCCAGCTTTCGATGAAACGCAACAGGCCGTAGGCCGCGATCACCGCCGCCACCACGTGCACGCGCTCGGCGGTGATCGCGCCGAGCATGGAGGGCGAGGGGCCGCGGTCCGGGATCAGGTGCAGTCGGCGCAGGGCCAGCTCCAGCCAGCCGCGCAGGGTTTCCGGCGGAAAGGCCAGCAGGGACGCCGCCGCCAGCATCGCCAATGCGCCCTTGGCCGCCTCGAACAGGGCGACCGCGCGCAGCCCGGTCGGCGCGTCGTCGCCGGCCGGGTCGATCGGGCCGCCGGGCGTCGCGCCGGTCGCGGGCGTCACGGCTTTGGCCTCAGGCGGCGCGGCTGGCGCGCTTGCGGTCGACTTCGGTGCGCAGCTTCTTGCGCAGGCGAATCGCCTTCGGGGTGACTTCGACCAGCTCGTCGTCGTCGATGAACTCCAGCGCCTGCTCCAGCGAGAACTTCACCGGCGGGGTCAGCGCCAGCGCATCGTCCTTGCCGGAGGCGCGGAAGTTGGTCAGCTGCTTGGCGCGCAGCGCGTTCACCGTCAGATCGTTGTCCTTGGCGTGGATGCCGACCAGCTGGCCTTCGTAGATCTCTTCCTGCGGTTCCACGAGCAGGCGGCCGCGTTCCTGCATCGCCATCTGCGCGTAGGCGGTGGAGGTGCCGGTGTCGTTGGAGATCAGCACGCCGTTCTGGCGCTGGCCGATGGCACCTTCCGACTTCGGGCCGTAATGGTCGAACACGTGGAACAGCAGGCCGCTGCCGGAGGTGAGTGTCTTGAATTCGGTCTGGAAGCCGATCAGCCCGCGCGCGGGGATGATGAACTCCATGCGCACGCGGCCCTTGCCGTCGGGTTCCATGTTCTGCAGCAGGGCCTTGCGTTCGCCCAGGCGCGACATCACGCCGCCCTGGTACTCCTCTTCCAGGTCGACGACCAGCTGCTCGTAGGGTTCCTGCATCACCCCGTCGATCTCGCGGATGATGACTTCCGGGCGCGACACGGCCAGCTCGTAGCCTTCGCGGCGCATGGTTTCGATGAGGATGGAGAGGTGCAGTTCGCCGCGTCCGCTGACCTTGAACTTGTCGGCATCGGCGGTGTCTTCCACGCGCAGGGCGACGTTGTGCTGGGTCTCGCGCATCAGCCGGTCGCGCAACTGGCGACTGGTCAGGAACTTGCCGCCGCTGCGGTCCTTGTGGCCGGCAAAGGGCGAATCGTTGACCTGGAAGGTCATGGAGATGGTCGGCTCGTCCACCGAAAGCACGGGCAGCTGCTCGATGGCGGACGGATCGCAGACGGTTTCGCTGATGCCGAGCCCCTCGATGCCCGAGAACGCGATGATGTCGCCGGCCTGCGCCTCGGAGACTTCCACGCGGTCCAGGCCCATGAAGCCCAGCACCTGCAGGATCTTG
>JAEXAG010000076.1 GCA_023394655.1 Pseudomonadota bacterium
GCATTGACGCCGTACAGGCGCATCTCGTCCCGGCGGGTGCGCGTCGGCACTTCCTCGGTGGCGACACGCGCCCGGTTCCACGGATCGTTCATGCCGGGTCGTCGCCCCGCCGGCGCGCCAGGCGACGCACCCAGAACCCGGCATTGCGGATCCCGAGGGCTTCCGGGTCGAACTCCGGCTCGGCGATGCCCGCCTTCTTCTGCGACTCGTAATCACGCAGCGCGGCCAGCGCCGGCTTCTGCAGGATCAGGATGGCGATGATGTTGAGCCACGCCATCATGCCCACGCCGATGTCGCCCAGCGTCCAGGCCATGTCGGCGGTGCGCACGGCGCCGAAGGTCACCGCCGCCAGCAGCACGACGCGCAGGACGAACACCATCCACGGCCGGTGCACCTTGCGGTTGATGTAGGCGATGTTGGTTTCGGCCATGTAGTAATAGGCCATCAACGTGGTGAACGCGAAGAAGAACAGCGCCAGCGCCACGAAACCGGCGCCGTAGCCCGGCAGGACCGATTCCACCGCGTGCTGGGCAAACCCCGGCCCGACCTCGACCCCCGGAAGGTGCTCGTGGAAGAAGCCGCCGGCGGAGTTGACCACGTTGTACATGCCGGTGGACAGGATCATGAAAGCCGTGGCGCTGCAGACCAGCAGGGTATCCACGTAGACCGAGAACGCCTGCACCAGGCCCTGCTTGGCCGGGTGCGAGACCTCGGCCGCGGCGGCATGGTGCGGCCCGGTGCCCTGCCCGGCCTCGTTGGAGTAGATGCCGCGCTTGACGCCCCATTCGATCGCCAGGCCGAGGATCGCGCCGAACGCCGCCTCCATGCCGAACGCGCTGCGGAAGATCAGCGCCGCCATCTCCGGCAGTCGCTCCGCGTTGAGGAACATGATGACCATCGCCACCAGGATGTAGGCGAGCGCCATGAACGGCACCACGAACTCCGCCACCGCGGCGATGCGCTTGACCCCGCCGAAGATGATGAAGCCCAGCAGGACCACCACCACCGTCGCGGTGGCCGAGGCCGGCACGTCGAAGGCATTGGTCATGCCCTGCGCGATGCCGTTGGCCTGCACGCCGGGCAGCAGGAACCCGCAGGCGACGATGGTCACGATGGCGAACAACCATGCGTACCATTTCTGGCCCATCGCCTTCTCGATGTAATACGCCGGACCGCCGCGATAACGGCCCTGGTCATCGGTTTCCTTGTAGATCTGGCCCAGCGTGGATTCGATGTAGGCCGTCGAGGCCCCGAGGAAGGCCACCACCCACATCCAGAACACCGCGCCCGGCCCGCCGAACGCGATCGCCGTCGCCACGCCGGCGATGTTGCCGATGCCCACGCGACCCGACAGCGACATCGCCAGCGCCTGGAACGAGGACACGCCGGCTTCGGATCGGTTGTCCTTGACCAGCAGCCGCATCATTTCCTTGACGTGGCGCACCTGCATGAAGCGCGTGCGCAGGCTGAAATACAGGCCGGCACCGAGGCAAAGCCAGATCAGGGGCGGGCTCCAGACCCAACCGTTGAGCGTGTTGACGAACTGTTCCAACGGCATTTCCCCGGTCTGGCGCACGGCGCGCGAAGCCCCGATTGTTACCGATTTTCCGCGCCGGATGCGCGCATCGCCCCTCGCCGGCCCAGGGCGTACCGAAAAGGCGCGCGCGGCCGAACGAGGATCACGTCTCCATGCGCCGGTCGCTCAGTGTCCGTGGACATGCGGGGTGCTCGCCTCCAGCGACTCCAGCTCGTGCTTGATGGCGTCCGGCGAACGCGTCAAGGGGGCCAGCAGCGCATACAGCGCCGGCACCACGAACAGCGTCAGCAGGGTGGCGAAGGAAACGCCGAAGATGATCACCACGCCGATCGCCGCTCGGCTGGCGGAGCCGGGCCCGCCGGCGGCAACCAGCGGGATGGCGCCCATCACGGTCGCGGCGGAGGTCATCAGGATCGGGCGCAGGCGCACCGCGCTGGCTTCGGCGATGGCATCGACCACGCTGCGCCCCTCGTCGCGGAGCTGGTTGGCGAACTCCACGATCAGGATGCCGTTCTTGGCCGCCAGGCCGACCAGCATCACGATGCCGATCTGCGAGAACAGGTTGAGCGTGCCGCCGGTGATCCACAGGCCGATGAGCGCACCGAGCACGGCCAGCGGCACGGTGAGCATGATCACCAGCGGGTGGATGAAGCTCTCGAACTGCGCGGCCAGCACCAGATAGACGATCAGCAGCGCCATCGCGAAGGTCAGCATCACCGCGCTGCCGGCGCGCTGGTATTCGCGGGCCTCGCCCTTCCAGTCGATCTGGGCATGGCCGGGAAGCTCGGTACGCGCGGTTTCCTGCGCCCAGGCGATCGCCTCGCCCATCGGCGTGCCCGGTGCCAGCTCGGCACTGATGGTGATCGCGCGCAGGCGGTTGAAGCGGTTGTAGCGGCCCGGCTCGGCCATTTCCCGGAGCGTGACCAGGTTGGAGAGCGGCACCAGCGCACCGTTGCGGCCACGCACCTGGGTATCGCCCAGATCGGCCGGGGTCATGCGCTTGTCGCGCTCGCCCTGCACGATCACGTCGTACTCGCGGCCATCGTCCACGAAAGTGGTGACGCGGCGGCTGCCCATCATGGTCTCCAGGGTGCGCCCGATCTCGGTGACCGACACGCCGAGATCCGCGGCCCGCGCGCGGTCGATGATCACGCGCATCTGCGGCCGGGTTTCCTTGTAGTCGGAATCCGGCGAGAGCAGGCCCGGGTACTCCTCCATGCGCGCCATCATGCGGTCGCGCCACTGCACCAGCTCCTCGTAGTTCGGGCCGCCGAGCACCAGGCTGAAACGGCCACCGCCGCGACCGCCGACCAGTCCGCCCGGCGCGGATGCACGCGCCTGCACGCCGGGCAACTTGGCCAGCTCGCCACGCACTTGCCCGACGACCTCTTCGGTACTGACGTCGCGCTTGTCCCAATCCTGCATGAAGACGATCACGTTGCCGGTGTGCATGTCCTCGCCGCCACCCCAACCACGCGGCGCACGCGAGTTGGCGCGAACGATCGGCTTGTCCTCGCCGATCAGCGGGCGCAGCACTTCTTCCACCTGCTGCACCTGCTCCACGGTGTAGTCGAAGCCCGCGCCTTCCGGCGCATCGATGCTGACGAAGAAGCGGCCACGATCCTCGTTCGGCGCAAGTTCGCTCGGCACGCGCAGGTAGAGCACCGCGGCGATGCCGAGGAAGACCAGCATCGCCACCGACAGCAGGCCGGCGATGCGGCGACCCGGCATCGACACCAGCCGCGACACGCGGCGGCCATAGCCCTCGCTGACACCGCGCAGCTGGCGGTTCATCCACGCGTTGAAGCCGGTTTCGCGCCCGTGCGGGCGCACCAGCTGGGCGCACATCATCGGCGTGAGCGTGAGGGCGACGAAGGCGGAGATCGCCACCGCGCCGGCCAGCGCGATCGACAGCTCGCGGAACAGGCGTCCGGTGTTGCCTTCCATGAAACCCACCGGCAGGAACACCGCCACCAGCACCGCGGTGGTCGCGATCACCGCGAACGCCACCTGCCGCGTGCCGCGCTTGGCGGCCACCAGCGGCGGCTCGCCGAGATCCGCGCGGCGCTGGACGTTTTCCAGCACCACGATGGCGTCATCCACCACCAGGCCGATGCATAGCACCAGCGCCAGCAGGGTCAGCAGGTTGATCGAATAGCCGAACGCGTACAGCGCGATGAAGGCCGCGATGATGCAGACCGGCAGCGTGACCGCCGGGATCAGCGCCGCGCGCAGGCTGCCGAGGA
>JAEXAG010000092.1 GCA_023394655.1 Pseudomonadota bacterium
GACACCTACATCCCGGAGCCGGAGCGCGACGTGGACAAGCCGTTCCTGATGCCGGTGGAAGACGTGTTCTCGATCTCGGGCCGCGGCACCGTGGTGACCGGCCGCATCGAGCGCGGCATCATCAAGGTCGGTGACGAAATCGAGATCGTGGGCATCCGCCCGACGACCAAGACGACCGTGACCGGCGTCGAGATGTTCCGCAAGATGCTGGACCAGGGCCAGGCGGGTGACAACGCGGGCCTGCTGCTGCGCGGCACCAAGCGCGACGAAGTGGAGCGCGGCCAGGTGCTGGCGAAGCCGGGTTCGATCCAGCCGCACACCGACTTCGAAGCTGAAGTGTACGTGCTGTCGAAGGACGAAGGCGGCCGTCACACGCCGTTCTTCAAGGGCTACCGTCCGCAGTTCTACTTCCGCACGACGGACATCACCGGTTCGGTGGAGCTGCCGGAAGGCGTGGAGATGGTGATGCCGGGCGACAACATCAAGATGAGCGTGTCGCTGATCAACCCGGTGGCGATGGACGAAGGCCTGCGTTTCGCGATCCGCGAAGGCGGCCGCACGGTCGGCGCCGGCGTGGTGGCGAAGATCCTGAAGTAAGGGATCGGCCTGCCAGGGCGTCGCCTGCGGCGCCCCGGTGGTCAACGCCGGACAAGGCAAAGGCGGCCCCGGCCGCCGTTGCCGTTTTGAAGCAACAACCAAAATCCGTACGCCAGTAGCTCAATTGGCAGAGCAGCGGTCTCCAAAACCGCAGGTTGGGGGTTCGAGTCCCTCCTGGCGTGCCATCCATCCCGGTCGCGGGATGTGCGGAAGGCGCATCGCGCATCCGCTGGTCAATCGAGGAACTCGCGGCTCGTGAACAGCAAGGTCGTCTCCGACAAGCATGGCGCTTCCAGCGCCGACATCGCCAAGTTCGTGATCGCCGGCCTGCTGGTGGCAGCCGGCTTGTTCGCGTTCTACTGGTTCTCCGGCCAGTGGGCGACCTGGATGCGCGTCGGGGCGGTGATCGCCGGCCTCGTGCTGGGCGGCATCGTCTTCATGGCTTCCAGCAAGGGGCCGAAGCTGCGCGAGTTCTTCAGCGAAACGCGTTTCGAACTGCGCAAGGTGGTCTGGCCGACCCGCCAGGAAACCATGCGCACGACCTGGATCGTGATGATCGTGGTGGTCATCGTCAGCCTGATCCTTGGCGGCTTCGACCTGGTGATCTCGCAGCTCACCAAGCTGTTGTGGCGCTGAGCAGGATAGGAAAGGAATGATGGTGGAAGCGATTTCGACCGACAACAAGCGCTGGTACGTGGTGCACGCCTATTCCGGCTTCGAGAAGTCGGTGGCGCAGGCGCTGCGTGACCGCATCGCCCGGCTCGAGATGCAGGAGCGCTTCGGCGACGTCATCGTCCCCACCGAGGAAGTGGTGGAGATGCGCGGTGGCCAGAAGCGCCGCTCCGAGCGCAAGTTCTTCCCGGGCTACGTGCTGGTGCAGATCGCCACGCATGATGAGGGCGGCATTCCGCGCATCGACAACGAATCCTGGCATCTGGTCAAGGAAACGCCACGCGTGATGGGCTTCATCGGCGGCACCGCCGACAAGCCGCTGCCGATCAGCGACCGCGAGGCCGACACCATCCTGCAGCGCGTGCAGGACGGCGTCGAGAAGCCGCGCCCGAAGGTGCTGTTCGAACCGGGCGAGATGGTGCGCGTCACCGACGGCCCGTTCAACGACTTCAACGGCGTGGTCGAGGAAGTCAACTACGAGAAGAGCCGCGTTCGCGTGGCGGTGCTCATCTTCGGGCGTTCCACCCCGGTGGAACTCGAATTCGGCCAGGTCGAGAAGGCCTGACCAAGCAAGCGGAAGCCCTCGCCGTGGCGCGGGCTTCCTGGTTCAACCAACGGAGAAGTCCCGCAGCGGCAACGCGTGCAGACGCTTGAACTCCAGGAGAAGTCAACGTGGCAAAGAAAGTCATCGGCTACATCAAGCTGCAGGTGAAGGCCGGCCAGGCCAACCCCTCGCCGCCGGTCGGCCCCGCACTGGGCCAGCGCGGCCTGAACATCATGGAATTCTGCAAGGCCTTCAACGCCGCCACGCAGAAGATGGAGCCGGGCTTGCCGATCCCGACCGTGATCACCGCCTATTCCGACCGTACCTTCACCTTCATCACCAAGACCCCGCCTGCCGCGGTCCTGCTGAAGAAGATCTCCGGCGTGCAGACCGGTTCGGCCAAGCCCAACACCCAGAAGGTGGGCAAGGTCAGCCGTGCGCAGCTGGAAGAGATCGCGAAGATGAAGGAACCCGACCTGACCGCGGCCGATCTGGACGCGGCGGTCCGCACCATCGCGGGCTCGGCCCGTTCGATGGGCCTGACGGTGGAGGAATAAGAACATGGCACTGACCAAGCGACAGAAGGCGATTGCCGCGGCCGTGGAGCCGGGCAAGGCCTATTCGATTGACGAAGCCCTGAAGATCGTCAAGGACCACAGCAAGACCAAGTTCGTCGAAGCCGTCGACGTGGCCGTCCGCCTCGGCGTTGACGCGCGCAAGTCCGACCAGCAGGTGCGCGGCTCGACCGTGCTGCCGCAGGGCACCGGCAAGACCGTTCGCGTGGCGGTGTTCGTGCCGGCCGGCGCCAAGGCCGACGAGGCCCTGGCCGCGGGTGCCGATGCCGTGGGCATGGACGACCTGGCCGAGAAGATGCAGGGCGGCGACCTCAACTACGACGTGGTCATCGCCACGCCGGACGCGATGCGCGTGGTCGGCAAGCTCGGCACCGTGCTTGGTCCGCGCGGCCTGATGCCGAACCCGAAGGTCGGCACCGTCTCCCCGAACCCGGGCGAAGCGGTGAAGAACGCCAAGGGCGGCCAGGTGCGCTACCGCACCGACAAGGCCGGCATCATCCACTGCACGATCGGCAAGGCCGATTTCGACAGCGAGAAGCTGAAGGAAAACCTGACCGCGCTGCTGGCCGACCTGATCAAGGCGAAGCCGGCCGCCGCCAAGGGCACCTACCTGCAGAAGATCGCGATCAGCTCGACCATGGGGCCGGGCGTGATCGTCGACCAGTCCTCGCTGGCACTGAAGTAAGAAAGATTTGAAGGCGACGCGGCGGCCCGGCCGTCGCGAAGCCATCAAAGACCGCAGGTGCGGAAAGCGCGCATCGACGACGGGCACGGAAGCTCGGCACGGCAGGGAATCGCCGTCGATGAAAGCGGATCGGCTTAATCAGCTTCGCGAGAAGCCGCCTGCGCAGATGGTCGCCCTTCTGGAGTTTCACGGGTTGTCCCGGTTCAGAAGCGCACCACGGGATGCCGATGCATCCCCGGTACCACGGAAGGTATCGCCAAGTCCCGCCGGCCGCTGGAGCGGCAGGTGGAAATCCCAACAGGAGTGCTTATGGCTCTGAATCTGTCCCAAAAGAAAGACGTCGTTGCCGAAGTCGCGGAAATCGCCGGCAAGGCGCACTCCCTGATCGCAGCCGAATACGCGGGCACCACGGTCGACCAGTTGACCGCGATGCGCAAGAAGGCGCGCGAGACCGGCGTGTACTTGAAAGTCATCAAGAACACCCTGGCCGTGCGTGCCGTTGAAGGCACCGAGTTCGACGTGGCGAAAGACTCGCTCGTCGGCCCGCTGCTTTACGCGTTCTCGACCGAGGAGCCCGGCGCCGCCGGTCGCCTGATCAAGGAGTTCGCCAAGGGCAACGACAAACTGCAGCCGAAGGTGGTCGTGGTCGGCGGTCAGCAGTACCCCGCCAGCCATGTCGAAGTGCTGGCCTCGCTGCCGACCCTCGAGCAGGCGCTGGGCATGCTGGCCCGCGTGCTGGCCGAGCCGGCTTCCATGTTCGCCCGCGCCGTCAAGGCCGTGGCCGACAAGGAAGGTGGCGATGCCGCCGCCGCGCCGGCCGAAGGCGAAGCGCAGGCCGAACCGGCCTGATCGCCACCCCGGTTACATCCAAACAACCCAATCCAAGAAACCACGGAGTTAATCCATGTCTCTCACCAACGAACAGATCGTCGACGCGATCGCCGAAAAGAACCTGATGGAAGTGATGGAGCTGGTCAAGGCCATCGAAGAGAAGTTCGGCGTTTCCGCCGCCGCCCCGGTTGCCGTCGCCGCCGGCCCGGCCGCCGCCGGCCCGGTCGAAGAGCAGACCGAGTTCAACGTCATCCTGAAGGCCGCCGGCGATAAGAAGGTCGAGGTCATCAAGGCCGTGCGTGCCATCACCGGCTTGGGCCTGAAGGAAGCCAAGGACCTGGTCGAAGGCGCCCCGCAGACCGTGAAGGAAGGCGCTTCGAAGGAAGACGCCGAGAAGATGAAGAAGGATCTGGAAGCCGCTGGCGCCCAGGTCGAACTCAAGTAAGTGCGAACCGGTCGCCGCGAAACATCGGCGACTTCCAGGGGCTGGGGACGCTGAAACGTCCCCGGCCTTTGGCCGTTTCATGACCCGGCGTTCGCGCCGGCCGCCTGCAAGGCTCTCCGGGGCCTCGGGGCGGGCAACAACCGAGTCGACAATCGGAAGTGGCGGGAGAGGGCGTGCTGGTGCCGGCAATACCAGCGGCTTCCCATTGTCGATTCCCGTCCCCCGGACGGAAATCCGGTCATCCGGCGGCCCGGCCGCCCCTGACACTCGAGGTTAGCTCCCATGGCCACCGTGCCCAGCACCGAATACTCCTTCACCGAGAAGAAGCGCGTCCGCAAGAACTTCGGCAAGCGCAAGTCCATTCTCGAAGTCCCGTTCCTGCTCGCCATCCAGGTCGATTCGTACCGCGAATTCCTGCAGGCCGACAAGGCCATGAACCAGCGCGAGGACAAGGGCCTGCACGCGGCGCTCAAGTCCGTGTTCCCGATCACCAGCTACAACGGTTACGCCGCGCTGGAATACGTCGGCTACACGCTCGGCCAGCCGGTGTTCGACGAGCGCGAGTGCCGCAACCGCGGCCTCAGCTACGGCGCCCCGCTGCGCGTGACCGTGCGCCTGGTGATCTATGACCGCGAGTCCTCCAGCAAGGCCGTGAAGTACGTGAAGGAGCAGGAGGTCTACATGGGCGAAGTGCCGCTCATGACCGACAACGGCACCTTCATCGTCAACGGCACCGAGCGCGTCATCGTCTC
>JAEXAG010000113.1 GCA_023394655.1 Pseudomonadota bacterium
TACACCATCAACGAGAACCTGCTGGGCGTGACGCTTTCCGGCGGCGAGATCGACCAGTGGCAGGCACCGGGCAGCGAGGCACGCGGCTGGTGCAAGCCGCGCGCGGAATGGCCGGTCGAGCCGCTGCGGGTGAGCGTGAAGTTCATCGAGGGCGAGGCCGTGGCGCTCGATGGCGAGGCGATGCCCGGCGCGGCGTTGCTGGCCCGGCTCAATGCGCTCTTCGCGGCCCATGGCGTGGGCCGCGGCATGTACACCGGCGATACCACCATCGGGCTCAAGGGCCGTATCGTGTACGAGGCGCCGGGTCTGGTGGCGCTGCTCGCTGCCCATCGCGCGCTGGAGGAGGCGGTGCTCAGCAAGCAGCAGAACCGCTTCAAGCCCGAGGTCGCGCGCAAGTGGGTGGAACTGGTTTACGAAGGTTTCTTCCACGACCCGCTGAAGGCCGATCTCGAGGCCTTCCTGGCCTCCAGCCAGCGCAAGGTCAACGGCGAAGTGGTGCTGCAAACCCACGGCGGGCGTGTCGATGCGGTGGCGGTGGCTTCGCCGCACATCCTGCATGCCCGCGGCGCGACCTATGCCCAGTCCGCCGATTGGGGCGTGGAGGAGGCCGAGGGCTTCATCAAGTTGTTCGGCATGAGCAGCACCCTGTGGGCGGAAGTGAATCCGGAACGCTGATGCTCGAGGACGTCCTCCGACACCTGGCGCGACTGGTCGCGTTCGATACCCGCAACCCGCCGCGCGCGATCAGCGCCGAAGGCGGCCTGTTCGCCTATCTGCGCGAGCAGCTGGAGGGTTTCCGCCTCGAGCTGGTGGATCACGGTGCCGGCGCCGTCTCGCTGCTCGCGGTGCGCGGGCAGCCCGCGGTGCTGTTCAACGTCCACATGGACACGGTGCCGGATTCGCCGGCCTGGAGCGCCGATCCGCACACGTTGCGGATCGAGGGGGAGCGGGCGATCGGCCTCGGCGCCTGCGACATCAAGGGGGCGGCGGCGGGCCTGCTCGCGGCCGCGCGCGCCACCCCGGGCGATCTGGCGATCCTCTTCTCCAGCGACGAGGAGGCCAATGATCCGCGCTGCATCGCGGCCTTCCTCGCCCGCGACCACGGCTTCCGCCAGGTGGTCGTCGCCGAGCCCACCCGCTGCGAGGCGGTGTTGGCGCATCGCGGCATCAGCGCGGTGCGGATGCAGTTCCATGGCGTCGCCGGCCACGCCAGCGCCGCGCTTTCGCCCGATTCCAGCGCGTTGCACCAGTCGATGCGCTGGGGCGTGCGCGCGCTCGAGCACGTGGAAGCCCATGCCGCGCAGGAATTCGGCGGCATGAAGGGACTGCGTTTCAACATCGGCCGGGTCGAAGGCGGCATCAAGGCCAACGTGATCGCCCCGCAGGCCGAGCTGCGCTTCGGCTTCCGCCCGCTGCCCTCGCAATCGATGGACGAGTTGCACGCGCAACTGCGCGGCTTCGCGCCCCAAGGCACTGATTACGAAGAAACCTTCCGCGGCCCCTCGCTGCCGGCCGGTGATGCCGCGGATGCCGAGATGCGTCGCCGCGACGGCGAGGCACTGGCCGAATCGCTTGGCCTGCCGCTGGGCGCTGCCGTCGATTTCTGGACCGAAGCCTCGCTGTTCTCGCAGGCCGGGATGATCGCCATCGTCTACGGCCCCGGCGACATCGCCCAGGCGCACGCCGCCGACGAATGGGTGGCGCTGGAACAACTCCAGCGCTACGCCGAATCCATCCAGCGCATCCTCACGGGTCCGTCGAAATGAACCTGCAAGTCCACGATCCGCAAACCCGCATGACCATCGTGCGGCTGCTTTCCAGCATGGCGGGCACCAAGGAAATCAACCAGTACCTCAAGCGCTACTCGCAGCTCGAGGCCGCCCGCTTCGCGGTGGTGAAAGTCGGCGGCGCGGTGTTGCGCGACGATCTTGAAGCGCTGACTTCCTCGCTGGCCTTCCTGCAGGATGTCGGGCTCACACCCATCGTCATCCACGGTGCCGGCCCGCAGCTGGACGAGGCGATCCATGCTGCCGGCATCGTCAAGGAAACCGTCGATGGCCTCCGGGTGACGCGTGCCGACACGCTGGCGATCGTGCGCCGGGTGATGCAGGCGCAGAACCTTGCGTTGGTGGAAGCCCTGCAGGCCGCCGATGCGCGGGCGACCTCCATCGTCTCCGGCGTGTTCGAGGCGCAGCTGAAGGACGAGGCGATCTACGGCCTGGTCGGCGATGTCGAGCGCGTCGATCTCTCGCCGATCCGCGCCAGCCTGAAGGCCGGCTCGATCCCGGTCATCGCCAGCCTCGGAGAAACCACGGGCGGGCAGATCGTCAACATCAACGCGGATTACGCCGCCAACGCGCTGGTGCGCGAGCTGCAGCCCGACAAGATCGTGTTCCTGACCGGCACCGGAGGACTGCTGGACGAACGTGGCCGGGTGATCGATTCGCTCAACCTTTCCACCGATTACGAGCGACTGATGCAGGCGGATTGGGTCAACGGCGGCATGCGCCTGAAGATCCAGCAGATCAAGGCACTGCTGGAGCACGTGCCGCTTTCGTCCTCGGTCTCGATCACGCGGCCGGCGGAACTGGCGAAGGAACTGTTCACCCACAAGGGCTCAGGCACGCTGGTGCGGCGCGGCGAGCGGGTGATCGCCGCCGAGCGCTGGGACGCCTTCGACCTGCCGCGACTGCGCGGTCTGGTGGAATCCGCCTTCGGCCGCAAGCTGCTGCCCGATTACTTCGAACGCACGCCGCTGGCCAAGGCCTGGGTGAGCGAGAACTACCGCGCGGCGGTGATCCTGACCGCGGGCGGGCCGCAGCCCTACCTCGACAAGTTCGCGGTACTGGACGACGCGCAGGGCGAAGGGCTGGGCCGCGCGGTGTGGGAGCTGATGCGCGCGGAAACGCCGGCGCTGTACTGGCGTTCGCGCCGCTACAACCCCATCAACGCCTTCTACGATGCCGAGGCCGATGGCAGCTTCCGTCGCCACCCGTGGAAGGCCTACTGGTACGGGCTGGAGGATTTCGATGCGATCCGCGCCTGCGTGGAGGACGCGCTGGCCAAGCCGCCGACGCTCGAGGAGGGCTGCCCGTGAAGCGGATCGGACTGGTCGGTGCGCGCGGTTACGTCGGCGAGGAGCTGATCCGGTTGGTGGCCGCGCATCCGGGCATGGCGCTGGGCTTCGTGTCCTCGCGCGAGCGCGACGGCGAGCGGGTGGCCGACCACGTGGCCGGCTTCGACGGCTCGCTGCGCTATCGCAACATCCCCCACGAAGCGCTGGCCGACGAGCCGGTGGATGCCTACGTGCTGGCGTTGCCGAACGGCAAGGCCGATGCCTGCCTCGCCAGCATCGACCAGCGCGGCGACGCGCCGGTCGTGGTCGATCTTTCCGCCGACCATCGCTTCGATGATGCCTGGCATTACGGGCTGCCCGAACTCCGCCGCGCGGAACTCGCCGGGCAGCGCCGCATCAGCAACCCGGGCTGCTACGCCAGCGCGATGCAGTTCGCCATCGCGCCTTTCGCCGATCGCCTGTCGGGCCCGGTACAGTGTTTCGGCGTGTCCGGCTGGTCGGGCGCGGGCACCACGCCCAGCGACCGCAACAACCCGGAGCTGCTGCGCGACAACCTGATGCCTTACGCGCTGGTCGATCACATCCACGAGCGCGAAGTGACGCGCCATTGCGCGCCGGTGGAATTCATGCCGCATGTCGCCGCGCATTTCCGCGGGCTTTCGGTCACCGCCAACCTGCATCTTGCCGATCCGATCAGCGCCGACGAGGCGCTGGAGGCCGCGCGCGTGTTCTACGCCGGGGCGCCGCTGCTGGTGGTGCAGGCCGAAGCGCCCTGGACGCGCGACATCGCCGGCCGCCACCACGCGGCCATCGGCGGCTTCACCGTATCGCCGGACGGCCGCCGGCTGGTCATCGCCAGCGTGCTCGACAACCTGCTCAAGGGGGCCGCCACCCAGGCGATGCAGAACCTCAACCTGGCCTTCGGATTCGATGAATTCGCCGGCATCCTGCCGCAACGCCCCGCACAAGGAACCTGAGCCATGTCCAATCTCCTGTGGCAGAAACAGGGCATCGCCGTCGATGCCGACCTGCAACGCTTCATGGCCGGCGACGACGTGGTGCTCGATCGCGAATTCATGCTCCACGACATCCGCGCCAGCCGGGCCCATGCCGAGGGCCTGCACCGAATCGGCATGCTCGACGATGATGAACTGGCCGCGCTGCTGCTCGAACTGGACAACCTTGCCGAGGATTTCCGGAACGGCGATTTCGTGCTCGATTCCCGCTACGAGGACATGCATTCCGCCATCGAGGACCGCCTCGTCGAGCGTCTCGGCGACATCGGCAAGAAGATCCATGCCGGGCGCAGCCGCAATGACCAGGTGCTGGTCGCCACGCGGCTGTGGCTGAAGGCGCAACTGGAGACGCTCGAAGCCATCTGCCGGGAAGTGGCCGCCATCGCGCTGGCACGGGCCGATGCCGAGGCGATGGTGCCGATGCCGGGTTACACCCACCTGCAGCGCGCGGTGGTGTCGTCGCTCGGCATGTGGTGGTCGGGCTGGGGCGAATCCTTCATCGACAATGCCGTGCGCGCCCGCGATACCCGCGCCTGGCTGGATGCCAACCCGCTGGGCAGCGCCGCCGGCTACGGAGTCAACCTGCCGCTGGATCGCGAGCACACCACGCAGGCGCTCGGCTTCGGGCGGATGCAGGTCTCGCCGCCGTACGCGCAGCTCTCGCGCGGCAAGTTCGAGCTGGCCGCGCTGGATGCGCTGGGCAGCGCGATGCTCGACCTGCGTCGACTGGCCTGGGATCTCAGCCTGTTCACGATGGGCGAAACCGGCTTCGTGCGCTTGCCGCCGCAGTACACCACCGGCAGCTCGATCATGCCGAACAAGCGCAATCCGGACGTGATCGAGCTGATGCGCGCGGCCTACGCGAGCGTCGCCGCCGCGCGGGTCGAGATCGAGCAGGCGCTGTCGCTGCCTTCGGGCTACCACCGCGACCTGCAGTTCGGGAAGGGTGGGCTGGTGCACGGGTTCACGCGCGGCCTGGGCGCGCTGCGCCTCCTGCCGGCGCTGCTGGCGGCGCTGGAATGGGATCAGACCGCCATGCGCGCCGCGCTGGAGCCGTCCATGTATGCCACCGACCTGGCGGTGGATCTTGCGCGTGAAGGAATGCCGTTCCGCGATGCCTACCGCGAGGCCGCAAAACCGGAGCGCTGGGCGCAAGGGGAGCCTGAGGCCAGCCTGTCGGCACGGGTTTCGCCGGGCGCTGCCGGTGCGCTGGCGCTGGATGTGCTGCGCGCGCGCTTGGCCGAGCTGGATGCGGATCCGGGTTCACGCGCCGGGTGACGGACAAGGAAAAGCCGGCCGCTTGTCGCATGCCGCGGGCAGTCGTGCCTGACGGGGGTGTCAGTCGACCCGGGCCATTGCCTGCGGCGTCGGAATGACGGTCGCGCCGTCGATTGCCGGTGGCGGCAGGACCGGCACCTCGCGCGTAGTCGCCCCGCGCGGATGCGCCTCGTCGTCCATGTGCAGCACCGTGATTCGACCCTGGTCGAGTTGCCGCATGACCTCCTGCGATGCGCCAAGCGCCAGCGCGACCTCGCTGCGGGCAATCCGGTCGTGATGGCGACGGCGGTCAGGTCCCGAGAATCGGCGGCGATTGTATTCCGCCCAGCCGATCAAAAGCAGCGCGCAGGCCAGTGCCATCAGGGGCAGCGACAGCAGCACGAAAGGATCCACGCCGTATTCGCGCTCCTGCAGTTGCTGGCTGGCGATGCGAAAGCCCAGCAGCCACATCACCAGGGTCAGCAGCGGTGCCAGCAAGTACAGGTACAGGGCCCACATCAGCACGGTCACCATGCGCCACAGGGTGCGTTGGGCGAACGGCTGCAGTTGCGGCCGGTGGATGATCCAGTCGGGCCGACTCATCGGAACCCCCGGTCGGGGCTGACCCAGATGGCGCGTTTTCGCTTGCGCCCGAACAGGACCTTGGGCACTGCGATGACTGCGGTGAACAGGTTGATCATCCAGTAGGCGATCGGATACCAGATCAGCCAGAAATAGGTGCGGCCGACGCCAGGCTCGTATCGCCGGTCGATCAGCAGGCTGCAGGCGAACTGCAGCATGCAAACGATCCCCAGGATCACCCCGTGCCAGCGCGGGACCAGGGTTTCGATGTGGAGCTGCGGCGGCAACGGCACGAACAGGCCCAGCAGCCACAGCAGCATGATCAACAGCATGGTATAGGCCCAGGCCAGACTGAGCAGATATTCCAGAAGCACCACCGACATGCGGCGTTGGCGCCAGCGCATCAATCCCTTGCCGTAACGCAGCAGGACCTCCACGCCGCCCTGGGCCCA
>JAEXAG010000151.1 GCA_023394655.1 Pseudomonadota bacterium
GCCACGATGTGCGCGACCGCGAATTCGCCATCAAGTACGGGTTGCCGATCAAGCCGGTGGTGGTGCCCGTGGAAGTGCGCGACGCGCTGCTCGACATCTCCGACGACGTGGCCGCCCACGCCGACCCGATGCAGGCGGCGCTTGGCCGGCAGCGCGCGCTGGATGCCTACGACACCGATCTCGCCGTGGACGTGGTGCGCGATTTCCTGCGCGGCGTCAACGACGATGCCGCCTACACCGAGCGCGGCTGGCTGGTGAACTCCGGCGAGTTCAACGGCCTCGATTACCAGGGCGCGTTCGATGCGCTGGCCGAACACCTCGAGCGCGAGGGCAAGGGCCGGCGCGTGGTGAACTACCGCCTGCGCGATTGGGGCGTGAGCCGCCAGCGTTACTGGGGCTGCCCGATCCCGGTCATCTACTGCGGCGATTGCGGCGCGGTGCCGGTGCCGGAAGACAAGTTGCCGGTGATCCTGCCCGAGGACGTGGAATCCGCGTTCGCCAGCGGCAACGTGCTCTCGCCGATCAAGGCCGATCCGGAATGGCGCAAGACCACCTGCCCGCAGTGCGGCAAGCCGGCCGAGCGCGAGACCGACACCTTCGACACCTTCATGGAGTCCAGCTGGTACTACGCCCGCTACACCTCGCCGGGCGCGGCCGACATGGTCGACGAGCGGGCGGACTACTGGCTGCCGGTGGACCAGTACATCGGCGGCATCGAGCACGCGATCCTGCACCTGATGTATTTCCGCTTCTACCACCGCCTGCTGCGCGATGCCGGCATGGTCTCCAGCGACGAGCCGGCGCACCGGCTGCTGACCCAGGGCATGGTCATCGCCGACACCTATTGCCGCGAAACCGCCAACGGCGGCCGCGAGTGGTTCAACCCCGCCGATGTCGACGTCGAGCGCGACGACAAGGGCAAGGTCACCGGTGCGCGCCTGCGCCGCGACGGCCAGCCGGTGATGGTCGGCGGCACCGAGAAGATGTCGAAATCGAAGAACAACGGCGTCGATCCGCAATCGATGGTCGAGAAATACGGTGCCGACACCGTGCGCCTGTTCTCGATGTTCGCCGCGCCGCCGGAGCTTTCGCTCGAGTGGAACGAGGCCGGGGTGGAGGGCATGGCCCGCTTCCTGCGCCGGCTGTGGCGCGACGTGCACGCGCATGCCGCGCAACCGGACCATCCGCAGGTCGATCCCGCCGCGCTCGATGCCGGGCAGAAGACCCTGCGCCGCCAGGTCCACGAGACGATCCAGAAGGTGGGCGACGACTACGCGCGCCGGCACAGCTTCAACACCGCGATCGCGGCCTGCATGGAGCTGCTCAACCACGTCGGCAAGTTCGGCGACATGAGTGATCAGGGGCGCGCCGTGCGCCACGAGGCGTTCGAGGCCTTGGTGCTCATGCTCAACCCGATCACCCCGCACGCCAGCCATGCCCTGTGGCAGGTCCTGGGCAACCCGGAGGCGGTGCTCGAGGACGTCGCGTTCCCGGCCCCCGACCCGGCCGCGCTGGTCCGCGACGCGGTGACGCTGGCGGTGCAGGTCAACGGCAAGCTGCGCGGGCAGATCGACGTGGCGCCGGACGCCGCGCGCGAGGAAATCGAGGCGATGGCACTGGCCGAGCCGAAGGTGGCCGCCTTCCTGGAAGGGCAGAGCGTGCGCAAGGTCATCGTCGTGCCGGGCAAGATCGTCAACATCGTCGCCGGATGAGTGGCCGCCGTTCAGGCGCCGGCATTGCCCGCGGCCACGGCATCGGCCAGACTTCACGGATGAAGAAGCCCATCGTCATCGTCCTGGCCCTGCTGCTCGCCGGCTGCGGTTTCCACCTCCGCAATCCGCTCGCCCTGCCGGCGGATATCGGCCCCTTGCGCGTGGTGTCCCCGGATCCGTACAGCCCGCTGGCCGAATCGCTGGCCGAGGCGCTGCAGCGTGCCGGGGCACGGGCACCGGGCGATGGCGAGGAAGCGGGCGTGGCGACGCTCGAAATCATTTCCGAGCAATGGGCCGATACCCCGATCTCGCTCGATCATCTGGGCCGTGCGCAGGAGTTCAGCCTGCGCTATGCCACCGTCGTCGCGCTGCGAGGCGCCGATGGCGAGGACGTGGTGCCGCAGCAGACGGTCGAGCTTTCACGCGATTACGTCGCCCCGCCGACCGATGCCGTCGGCAAGACCAGCGAACGCGAGCTGCTGGCCCGCGAATTGCGCCGCGACATGGCGGCGGCGATCCTGCGGCGGGTGGACGTCGTGGCGCGCGCGCGCTTCTAGGCGCGTGGAGATCGCCCCCGAACAATTGGCCGACCGGCTCCCGCGAGAAGCGCTGCGGCCGGCCTATCTGGTGGCCGGCGCCGAACCGCTGCGGGTGCTCGAGGCCGCCGATGCCATCCGCCGCCACGCGCGCGAATCGGGCTGTGACGAGCGCGAGGTATTCGACGCCGATGGCCGCGATTTCGATTGGAACGAGGTGGCCGCGGCTTTCGGCAGCCCGGGCCTGTTCAGTCGCCAGCGACTGGTCGAGGTGCGCTTGCCCACCGGCAAGCCGGGCAAGGACGGTGCCGCAGTCATCAGCGAATTCTGCGCCGCGCCCGCCGAAGGCGTGACCCTGCTGGTGGTGGCGCACGAATGGGCCAAGGCCAGCGCCGGCAAATGGAGCGAGGCCATCGCGCGGGTGGGCGTGGTCTCGATCGCCTGGGCGATCAAGCCGCACGAACTCATGGACTGGCTGGAGCGGCGCCTGCGTGCCCGCGGACTGCGCGCCGACCGCGACGCCGTGGCGCAGCTGGCCGCGCGGGTCGAAGGCAACCTGCTGGCCGCGGCGCAGGAAGTGGACAAGTTGGTGCTGCTGGCCGAAGGCCGGGTGCTGGATGCGGAGACGATGCAATCGCTGGTGGCCGATGCCGCCCGCTTCGACGTGTTCCGGCTGATGGATGCCGCGCTCAACGGCCAGGCCGCACAGGTGTCGCGGGTGCTCGCCGGGCTCCGCGCCGAGGGCGAGGTGGTGGTGGCCCTGATGGGCATGGTGGTGCGCGAGCTGCAGGTGACCGAGCGTCTGGCGCAGCTGCAGGCTCGCGGCGGCAACCTGAGCGGCGAGTTCCGCGCGCAACGCATCTGGGATTCCAAGCAGGCGCTCTACCTGCGTGCGCTGAAGCGGCACGAGCCCGCGCGCTGGGCCGGCTTTCTGGCCGAAGCGGGTCGGGTGGACCGGATCGCCAAAGGCCGCCTGCCGGGCGATGCGTGGATGGCGCTGGAGCGACTGTTGGTCGCGGTGGCCGAGCCGCGCGCGATGCGATTGCTGGCCCGATGACGCTGCGGATCCAGTACGGAGGCAGTTTCGACCCGGTGCATTCCGGGCATCTCGCGGTGGCGCGGGCGGCCCGCGACCGCCTGCGCGGCGATGTCTGGTTGATGCCGGCAGCCGATCCCCCGCACAAGCCGCCGACCGCCGCCGATGCCGAATCGCGCCGCGAGATGCTGGCGCTGGCGGTGGCCGACCAGACCGGCCTGCACGTGGATGACCGCGAACTGCGCCGTGCCGGCCCGTCCTGGACCATCGACACCCTGCGCGGGATGCGTGCGGAGCTCGGCGACGCGCGGCCGATTGCCCTGCTGCTCGGCGCCGACAGCTTCCTCGGCCTGCCGGGATGGCGGGAATGGGAATCCCTGCTGGCACACGCGCACGTGGTGGTCGCCGAACGGCCCGGCAGCGTGATCGACCCGGAGGCCTTGCCCGAGCCGCTGGCGGCCCATGCCCGCGGGCGCTGGCGCGAATCGATGCGCGCGCTGCACGCGAAACCGGCCGGCCTGCTGCTGCGCCTGCGCCTGCCGCTGCGGCCGGAATCCTCCAGCGAACTGCGCCGCCGGATCGGTGCCGGCGAGCCCTGGCGGGAGTGGGTGCCGCCGACCGTTGCCGAATACATCTCCCGACATCGCCTCTACGGCGCGTCCTGACGGCGGTTTCATCACGCCGCGCTAAAATCCCTCGCATTCCCACCACCGGAAACCCGACTTGTCCAGCGAAGCCCACGTCGTCAAGACCACGCCCCCGAACCCCGCACCGCCGGTCGAGCTCTTGCTCAGGACCGCGCTGGATGGACTGGAAAACCTCAAGGCGCAGGATGTCGTGGAGCTGGACGTGCGCGGCAAGAGCAGCGTCTGCGATTACATGATCGTCGC
>JAEXAG010000099.1 GCA_023394655.1 Pseudomonadota bacterium
GATGTAGAGCACGGTGCAGATCACCAGCGAGCCGAGGATGCCGATCGGCATGTCGCGCTGCGGGTTCTTCGCTTCGCCGGCGGCGGTGGAAACCGCATCGAAGCCGATGTAGGCGAAGAACACCATCGCCGCGGCGCGGGTCACGCCCTCGAAGCCGAACTTGGTGGTGCCGTCCGGTTCGATCACCTTTTCCGGGATGAACGGGGTCCACAGCGAGGTATCGACGTACTTCAGGCCGAACCCGATCAGCGCAAGGATCACGCCGACCTTGACCACCACGATGATGTTGTTGACGAAGGCCGACTGGGTGATGCCGACGTAGCCCACCGCGGAAATCGCCGCGATGATCGCCACTGCAGGCAGGTTCACCAGCCCGCCGGTGAAGACGACGCGACCCTGTTCGATGGTGATCGGCGCACTTGCCAGCTCGGTGGGCAGCGACATGCCTAAGTTGCCGAGGAAGGCGTTGAAGTAGCCGGACCAGCCCGCCGCCACCGCCGCCGAGGCAAACAGGTATTCCAGCACCAGGCACCAGCCGATCAGCCAGGCCACGCCTTCGCCGAGCGTCGCGTAGGAATAGGAGTAGGCGCTGCCGGAGACCGGCATCATCGCCGAGAACTCGGCGTAGCAGAGGCCGGCGAACGCGCAGGCGATGCCGGCGAGCACGAAGCTCAGCATGATCGCCGGGCCGGCATGTTCCGCCGCGGCCTGGCCGGTGATGACGAAGATGCCGGCGCCGATCACCGCGCCGATGCCGAGCATGATGAGCTGGGTGCCGGTCAGCGTGCGCCGCAGGTGCGATTCGCCTTCCAGCGAGCCTTCGAACGGCTCGCCCGCATCGATGTGTCCGGCGGGTTGGACAGGCTTGGTACGCAGCAACTGTTGGAGCATCTGGTGTTTCCCCGGTTGGGCCGCCACCGCATGGCGCGATGGCGGCGAAGTCCGCACCTTACTCCAGTGCGGAAACCGGCGACAAGACGATTCCTCTGCTGCAATGCAGCGATCCGCTGCGGCCCGGCGTCTCGTCCGGCCATAATCCCGACCCTGCTTCCGCAAGGTCCGTCATGTCCCCGGTCTGCCGCTCCCCCTCGTTGCGCCAAGCGCTGTCGGCCTACCTCCTGCGCCATCCCGAGGCGAGCGAAGTGGTCGATGGATTCCGCGAACTTCTGGATGATCGGGATGATCCCTTCCTGCGCGAGCGCCTCGCCGGGCACTTCACCGGATCGGCCTGGCTGGTCAGCGCCGATGGCGAGCGCGTGCTGCTGCCCCACCACCGCAAGCTCGACCGCTGGCTGCAGCCCGGCGGTCATGCCGATGGCGACACCGACTTGGCGCGTGTCGCGCTGACCGAAGCCACCGAAGAGTCCGGCTTGACCGGCCTGCAAGTGGATCCGGTGATCTTCGATCTGGACCGGCACTGGATCCCCGATCGCGGCGACGTCCCCGGCCACTGGCACCACGACGTGCGTTTCGTGGTGCGCGCCGGCGACGACGAGCGCTTCGTCGTCAGCGAGGAATCCCACGCGCTGGCGTGGCGCGCGGTCGGCGAGGTGGCTGCCGATGAAACGATGGACGACTCGCTGCGGCGCATGGCGCGGCGGTGGCTGGCGCGCTGATCCGTGCTGCGGCCCGGGCGCGTGGAGGCGATCGGGCCCTCAGTAAAGCACCCGCGTCCGCAGCGTCCCCTCGATGCCCGCCAGCGCCTCGCGCAACCTGCCGGCCTGTTCGCGGTCGGGGGCCGCATCGATCACCACGTAGCCCAGCTCCGGATCGGTGCGCAGGTACTGGCCGTCGATGTTGATGCCGCGGCTTGCGAACACCTCGTTGATCGCGGAAAGCACGCCCGGCACGTTGCGGTGGATGTGCAGGAAGCGGTTGCTGCCGGCATGTTCCGGCAGCGTGACTTCGGGGAAGTTCACCGCGGAAAGCGTGCTGCCGTTGTCGCTGTAGCGCACCAGCTTGGCGGCGACCTCGGCGCCGACGTTGGCCTGTGCTTCCAGCGTGCTGCCGCCGACGTGCGGGGTGAGGATGACGTTGTCCATGCCGCACAGGGGGCTGTCGAAGGCATCGGCGTTGCCTTCCGGTTCCACCGGGAACACGTCCACCGCCGCGCCGGCGAGGCGGCCATCGCGCAGCGCTTCGGCCAGCGCGTCGATATCGACCACGGTGCCGCGCGAGGCGTTGATCAGGTGCGCGCCGGGCTTCATCGCAGCCAGTTGCGCGGCGCCGAACATGCCGGCCGTGGCCGGCGTCTCCGGCACGTGGAGCGTCACGATGTCGCTGCGCGCCAGTAGGTCTTCCAGGCTGGCGGCGCTGCGCGCGTTGCCCAGCGCCAGCTTGCTTTCGATGTCGTGGTAGAGCACGTGCATGCCCACTGCCTCGGCGATCACCCCGACCTGTGTGCCGATGTGGCCGTAGCCGACGATGCCCAGCGTCTTGCCGCGCACCTCGTGGCTGCCGGCGGCCGACTTCGACCAGCCGCCGCGGTGGCATTGCGCGTTCTTCGCCGGAATCCCGCGCATCAGCAGGATCGCCTCGGCGATGACCAGCTCGGCCACGCTGCGGGTGTTGGAGTAGGGCGCATTGAACACCGGCACGCCGGCCTGCTTGGCGGCGGCCAGGTCGATCTGGTTGGTGCCGATGCAGAACGCGCCGATCGCCATCAAGCGTCGCGCGTGCGCCAGCGCTTCGGCATCCAGTTGCGTGCGCGAGCGGATGCCGACGATGTGCGCTTCGGCCAGTTCGCGGTGCAGATCGGCCACCGGCAACGCCTTCTCGAAGCGGCGGATGTCGCTGTAGCCGGCGGCGGCGAAGGCGTCGGTGGCGGTCTGGCTGATGCCTTCCAGCAGCAGGACGCGGATGTCGGATTTGGGGAAGGAGGTTGCAAGCATGATCGTCGCCGGTGCCGCCCGCACGATGCGGGCCCGAATGGTCATATTGCCCCCTTTTGCTGCGCTGCGGCGATTTTTTGGCTAGGCTCGCGCGATGGATGATTCCCTCGACAGCCTGCGCGCGGCCGTGCCCGGCCTGCGCCTCCTCGATGCGCCCGCCGATCTCGAACATTACGGCCGTGACTGGACCCGGCGCTGGACGCCGGCGCCGCTGGCCATCGCCCAGCCGGGCTCGGTGGAGGAGGTGGCCGCGGTCGTGCGCTGGGCGCGCGCGGCGGGCGTCGGCATCGTGCCCTCGGGCGGTCGCACCGGGCTGTCGGGCGGTGCGGTCGCGGCCAATGGCGAGCTGGTACTGAGCCTGGAACGGATGAACCGCGTGCTGGGCTTCGATCCTGTCGGTCGCTTGCTGCACGTCCAGGCCGGCATCGCGCTGGAGGCCGTGCACAACGCTGCCCGCGAGCACGGCCTGCAGTACCCGGTCGATTTCGCCTCGCGCGGTTCCTGCACCATCGGCGGCAACATCGCCACCAATGCCGGCGGCATCCGCGTCCTGCGCTATGGCAACACCCGCGAGTGGATCGCCAGCCTCACCCTGGTGACCGGTGCCGGCGAGGTGCTGCGGCTCAACAAGGGGCTGGTGAAGAACTCCAGCGGCTACGACCTGCGCCATCTCGCCATCGCCAGCGAAGGCACCTTGGGCATCGTGGTGGAAGCGATGCTGAAACTCACCGATCCGCCGCCGCCGACCCGGGTGATGCTGCTGGCCATGCCGGATTTCGATGCCGTGCTGCGTGCGTTCGCCGCCTTGCGCGCCGGATTGCGGCTGGAGGCGTTCGAATTCTTCACCGACAAGGCCTTGCGACATGTCGTCGCGCATGGCGCGCAGCCGCCGTTCGATGAAGCCCATCCTTTCCATGCCGTCGTCGAGGCCGCCTGCGCGGGCGATGACGATGAATCGGCGATGCTCGCGCTGTTCGAGCAGGGGCTGACCGAAGGCTGGGCGGTGGACGGCGTGATTGCCGGCAGCGATGCACAGGCCGCCGCGCTCTGGCGCCTGCGCGAAGGCATCACCGAGGCGCTGGCGCCGCATCTGCCGTACAAGAACGACGTGGCCCTGCGGATCGCCGCGCTTCCGGCTTTCCTGCACGAAGCCGAGGCGCTGCTCGCCAGCGAATACCCGCAGTTCGAAGTGGTCTGGTTCGGACACATCGGCGACGGCAACCTGCACATCAACGTGCTCAAGCCTGCCGACATGGCGCAGGCCGACTTCGTGCGCGATTGCGAGCGGGTGACCAAGGTGCTGGCCGAGCTGCTGGCGCGCCACGGCGGCAGCATTTCCGCCGAGCACGGCATCGGCCTGGTGAAGAAGCCCTATCTGGAAGGCACCCGGAGCATCGAGGAGATCGCGGCGATGCGGGCGATCAAGCATGCCTTCGACCCGGACGGCATCATGAATCCGGGCAAGTTGTTCGACTGATCAGTGCGTGCGGACGGCCCGAGGCATCGGCCACCGGCTCAAGGTGT
>JAEXAG010000141.1 GCA_023394655.1 Pseudomonadota bacterium
TGCAGCGGATCGAGCGCGACGTGGCGCGCGAGGCCGAGCGCGACAAGCTGGCGGAGAAGGTGCCGGATCCGTTCCTGCGCGAGGCCGCGGCGATCCTCGGCGATGCCGCGAAGTTGCTGGAATCCGATCGCGGATTGGCGGCGCGCGTGCTGCCGCAGTCCAGCACACCGGGCAGCTGGGCGCGCTGACCTGGCCCCGCGGCGGGCTGCTCCGCGCGGCCCGCCGGCACGCATCCGAAAGTCCCATTGGCGTGGCTGCCGGTTTCCGGTAGCTTGCCTCACCCCCTTCGTGCGCTGCTTCCAATGGCCGCCGCCCCCGACACCGCTCCGCGTCCGCTCGCCATTGCCCTTGCACTCGCATCGGTCTATCTGATCTGGGGCTCGACCTACCTCGGCATCCGCTTCGCGCTGGAAGGCGGCTTCCCGCCGTTCATGCTGGGCGCGCTGCGTTTCCTCGTGGCCGGCAGTCTGGTGTTCGCGGTGCTGAGGTGGCGTGGCGATACGGCGCCGACCCTGCCGCAATGGGGCAACTTGGCGGTGATGGGCCTGCTCCTGCTGGCCTTCGGCAACGGCATGGTGAACTACGCCGAGCAGACCGTGTCCTCCGGCTTGGCAGCGGTGGCCGTGGCCTCGGCGCCGATCTGGATGGGGCTGTTCTCGATGATGCGCGGCGAGCGCCCGAAGCCGATCGAATGGATCGGCATCGCGATCGGTTTCGTCGGCGTGGTCTGGCTCAATGCCGGCGGCGCGATGTCCGGCTCGCCGAACGGGCTGGTGGCGCTGCTGGTGGCCTCGCTGGCGTGGTCGTTCGGCTCGATCTGGAGCCGTGGCCGCAACCTGCCTTCGCCGTTCATGACCGCGGCCGGGCAGATGCTCTGCGGCGGCGTGATCATGCTTGCCATCTCGCTGGCCAGCGGCGAGCGCTTCGCCGCCATGCCCGATGCACGCGGCTGGGCGGCCTGGGCCTATCTGGTGGTGTTCGGATCGATCATCGGATTCACCGCCTACATCTGGCTGCTGCACCACGTCCGCCCGACGCTGGCCAGCAGCTATGCCTACGTCAACCCGGCGATCGCCGTGGTGCTGGGCGCGTGGCTGGCCGGCGAGCGCGCCAGCGTGGCCGAGTTCGGCGCGATGGCGGTGATCCTCGGTGGCGTGGTGGTGATCACCCTCGGCAAGGCACGCAAGCCGAAGCGCTGATCAGAGTGCGCGCAGGGCCTCGGTCACCGGGATCCGCGCCGCGCGCAGCGCCGGGAACAGGCCACCGACCATGCCGATGCCGAGCGCCCATTTCAGGCCCGTCCACAACACCGCAGGCGTGACTTCGAAGGCGAACATCACCTGGCTGAAGTTCGCGCTCATCGTGGCCACGCTGTAGCCGTTGAACACCAGCCAGGCAAGGCCGCCGCCCATGAGCCCGCCGAGCAGGGCGAGCAGCATGGTTTCGAGCATCACCGCGACCACCACCGGCGTGCCCTGGAAACCCAGTGCGCGCAGGGTGGCGATCTCGCGCGCGCGGGTGGCCACCGCCGCGTACATGGTGTTGAGCGCGCCGAACACCGCGCCGATGGCCATGATCGCGCCGATCACCGTGCCGAGGATCTCGATCAGCGTGCCCAGGCTGGAAGCCTGCTTGCCGAAATATTCGCGGGTGGAGAGTGCATCCAGCTTGAGTCGCGGATCGTCCGCCAGCACGCCCTGCAGCCGTTCGAGCGCGCCTTCGCCCTGCAGGCGCACGGTCACCGATTGATACGCGCTGCGCCGGTAGAACGATGACAGCGTCTCGATGTCGGTCCACAGCTCGGAATCCAGCGAATCGCCGCTGGCGAAATGCCCGACCACGGTCCAGTCCTGGTTGCCGAGGCGGATGACATCGCCGATGCCGACGCCGCGGAACTGCCCGGCCACGCCGCTGCCGACGATCAGCTCGCGCAGGCCCGGCTGGAAGCGGCGGCCCTGCACGATGCGCACGTTCGGGCGGATTTCCCAGGCCAGCGGCCCGATGCCGCGCAGTTGCACGTTGGCATCGTTGCCGTCGGCCAGGGTCGGCAGGTTGACGACCTGCGAGAGTTCCGCCGACACCAGCGGCCGCCCGTCGGCGGCGCGTGCCACGCCATCGGCATTGGCCACCAGCACCGCCTGCTCGCGGGTGACCACCGAGTTGATCTCGACCTGCGAACCGCCGCGCAAGACGATCGCCGTGCGGTCGTCGCCGCTGGCATCGAGCGTGGCGCGGAAGCCCGCGGCCATCGCCAGCATCGCCACCAGCACCGCCACCACGCCGGCGATGCCGACCACGATCACCGCCGAAGCCCCCCAGCGCTGCGGCAGGCTGCTGATGCCGACGCCGGCCGCGGCAAGCGCCAGCCGCCCCTGCCGACTGAAGCGCAGCCATGCCGCCGCCATCGCCGCCAGCAGCAGGATCGCCGGCCAGGGCAGCGCGAACCACGCCGCCAAGCCGGCCAGCAGTGCCAGGGTGGTGAGGAGCGCGCGCAGTCTCGGGTTCATCTCATCGTCCCGCCAAGGCATCGACGATGCTGAGCCGCATCGCGCGCAACGCGGGCAGGAGGCCCACCGCCACGCCGATGGCCACCATCAGGGCGAGGCCGAGCACCCAGGTCTCGGCCGGAATCCCGCCGAGTGGCACCATCCCGCCGCTGGCGGTGGCGATCATCGGGATCATCGCGCGTGCCAGCGCCATGCCCAGCAGGCCGCCGGCCACGATCAGCACCACCGCCTCCGCCAGCACCAGCCACAGCACGGCGCGGTTGGTGAAGCCCAGCGTCTTCAGCACCGCCAGCTCGGGGATGCGCTCGCGCACCGCCTGCGCCATCGCATTGCCGGTGAGCAGCAGCAGGGTGAAGAACACCGCGCCCATGATCGCGGTCACGATCAGCCCGATGTCGGCGAACTGCTTGGCGAAGGCCTGGTTGAAGGCCTGTTCGGTCTGGGTCTTGGTCTCGCGGTCGGAGTTCTCGGAGATCCGGTCGATGGCCAGCGCGACTTCGCTGGCGCGCGCGGGATCTTCCAGCTGCACCGCGTACCAGCTCACCGCGTTCTTCATGAAGATGTTGGATTCGTTGAAGTAGTGCCAATGCATGAACAGCTGCTGCTCCTCGCCGCGGCGCTTGGCATCGCGCACGTCGAAGATGGCGCGCAGGGTGAGCGGCCAGTTGTTGCTGCCATCGGCATTGGGAAAGATCGTCGCCTGCAGCGGGATCACGTCGCCGGTTTTCCAGCCGAACTTGTCGGCCAGCATGCGGCCCACCACCGCGCCGCCCGGATCGGTGTCGAAGGCGCGTCGTTGCGCCGGATCGATCACGTATTCCGGGTAGAGATCGAGATAGCCCTCGCCAATGGAGAAGTTGGGGAAGAAGTTGCGTGCATCCTGGTAGATGCCGCCGAACCAGGTGCCGCTGGCCACCTTGCGCACCCCCGGCACGGCCGCGATTTCGCGTTCCAGGCTGGCCGGCAGCATCTGCGTGATCGAAAGCTTCGATGCCACGACCAGGCGATCGGAGCCATCCAGCCCGCCGCCGGAATTGAACACCACCCGCACCGAATCCAGCAGCCCGAACAACAGGAACGCGGTCACCACCGACATCAACGTCAGCGCGGTCCGCGTCCGGCTGCGCATCAGCGCCGACCACACGAGCGAGAGATATTTCACGAAGGATTCCGCTCGCCGGGAACCCGGCGGTCTTGCACGAGGCGTTCGCGCTTCATCACCGGTCCCCCGTCTCCTCGGTTTCCACCAGGTCGCCCTTGTCCAGGTGGATCGTGCGCCGCGCGACCTCGGCCGCGCGCGGGTCGTGCGTGACCATGACGATGGTCTTGCCGTGTTCGCGGTTGAGCGTGTCGAGCAGGGCCATGATCTCCTCGGCCGATTGCCGGTCGAGATCGCCGGTGGGTTCGTCGCAGATCAGGAAAGTGGGATCGGAGACGATGGCGCGGGCGATCGCCACGCGTTGCTGCTGGCCGCCGGAAAGCTCGTTGGGCCGATGCCCGCGGCGATCCGCCAGCCCGACCAGCGCCAGCGCGATGGCCGCATGGCGCTCGCGCTGGCGGCCGCCCAGGGACGTCAGCAGCAGCGGCAGCTCGACGTTCTTCTGCGCGGTCAGGGTCGGCATCAGGTTGTAGAACTGGAACACGAAGCCGGCGTGGCGACTGCGCCAGCGCGCGAGCTGGCGATCGTCCATGCGGTCGATGCGCTGGCCCTCGATCTCGATCTCGCCACTGGTGGGCGTGTCCAGCCCGCCGATCAGGTTGAGCAGCGTGCTCTTGCCGGAGCCGGACGGCCCCATCAGCGCGACGAACTCGCCGTGGTCGATGTCCAGATCGATGCCGTGCAGCACCCGCAACACTTCCGGCCCGCGCCGATAGGACTTGGTCAGCCCGCGCACGCGCACCAGCGGTGCCTCCGCCTGCGGACGCGGCGCGCTCATGGCGTCGCGGCCGCTTCCACCGCGTCGCCGTCGGCGAGTTCCGGTGGCGGGTTCAGCACCACCACGTCGCCTGCGGCCAGCCCGGAGAGCACCTCGCGCTCGGTGCCGAGCACGCGTCCGGCCGTCACTTCGCGGCGTTCGGCGCGGCCATCGCGCACCAGAACGGCCCAGTCCTTGCCGTCGCGACGCACCACCGCCTCGCCGGCCACGCGCACCGCGGCGGGATCACCGCCGCCCGCCGGCACCAGGCTCTCCATGAAGCCGACCTTGACGCCCATGTCCGGCACGATCCGACCATCCTTCGATTTCAGCGCGATACGCACCTTGACCGTCGCCTTGCCGCGATCGGCCGCCGGCACGATGGCGATCACTTCGGCGGGAATCTTCCAGTCCGGATAGGCGTTGAGCGTGGCCTCGACCGGCATCCCCGGCTGCACGCGGCCGATGTAGGCCTCGCCGACATCCACTTCAACCTCGAGCGAATCCATGTCGACGATGGTGCCGATGCCGGTGCGGGTGTAGCCGCCGCCCGCCGACAGCGGCGAGACGATCTCGCCCGGCTGCGCCGCCTTGGCGATCACCACGCCGGAGAAGGGTGCGCGCACCACCGTGTTGTCCACGCCGATGCCGGCGATCCGCAGGCCATCGGCGGCCACCTGGGCGTTGCGTCGTGCCGTCTCCAGCTGTGCCCGAAGCGCATTGCGCTGGGCCACGGCCTGATCGTACTGGGCGCGCGAGACCAGCTGCTGGCGCAGCAGCGGTTGCAGGCGCGCGGCATTGGCCTCGGCTTCGCCCAACTGCGCCTCGACGCCGGCGATCTGGCTGCGCGCGGCCGCCAGCTGCGAACGCGAAAGGGTGCGCTGGGCATCGGCATCGACGGGTTCGAGCCGTGCCAGCACCTGGCCTTCTTCCACCCGCATGCCTTCCTCGATGAAGACTTCGCTGACCTTGCCGGTGACCTTCGAGGAGACCGTGGCCATCCGCCTCGCGACGACATAGCCGCTGGCATCCAGCACCGAAACCTGCGATGGCGCGCCGGGGCCGCCCAGGGGCTGCACGGTGGCGGTCTGGACCGGCTTGCCGCCATCGCCGCGACCGAACACGAAAGCCGCCACGGCCAGTGCGAGCAGCGCGATCGCGGCAAGCAGCCACCAGCGACGCCGGCGTCGCGGTGCCGGGTCTTCATCGCGCTCGATGCGCAGTTCCTTGAGCAGATCGGAGGGCGTATTCATGGGCGCGCGGGGAGGGAAGCCGGATCACAGTGTGGGGCTTGAACTGCGGCACCGCCACCCTGCCGGCCGTCATTTTCATCCACGCAGCTGCCACGGAAGCGCGTGACGGGATGAGGCGCGACTTCAGGACATTGCGCAAGTTGCGCCGGTTGCGCTCGGCCAGACACCGCCAGCACGCGCGCAAGACCCAACATGGGTGTTCTCCACCGGAAATCCGTTGGAGTGTATCGGGCCCGCACCAAGCCGGGAAGCGCGCTTTCAACATCGCCCAGGCCGCGCGCAGGCCCTGCGCTTCGCCGCCGGCGGCACGGCTGACAACTGTCATGCGCATCGGCTGACCGGCGTGACTCGCGGCAAGGAAGCCAAAGGGCGATCGTGATTCCCACGCCCGGAACCGGAGACCCGAATGCCTGCTCAGCCTGCCATCGACACGGTTGTTCGTCTGGCCAATGCCCGTCGAAGCTACGGCGACGTGCGGGCGCTGGATGGTTTCAACCTGCAACTCGCGCCCGGTCAGGTGCTGGCGCTGCTCGGTGCCAATGGCGCGGGCAAGTCCACCGCCATCGGCCTGCTGCTGGGCCTGCTCAAGGCCGACAGTGGCGAGGTCGCGGTCTTGGGCGGCCTGCCTTCACAGATTGCCGTGCGACGGCGGATCGGCGTGATGCTGCAGTCGGCGGCGCTGCCGGACGCCTCGACCGTGGCCGAACTGCTGCAGGTCACGCGCGCCTGCTATCCCGCGCCGCTGGACGAGGCCGAATGCGTGCGCATGGCCGGGCTGGACGGACTGATGCAGCGTCGCTATGGACGCCTGTCCGGCGGCCAGCAGCGGCGGGTGCAGTTCGCGCTGGCGATCTGCGGCGATCCGCAGCTGCTGTTCCTGGATGAGCCCACCACCGGGCTGGACATCGAGGCGCGTCGCGGCATCTGGCAGGCCATCGACGACCTGCGCCGTCGCGGCACCGCGGCGCTGCTGACCACCCACTATCTGGAAGAGGCCGAGGCGCTGGCCGATCGCGTGGTCGTGATCGACAAGGGGCGGGTGCTGGTGGAAGGAAGCGTGGAAGCCATCCGCGCGCGCATCGCCAGCCAGCGCATCCGCTGCCGCAGCGTCCTGGATACCGGAGCGCTGGCGCTCTGGCCCGGCGTGCATGCCGCGCGCCGCGAAGGCGAGCGTTTGACCCTCACGGTGGACAAGGGCACGGCCGTGCTGGCGCGCCTGCTTGCCGCCGACCCCGCGCTGTCGGAACTGGAAGTCACCCGCGCCGGTCTGGCCGACGCTTTTCTTGCCCTGACCGGCGCACACGAAAACGTCACCCACTGATGGACGCCGCCATGAACAACATCACCAACAGTGTCGCGAGCCAAACGCCGACAAACACCACGCCGCGCAGCGTCCACGCACACGCGAACGGCAGGCCATCGCTGCTGCGCATCTACGCGCTGCAGACACGCAACGAAATCCTCAACCTCGCCCGTACGCCGATGTTCGTCGCGCCGACACTGTTGTTCCCGCTGGCGTTCTATCTGATGTTCGGCGTCGTGCTCAATCGCGGCAATGCGCAGGCCGGGCTGTACCTGCTGGCGACCTACGGCGTATTCGGAATGATGGGCGCCTCGATGTTCGGCTTCGGCGTGACCCTCGCGACCGAGCGCAGCACCGGCTTGTTGCGCCTGCGTCGCGCCCTGCCGATGCCGCCCGCCGCTTGGCTGGTGGACAAGCTCTGCGCCGCGCTGCTGTTCTCGCTGGTCATCAGCCTGTCGCTGCTGGCGCTGGCCACCGGCGTTGCCGGTGTGACCATCACCCCAATGCAGGCGCTGGGGCTGGTCGCGGTGAACTTGCTGGGCACGCTGCCGTTCTGCGCGCTGGGCCTGTATATCGGCAGCTTGTCCGGCGCCAATGGCGCGGTCGCCATCATCAACCTGCTGTTCCTGCCGATGGCGTTTCTTTCCGGCTTGTGGATGCCGCTGTCGATGTTGCCGGATTGGCTGGCCTCTCTGGCACCGATCTGGCCGGCGTGGCATCTCGCCCAGCTCGCCCTGAAGGTGGTCGGCATGGATGCGGGGCATCCGGTTTGGCTGCATCTGGGGGTGTTGCTGGTGGTGGCGACGCTGCTGGGCTTGCTGGCACGCAACCGGCTGGCCCGCGCGGACTGAACTGAACTATCCAAGGAAGAATGACGATGAATCGATTCATCGAAGTGCTGTTGCTGGCTGTCCTTGCCGGCGTCTTGGCGGGTTCCGCGTGGTACGTGCGGCGCGCCGACGCGAAGCCGCAGGAACGCGCCCACGACAACAGCTTCGCCATCCGCGACGTGCGCGTGTTCGATGGCGAGAACGTGCTGGAGCGCGCAAACGTCATCGTCAGGGACGGCCTGATTGCTGCTGTCGGCGCGGATGCTGCCATTCCGCCGGGCCTGGAGGTCATCGACGGCAGCGGCAAGACCCTGTTGCCCGGCCTGATCGACGCCCACACCCATAACTGGGGCGATGCCGCGAAAGACGCCTTGCGTCTGGGCATCACCACCGAACTGGAGCTGATGGGCCAGCCCGCGCAGTTGTCCGCGCACCACCGACACCGCGCCTCCACCGAGTGGCACGACGGTGCGGATGTCTTTTCCAGTGGCGCGGCGGTCACCGTGCCGCATGGCCATGGCACCCAGTTCGGCATGCCGGTACCGACGCTGGAAGCGGACGATGACGTGACCGGCTTCGTGCAGGCACGGGTGGATGAGGGGAGCGATGTCATCAAGCTGATGGTCGATGACTTCCATGCCTACGGCGGTAGCCATCGCATCCCCACGCTCTCGCCCGCGCAGGAGAAAGCCGCGATCTCGGCAGCGCAGGGGCTCGGCAAGCCGGCCATCGTCCATGTCGCGGCGCAGGCCGATGCGCGGCGTGTGATCGAGCACGGTGCCGATGGGCTGGCGCACATGTTCATCGACACGATTGCCGACGATGATTTCGTTTCCATCGCGTGGCAGCGCAAGGCCTTCGTCATCCCTACCTTGAGCGTTCTGGCGACGATGGCCCGCAGTGAAGTCAATGCCGCACTGGCCGACGATGCCGTTTTGAAGGCACGCCTGACTCCGGCGCAGCAGGCCAGCCTGCGGGCGCTGTTTCCCGACAGCTTCCCGGCACAGCCGCAGGCGCTGGACAATGCGATCGAAAGCGTGCGTCGCCTGCATGCGGCCGGCGTCGACATCCTGGCCGGCACCGATGCCGGCAATCCCGGTATCGCGCACGGCGCATCACTGCATGGCGAATTGGTCTTGCTGGTGCGCGCCGGGCTGAGTCCGCGTGAAGCACTGCGGGCGGCGACGGCACTGCCGGCAAAGCGCCTGCGCATGGGCGATCGCGGCCGGATTGCCACAGGCTCGCGCGCCGACCTGCTGCTGGTGGACGGCGATCCGACCCGGCGCATCGAGGACACGCGCCGCATCGTGGCGGTCTGGAAGAACGGCCATCGCGCACCGGATGCAGTCGAAGTGGCGAGCGCCGCCCCGGTACAGGCCGGGCCCGTGTCCGACTTCGAGGACGGCACGCTGTCCAGCCGCTTTGGTGCCGGTTGGTACGCAGGTGCCGACAGCATGATGGGCGGCCGCTCCAGCGCCCGTGCCGAGTGGCTGGCCGGAGGTGCCGGCGGCTCTCGCGGCGCGATGCGGGTGCAGGGCGAGGTTGTCGCGGCCACCGCCTCGCCGTGGGCCGGGGCGATGTTCTCGCCCGGAGCCGCGCCGATGGCGTCGGTCGATCTGCGAGCACGCAAAGCCGTGCGTTTCGACATTCGTGGCACGCCCGGCACTTACGTGTTCGTCGTCATCGCCGGCAGCGGCATGCCCAGCGCCCTGCCCATCCCGGTCGGCAAGGACTGGCAGACGGTACGGGTGACCCTGGCTGAGCTGGCCGGTGCCGATCTTGGGCAGGTCGGCGCGTTCGGCGTCACCACCGCTCGCATCGGTGGCTTCACCTTCGACATCGACAACATGGTCATCGAATGAACGCATACGCACGCGATCCGGCCGCCGTTTTGGCACACTGGCGCCTCCACGCCAACCCGACGCCATGAATCAGGCTGCCCGCAAGCCCCTGCTGGAGACCATGCTGCCGGACGTGCGCGAGAACGGCTGGATGCCGGTGGCGATGCTGGGCTACCTCGCCTTCCTGTTCGTCCCCTTGCTGTCGCGCGTGTTTCCGCAGGTGCGCTGGCTGGATGTGCCTTTCCACTTGGGCCCGACCCTGCTGTCGATCGCGCTGTTCGTGCCGCTGTACTTCCACGTCCAGCGCGAGCACGCACACGCACGCGGGCGATTCGCGGCGGTATTTGGCATCTACGCGCTGTCGTTGGTGCTGCTGCCATGGAATGCCTACGCCAACACCTATGTCATCTACGCCGCCTCGCTGCTGGGCCTTCTGCCGGGCAGTCTGGCGCGACGGCTGGTGCTGGTGGCGGCGATGCTGGGCCTGTTCATCTGGCGAGCGTACGGGCTGTGGCCGCTGCCCGCAGTGGCCTTCATGGGCGCGCTCACCACGCTGATTTCGCTTTCGGCCTTCGCCGCCTACCACTTCGAGGGGGCGCGCGATCGCAAGCAACGGGAGTTGCAACTGTCGCGGGACGAAATCCGTCGCATTGCAGCGGTGGCCGAGCGCGAGCGCATCGGCCGCGACCTCCATGACCTGCTCGGTCATACGCTGTCGATGATCGCGCTGAAGGCGGAGCTGGCCGGCAAGTTGCTGGAGCGCGACCCTGCCGGTGCCCGGCAGGAAATCGAAGACGTGGCGCAAGTGTCCCGGCACACGCTGGAACAGGTGCGCAACGCGGTCAGCGGCATGCGCACGGCGGTGCTGGAGGCGGAACTGGCCTCGGCGCATGCATTGCTGCAATCGGCCGACGTGCAGATGACGACGGAGATCGGCGACCTGCCCGCATTGCCCAGCGCGGTGGAAGATGCGCTGGCCATGACCTTGCGCGAAGCCAGCACCAATATCCAGCGCCATGCCGCCGCACGCAATGTCACGGTGCGCCTGCGCCGCGATGGCGATGCGCTCGCCTTGCGCGTGCACGACGATGGCCGCGGCGGAAGCCTGCGCCCCGGCACCGGGCTGTCCGGCATGCGCGAACGCATCGAGGCACTCGGCGGTACCCTCGTGCTGGACGGACGCGACGGCACCACCGTGGATGTCCGCTTGCCGTTGGAAACAGCCGCATGAGCATCCGGATCGTGCTGGCCGAAGACCAAGCCATGGTGCGCGGCGCACTGGCCGCACTGCTGAATCTGGAGTCGGATCTGGACGTGGTCGAAGCGGCCGGCGATGGCGAGGCCGCATGGCGCGCATTGCAGAGCCACTCGCCGGACATCCTGCTGACCGACATCGAAATGCCGCACATCACCGGCCTTGAGCTTGCGCAGCGCGTGCAGCGTCACGGCCTGCCGATCAAGGTGGTCATCGTCACCACCTTCGCCCGTGCCGGATTCCTGCGACGTGCGCTGGACGCCGGCGTGCAGGGCTATCTGCTGAAGGATGCCCCGGCCGAACAACTGGCCGCCGCCTTGCGTCAGGTGCACCACGGTGGCCGTGCCATCGATCCTCAACTGGCGCTGGAAGCCTGGGGCGAGGCCGACCCGCTGACCGACCGCGAACGGCAGGTGCTTCGTCTTGCCGGCGAAGGCATGGAGGCTAACGCCATCGCCCGGCAACTCAATCTCAGCCACGGGACCGTGCGCAACTATTTGTCCGAGGCCATCGGCAAGCTGGGCGTCGGCAACCGCATTGAAGCGGCGCGCCTGGCGCGGCAGAAGGGGTGGCTGTAGTTCGCCGTTTCAGCCGCCGTAGCGCGCCTTCAACATCGCCCAGGCCGCACGCAGGCCCTGCGCTTCACCACCGGCAGGACGGCCGGGACGATCGTTGTCGTTCCAGCTGTAAACGTCCAGATGGGCCCATTTCCGCCCTTCCGGCACGAAGCGTTGCAGGTACAGCGCGGCGGTGACGCTGCCGGCCATCGGCGTGCTGCTGGCGTTGGCCATGTCGGCGATGCCGCTGGTGAGGTAGCGCAGGTAGGGCTGCCACAGCGGCATGCGCCAGAGCGGGTCGAAGCAGCGTTCGCCGGCCTCGAGCCATTCCCGTGCCAGCGCGTCGTCGTTGGAGTAGAGCGCGGGAAGATCGGGGCCGAGCGCGATGCGCGCGGCGCCGGTCAGGGTGGCGAAATCGAGCAGCAGCTCCGGCTCGTCTTCGCAGGCACGGGTGAGGGCATCGCAGAGTACGAGACGGCCTTCGGCATCGGTGTTGTCGATCTCCACGCGCATGCCCTTGCGGGTGGCGATCACCTCGCCCGGCCGCAGTGCGTTCGGCCCGACCGCGTTTTCCACCGCCGCCACCAACAGCGACAGGCGCACCGGCAGCCGGCGCGCCATCACCAGCCCGGCCAGCGCGATGGCATGCGCGGCACCGCCCATGTCCTTCTTCATGTTGCGCATGCCGGCGCTGGCCTTCATGTTGAGGCCGCCGGTATCGAAGCAGACGCCCTTGCCGACCAGCGCGAGGCGCGGATGCGCGGCTTCGCCCCAGTCAAGGCGGATCAGGCGTGGCGCGCGATGCGAGGCGCGGCCGACCGCGTGGATGGCCGGATAGCCTTCCTCGAGCAGGGCATCGCCTTCGATCACCGTGATTTCCGCGCCGTGGCGGCCGCCGAGCTCGCGGACCAGCGCCTCCATCTGTTCCGGCCCCATGTCTTCGGTCGGCGTGTTGACCATGTCGCGCACGCCGAGGCAGGCGGCGAGGACATCCAGGGTTTCCGCATCCGCCGCGTCATCGAGCACCAGCCCTGCCGGTTCGCGCAAGGGCGCCTTGTAACGGCGGAAGCGGTAGCTGCCGAGGCCCCAGCCGAGCAGCATGGCGTTGCGCGCCTCCGCATCCAGCTCGCCGGCGAAGCGCCAGGCACCCGGCGGCAGCGCGTGGGGCGCATGCGCGTAGGCGAAGGGATCGCGGCGATCCTGCACGCCGATCACCGCCGAATCGATGCCGGCCGGGCCGGGCAGCAGGGTGGCGCTGCCGGACGCGGCGACGAACTGCTGCGCGTCGAGCCACTGGCCGGTGGCCGGCAGCTGTTGTCGGCGCCAGGCATCGAAGCCGCCGGTCTCGACGCAATGGAAGGGCAGTGCCGAATCGGGGGCCTGTCGCAGCAGGCCGGGCAGCTCGGAATCGTTCATGACAGGTCTCCTGCGGTGTCGTCCTGCGCGTCCAGCCAGTCGGCCAGCGCGTGCAGGGTGGGGAAGATGAGATCGGGGGCGAACTCGCGTTTCGGCCAGGTCGGGTGGCGTTCGCGGGCGTCGTCGCGGTGCAGCCAGCAGGCGCGCAGGCCGGCATGATGCGCGCCCGCGACATCGGCTTCGATGTCGTCGCCGACGTGCAGGGTCCCGGCAGGCTCGGTGCCGAGCAACTCGCAGGCATGCAGGAAGATCGCCGGATCCGGCTTGCCGCGACCGAAGCCGCGTGCCGTGACGCGATGCGCGAACAGGTGGCCGATGCCGATCACGTCCAGATCGGCGTTGCCATTGGTCAGCGCGCAAAGCGGGTGGCGAAGGGCGATGCGCTCCAGTGCGTCGCGCGCATCCTCGTAGAAGGCCACGCGGTTGCGTTCGGCAAAGAAGGCGTCGTAGGCGGCATCCGCGAGCGTGGCATCACCGCCGCTTTCCTCCAGCGCGATCTCGATGCCCTTGCGGCGCAGCCAGCTGGCATCGTGCGATTGCGCGGGGAAGCTCTCCATCACCCGTGTGCGCAGCCGGCGCATCTCCGGGATCGGGAACTGCCGCGCGGTGGCGGGCGAATGCTGCTCGAACCATGCGTGCAGGACGCGCTCGATGCGTTCCCCGATCGGCGGAAACGGCCACAGGGTGTCATCGAGGTCGAGGGTGATGGCGCGGGGCGTGAAGCTCACGGAGCCGATTGTAGCCGCTCACTCCAGCAGCCTGACCCAGCCTTCGAAACCCTCGATCTTCGACATCACGATCTTCACGCAGACCAGGAACGGCACCGCCAGCAGCAGGCCGATGATGCCCCACAGGAAGCTGAAGATCATCAACGCCAGCATCAGGATCAGCGGTGACAGCGCCATGCGGCGGCCGAGCACCAGCGGGGTCACGATCTGGCCTTCGACCGTCTGCAGGCCCAGGTAGATCGCGGCCGGCAACAGTGCCGAACCGAGTTGCGCCTCGGTGGTGAAGCCCATGACCAGCATCAGCACCACGCCGATCGCCGGGCCGACGTAGGGTGCGTAGTTCAGCAGCGCGGTGGCCGTGCCCCAGAGCAGGGCCTCGGGCAGGGCGATGTCCAGCGCCAGGTGCAACGCGGCGGCCACGATCAGCCCCAGCACCACGTTGATCATGGTGATGGTCAGCACGTAGCGCGAAATCTCGCGTTCGATCGATTGCAGGATGTCCAGGGTGATGCGCTTGTGGTGGCGATCGGGCAGCAGCTCGATCGCCCGCCGTTGCAGGGTGTGGCCGAAAATCATGAAGAACAGCGTGAGCAGGATGACCGCCATCACCTGCGCGGCGATGCGCGGGGTCGCGGTGAGCGCGCGGTAGGGATCGTTCGCCTCGGTCTTGACCACCTGCACCGGCTTGTTGATGTTCTCGCCGCCGGCACTGCGGGCGATGCTCTCGGCCACCTGGTTGGCGGCCTGCACCGGGCGCGTCATCGCCTGCACCTTGGGTGCGAGCGTGCGCATCTGCCGCGGCATCTCGCGCAGCCATTCGCCCACGGGCGCCACCAACTGGCGGCCCAGGATGAAGGCCAGGAACAGCCCGCCGAACAGCACCAGGATGGCGGCGAGCGGGCGCGGGATGAATGCCTTCTGCAGCAGGCGGATGATCGGGTTGCCGATCAGCGCGAAGAACAGTGCCAGCAGGATCGGCAGGGTGACCGACTGCATGGCCCACAGGGTCCAGCCGATCGCCAGCGTGGCCAGCACCACCAGTGCGATCGAGGCGCGCGGGCGCGGCACCACGGCCACGGCGTTTTCGCCGGGCTGCGGCACGGGCGGCTCGGCGGTCTGTACGGAGCTCGTGCTCATACCAAGCCGTCGCGGCGCAGGCGTTCCAGATGCTGGGCCGTGCCCTTTTCCGGCGGGCGTGACGCGGTAACGACGGGCCGGGTGGCTTCGGCGGGTCGGGCAATGGCTTCGCCCTCTGCTACGCCCGTGGCGCCCATCCGCGCGACGTCGCCGGCTTCTTCGGCCGCGGCCTGCGCGCTGCCGCCGGCGATCAGGCCGGAGAGCGCGGTCACCATCTGCAGCACGCCGGAGCCGGAAGCGCGCGAGAGGGGTTTCGCGCGGCCGACCAGGAAGCCCGAGGCCAGTCCGGCCACCACGATGCGCCCGGGTGTCCAGGCCTGGCGCCAGGAGGCCTTCATCTGCCGCCAGTCGGCGGCGACGCTGCGTTCGCTGGCCTCCAGAGCCTGCTCGGCCTGGGTCACCTTGTGGATCAGTTGTTCGAAGCCCATGGCGCAGGATTCCGGTGGCAGTGGCGGGCGATCGGCCGGGTGGAAGGGGTCATGGCGGCGTGACCTCGACGCCTTGGCGATCCTTGACCGGCTCGCCATCGGTGCGGGTGACCGGCAGGTCTTCGGCGGCATCGCGACTGGATTGCGCCGAGCCGGCATCGGGCACGTGGTCGGCCAGTTCGCCGATGCCCAGTCGCGCCAGCTGGCGACGGGAGGCCTTCATGCGGGTGTGTTCGAAGTAGGCCATCGCACGCCAACCGGCCAGGCCGGCCAGCAGCAGACAGGCCAGCCCGACGATCAAGAGCGACAGCGACCAAGGCATGCCGAACTTGATCGCCATCACCGCGACCAGCGCCGCGGTCAGCAGCAGGCCCGACACCGAGCCGAAGACGATCGCCACGCCGGTGAAGGCCAGCGTCCGCCCGAACGCGCTGCGGGCCAGCGACACATCGGCCGCGAGCAGGGTCCGGAGCGCCTTGGCCGAACCGCGGGCGGCCTCGAGCCCGGCGCGGCCGGTCTCGCCGACCTGCCGGAAGGCTTCCAGCAGGTCGGCTTCGTCGCCGCGTCCGGTGCCCGGCCCGGTGCCTTCGTGCCGATCGCTCATCGGCGCTTACTTGTCGTCGCTGCGGGCCAGCTTGGAGATCGCCCAGCCGGCGGCGAAGGCGATGCCGAACGCGGTCAGTGGGCGTTCGCGGATCAGTTCCGCGGCGCTGTCCACCATTTCGCGGCTCTTGTCCATCAGCACGTCCATCTGCTCCTTGGCGGCGGCGCCCAGGTCCTCGGCGGCGGAAAGTCCTGCCACGGCGGTATCGGCCAGGTCGGCGGTGACGTTGGCGCGGCCCAGGCGCAGCTCGTCGCCGGCGGCCGCAGCGGCGCCCTTGATCGATGCGCCGGCGTCGACCGCGGCCTGCTTCAGGTGGCTTCCGGCTTCGGACAGGTTGTCTTTCACGTTCATGGCTTGCTCCTTTTCGGGTGGGGGTTACTGCATGAGGATCTGCCCGCGCTGGCCGTTGCGCCAGATGCGGAACACCAGTTGCGCCGGGGCTTCGTCGAAGCTGGCACGGAAACCGGCGAGGTCGCCGAAATCGCCGGCCGAGGAGGCCAGCACCACGTCGCCTTCGCGCAGGCCGCTGCGTTCGGCACGGCTGCCGCGCGCGACGGCCGAGACCAGCACGCCGCTGGCACCCTGCCGGCGCAGGGATTCGGGCAGGTCGCCGAAGGTCACGCCGGCCAGTCGCGGATCGAGGCTGGCACCATCGCGCGGCAGTTCGCGCAGGGTGGCCTGCAGCTGCAGCGGCCGGCCGTCGCGGCGGATGTCGAGCGCGAGCCGGGCATCGACCGGCTGCAGGCCCTGGAAGTTGCGGAACGCCTCGGCGCCGTCGATGCGCTGGCCGTTGGCGGTGACGATGACATCGCCCGCGCGCAGCCCGGCGGCTTCGGCGGCCGACCCCGGCAGCACGCGGGTCACCAGCGCGCCGGTGGTCGAATCCAAGCCCAGCGATTTCGCCCAGCGCTCGTCGATATCGGCGGTTTCGACGCCCAGCGAACCGCGCCGCACCTGGCCATCGTTGGCCAGCAGCTGCTGCATGATGTCGCGGGCGAGGTTGGTGGGAATGGCGAAGCCAAGGCCGATGTTGCCGGCGGCCGAGCCGCGCGGATTGAAGCTGGCGGTGTTGATGCCCACCAGCTGCCCGCCCAGGTCCACCAGCGCACCGCCGGAGTTGCCGGGGTTGATGCTGGCATCGGTCTGGATGAAGTTCTGGAAGCCCACGCCCGGCAGGTTGCTGCGGCCGACCGCGGAGACGATGCCCGAGGTCACGGTCTGGCCGACGCCGAAGGGGTTGCCGATCGCCACCACGAAATCGCCGACGCGCAGCGCACCGCTGTCGGCCAGCGGGATCGCGGTCAGGCCTTCCGCCGGGATCCGCATCAGCGCGACGTCGGTATCGGCATCGGAGCCGAGGAATTCCGCGCGCAGGGTGCGGCCATCGGCCAGCGTCACCGAGACGTCGTCGGCGTTCTCGACCACGTGGTGGTTGGTGAGCACGTAGCCACGGGCGGCATCGACGATCACCCCCGAGCCGAGCGATTCATTGATGCGCTCCTGGCTCAGCTCGGGGAACATGCGGCGGAATACCGGATCGTTGCCGAAGGGGCTGACCCGGACGCGCTGCTTGGTGTGCACGCTGACCACCGCCGGCATCGCCTTTTCCAGCATCGGCGCCAGCGAAGGCAGCGGCTGGCCGGGCACGGCCGCCGGCAGGGCGGCGACGGTCGGGGTCATGGCGGCGACGGGCTGCGCTTCGGCGGGCTGGGTCAGGGCATCGCGCAGGGCGGTCGCGGAAAATCCGCCAAATGCGGCGGCGGCCGCCAGCACCAGCAGGGTGGGCAGCGGGCGCGGTCGGCGGGCGGTGCGTTCGGTGGGCTTCATTCGCGTTCACTATCCGGGTGGGTGGGTGGCGCCGGCGTGAAGCCGGCCCGGCATGGGGACATGGTGCCTGAACAACCTAAACAGGACCTGAGAGGCACCTGTCGCCGCCTTCCGTGCCGCTTTTCACGATTTGCATGCTGAATGCGAGTGGGCGGTTGACATCCCCGGTCAGGGGGAATAGCTTTTCAGTTCGTTTCCACAACATGTTGGGGTTGTCGCCCCGAGCCTTCCCAAGTATTGGGCTGGAAAACGGGATGGAAACGGCAGGAAAACGTCTCAGGGCCCGGGTTTCGCACCCGGTGGCCGTGTTTTCGCCCCGGTCCCGAGGCCGGATCCAAGTCATCAAGGAGTGGTCAAGAGCATGAGCAGCGTGCGCCTCGAGGCGGTCAGGACGGACAAGGAAGCAACGATGGACATCCCCATGCAGCCCGCGTCCCTGGACATCTGGGACAAGAAGTACCGTCTGAAGACCAAGCAGGGCGAGGCCATCGATGCCGACATCGAGGGCACCTACCAGCGCGTCGCCCACGCCCTGGCCGAGGCCGAGGCCACGCCGGAGCTGCAGAAGTACTGGAGCGAGCGATTCGCCTGGGCGCTGCGCCGTGGCGCGATCCCCGCCGGCCGCATCACCTCCAATGCCGGCGCGCAGGCGCACAAGCCGGCCACCAGCACCATCAACTGCACCGTCTCCGGCACCATCACCGATTCGATGGACGGCATCCTCGAGAAAGTCCACGAGGCGGGCCTGACCCTCAAGGCCGGCTGCGGCATCGGCTACGAGTTCTCGACGCTGCGGCCGAAGGGCGCCTTCGTCGCCGGCGCCGGCGCCTACACCTCCGGGCCGATGTCCTTCATGGACATCTACGACAAGATGTGTTTCACCGTGTCCTCCGCCGGCGGTCGCCGCGGTGCGCAGATGGGCACCTTCGATGTCAGCCATCCCGACGTGCGAGATTTCATCCGCGCCAAGCGCGAGGACGGCCGGCTGCGCCAGTTCAACCTCAGCCTGCTCATCACCGATGGCTTCATGGACGCGGTGAAGCAGGATGCCGATTGGCCGCTGGTGTTCCCCCTGTCGAAGAAGGAACTGGGCGAGGTCGATCTCGACGACGCCGCGCAGATCCTCTGGCGCGACTGGCCGACCACCCGCAACTACATCACCCGCGACGACGGCCTGGTCGCCTGCAAGGTGTACGGCCACGTCAAGGCGCGGCACTTGTGGGACATGATCATGGTGTCCACCTACGACTACGCCGAGCCGGGCTTCATCCTGATCGACCGCGTCAACGAGATGAACAACAACTGGTGGTGCGAGAACATCCGCGCCACCAATCCCTGCGGCGAGCAGCCGCTGCCGCCCTACGGCGCCTGCCTGCTGGGTTCGGTCAACCTCACCAAGTTCGTGCGCGATCCGTTCACCGAGAAGGCGCGCTTCGACTGGGAGGAATACAAGGAAGTCGTGCGCGTGTTCACCCGCATGCTCGACAACGTGGTCGAGGTCAACGGCCTGCCGCTGGAACAGCAGCGCAACGAGATCATGCGCAAGCGGCGCCACGGCATGGGCTTCCTCGGCCTCGGCAGCACCATGACCATGCTGCGGATGAAGTACGGCAGCAGCGAATCGTGCGAGTTCACCGAGGCGATCGCGCGCGAGATGGCGGTGGCCGGCTGGGAAGTCGCGCTGCAGCTGGCCGAGGAAAAGGGCGCCGCGCCGATCATGTCGGAGAAGTTCGAGGTGACCGCCGAAATGCTGCGCAAGCGCCCGGAAATGGCGCGCGACGGCTGGCAGGTCGGGCAGGAGATCGAAGGTCGCGTACTGCACGCCAAATATTCGCGCTACATGCAGAAGGTGGCGGAAGTCGCGCCGGAGCTGGTGGCGAAGCTGGCCGAGACCGGCGCGCGCTTCACCCACCACAGCTCGATCGCGCCGACCGGCACCATCTCGCTTTCGCTGGCCAACAACGCGTCCAATGGCATCGAGCCCTCCTTCGCGCACCACTACAGCCGCAACGTGATCCGCGAAGGCAAGAAGTCCAAGGAAAAGGTCGACGTGTTCTCCTTCGAGCTGCTGGCCTACCGCGAACTGGTCAACGCCAAGGCGATGCCGTTCGCGGAAGCCGCCGACGCGCAACTGCCCGATTACTTCATCGCCGCCGACGACATTACGCCGAAGGAGCACGTCGACGTGCAGGCCGCGGCGCAGATCTGGGTGGACAGCTCGATTTCCAAGACCGCCAACGTCCCGACCGATTATCCCTACGAGGATTTCAAGGACATCTACCGTTACGCCCACGAGAAGGGGCTGAAGGGCTGCACCACCTTCCGCTTCAACCCGGCCGCGTTCCAGGGCGTGCTGGTGAAGGAAGCCGACCTGGAGAACACCACCTACCGCTTCGAACTCGAGGACGGCAGCGTGGTCGAGGTGAAGGGCAACGAGGAGATCGAATACGACGGCGAGATGCACACCGCGGCGAACCTGTTCGACGCGCTGAAGGAAGGCTATTACGGCAAGTTCTGACCGAAGCGCGATGGCTGGCGCGAGGGCCGGGGTTTCATCACGCGCATTGCAAGTGCGGCGGGTATAGGATCGGATCGGGAACACGCAATCTCCCGATCCTTCCAACCCCTGGTTCGACGCCCACAAGGAGGGCATATGGCCAAGAAGAAGAGCACCGGTGTCGTCAAGACGATCGAGAACGTCGCCGAGAACGTCAAGGAAACCGCAAGCAATGTCGGCAGCAGCATCGCATCCACCGCGAGCGATGCCCTCGCGACCGTCAAGCGCACGGCCAGCCGTGCGGGCAAGGCAGTGGCGCGGAAGGAGGGCGAGCTGAAGAAGTCGCTTTCGGCCAGCGCCAGCAAGGCCCGTGCTGAAGCGGCGGCGCTGGAGAAGCAGGGCGTCGGCCGCAAGACCGCGGCGAAGAAGGCTGCAACCAAGAAGGCTGCGACCAGGAAGGCTGCGACCAAGAAGGCTGCGACCAAGAAGGCTGCGACCAGGAAGACGGCAGTGAAAAAGGCTGCGGTGAAGAAAGCTGCGGTGAAGAAGGCGACGAAGAAGGTCGTCCGCAAGGCCGCCGTCGCGAAGAAGACCGTGGCGAAGAAGGCAGCCGCCAGCAAGCGCGCGACCACCAAGGCGGTGAAGAAGGCGACGAAGAAGGTCGCCCGCAAGGCGGCTGTCGCGAAGAAGGCCGTGGCGAAGAAGGCCACTGCCACCAAGCGTGCCGTCAAGAAGACGGCCAAGAAGGCAAGCGCCCGCAAGGCGAAGTGATCCCACCATCGCCCCCGTCGCCGCCGCGGCGGGGGCAGGCAACCAGGAAGACAAGTTACATGGCCGTCAAGATCGACAAGAAAATCAAGGGCTATGCGGTTCTCACCCCGGAGGACAAGGCACGCGAGGCGCAACCCGCGCAGCCGGGCTCGAGCGTGGCGCGCGAGACGGTCGAGTCGGAATCGGCGTCCGACAACGTCATCCAGATGCACGAGAAGATCGAGCGCCCCGAGGTGCTGATCGGCTCCACCTACAAGATCAAGTCGCCGCTGGTGGAGCACGCCATGTACGTGACCATCAATGACATCGTGCTCAACGCCGGCACCGACCACGAGCAGCGTCGCCCCTTCGAGGTGTTCATCAACTCCAAGTCGATGGAACATTTCCAGTGGATCGTCGCGCTCACCCGGATCATGTCCGCGGTGTTCC
>JAEXAG010000157.1 GCA_023394655.1 Pseudomonadota bacterium
GTCGGCGGTGATGACGAAGCGGATCTTGGTGCCGGTCGGGATCACCAGCGGGTTGTCCACGTCCAGCAGGTAGTTGGGATGGTCGGCGGCGGTCACGGTGCGGCCGCTCTGGCGAAGCTCCTCGCTGCGGCGATCCATGCGGCTGGTGAAGCTGACGTTCTCGCCCAGGTACTCGTAGGACCACATCCACTGGTAGCCGGTGATCTTGATCGTCATCTCCGCATCGCGGGTGTCGTACATCTTGATCAGCGACGAGGTGGCGGGGAACGCCAGCGCGACCAGGATGATCACCGGGATCACCGTCCAGATGACTTCGGCCTTGGTGTTGTGGCTGAACTGGGCGGCGACGGCCCCCTTCGACTTGCGGAACTTGAAGATGGCGTAACCCATCGCCACGAACACCAGCACGCCGATGATCACGCAGACCCAGAGCACGGCCATGTGCGCGAAGTAGGCGTTCTCGGAGGTGGCGGTGACGCCGCGCCCCATGTTGAGCTGCCAGCGATGCGGATCGGCGGATTGCGCCAAGGCCAACCCCGGGAGGCACGCCATCAATGTTCCCATTGCCGCCGCTTTCGCGGCGCGAGCCAGTTGCACCATAGTTTTGTGACCCCGAATTTTGCTTGCAGCGGACCTTGCGGCCCGGTCGCTGGACTGGGCATCCATGCCTCTTGAGGCGCATGGACAACAGCCGGATGTTAGCGGCCCCGCGCACCGCACGGCAAGCAGAATTGCGAATGATCAAATGCCGCACCCCGGCCCCATGCTATGCAGCGCACAGCAGCAGGCACCCCGTACGGGCGGCATCGATACGCCGGAGCTACAATCCGCGGTTTCCCTGACCATTGATCGCCGTGGGCTCCACACTGCTCTCCGAAGTCCCTTCGCCGCCGTCCGCGTCGCGTGCGGCCATCACCGCCGGCTGGGTCGCGGACGAAGCCGCGCACGTGCGCCGGCTGCTGGCCGATGCCCGCCAGCCGGATGCCGCGCGCGCCGCCATCCGCGCCACCGCCACCGACCTGGTGCGCCGCGTGCGCGGCCGGGTCGCCGACCAGAGCATGGTCGAGGCCTTCATGCGCCAGTACGACCTCGGCAGCGAGGAAGGCGTCTTGATGATGTGCGTGGCCGAAGCCCTGCTGCGCATCCCGGACCCCGACACCGCCGATGCCCTGATCCGCGACAAGCTGGGCGAAGCCAACTGGCGCCGCCACCTCGGCCAGAGCGATTCGCTGCTGGTCAATGCCTCCACCTGGGGCCTCATCCTGACCGGCAAGCTGGTCAATCTTTCCGATGACACCCAGCGCGATGCCCACGGCGCGTTCGGGCGTCTGGTCGGCAAGCTCGGCGAACCGATGATCCGCGCCGCGGTGCGCCAGGCGATGAAGATCATGGGCCACCAGTTCGTCATGGGCCGAAGCATCGAGGAAGCGCTGGCGCGCTCGCGCAAGGGCGCGAATGCCACCTACCGCTACAGCTTCGACATGCTCGGCGAAGGCGCGCTGACCATGAAGGATGCCGAGCGCTACCTGGACGCCTATCGCCAGGCGATCCACGCGATCGGCCGCACCGGCCCGTTCGACGACGTGTTCGCCGCCCCTTCGATCTCGGTGAAGCTCTCGGCGCTGCATCCGCGTTACGAGCACGCCAAGCGTGCGCGCGTGCTGGCCGAGCTCGCGCCCGCCGTGCTGGAACTTTCGCGGCTGGCGAAGCAGTACGACATCGGCCTGACCATCGACGCCGAGGAAACCGACCGCCTCGAACTCTCGCTCGACCTGATCTTCGACGTGCTGGCCGATGAAAGCCTGCGCGGCTGGGACGGCTTCGGCATCGTGGTACAGGCCTACCAGAAGCGCGCGCCGTTCGTGATCGACCACATCGCCGGGAAGGCCCGCGAGCTCGGCCGCCGCATCCCGGTGCGCCTGGTCAAGGGCGCCTACTGGGATGCCGAGGTCAAGCGCGCGCAGGTGGAAGGCCAGCCGGGCTATCCGCTGTTCACCCGCAAGCCGAATACCGACGTCAGCTATCAGGCCAACGCGCGACGCCTGCTCGCCAACATCGACGCGATCTACCCGATGTTCGCCACCCACAACGCCCAGACCATCGCCGCGATCCACCACATGGCGGGTGCGATGGTCGGTGGTGCGCGCATCGAAGGCGGCAGCGGCTTCCGTTACGAGTTCCAGAAGCTGCACGGCATGGGCGACGACCTCTATGCCGAAGTGATCCCGGCCGACCGCCTCGACGTGCCCTGCCGCGTGTACGCGCCGGTCGGCTCGCACGAGGACCTGCTGCCCTATCTGGTACGCCGTCTGCTGGAAAACGGCGCCAACTCCAGCTTCGTCAACCGCATCACCGATGAAGCCGTGCCGATCGAAGACCTGGTCCGCGACCCGGTCGAGACCGTCACCGGCTTCGAGCAGATCCCGCATCCCCGCATCCCGCTGCCGGTCGATCTCTACCGCAGCCAGCACCAGCCACGAGACAACTCCATGGGCATCAACCT
>JAEXAG010000028.1 GCA_023394655.1 Pseudomonadota bacterium
GTTCCGCGTCCTTGCAATACTGTGTTTACATACAGTCTATCGCTTAGCGGAAAGTTCTTTTACCCTCAGCCGAAATGCCTGCCGTTGCTAGACATTGCCAGCCAGTGCCCGTCACTCCCACTCGATCGTCGCCGGCGGCTTGCCGCTGATGTCGTAGACCACGCGCGACACGCCGCGCAGTTCGTTGATGATGCGGTTGCTCACCCGGCCGAGGAAGTCGTACGGCAGGTGCGCCCAGTGTGCGGTCATGAAGTCGATGGTCTCGACCGCACGCAACGCGATCACCCACTCGTAGGCACGCGCATCGCCCACCACGCCCACCGACTTCACCGGCAGGAACACGGCGAATGCCTGGCTGGTCTTGTCGTAGAGATCGGCCTTGCGCAGTTCGTCGATGAAGATGTGGTCAGCCTGCGCCAGCAGTTCAGCGTACTCGCGCTTCACTTCCCCGAGGATCCGCACGCCGAGGCCAGGGCCGGGGAACGGATGCCGGTAAACCATCTCGCGCGGCAGACCGAGCTCGACGCCCAGGCGGCGCACCTCGTCCTTGAACAGTTCGCGCAACGGCTCGACCAGCCCGAGCTTCATGTCCTCCGGCAGGCCACCCACGTTGTGGTGGCTCTTGATGACGTGTGCCTTGCCGGTCTTGCTGCCGGCGGACTCGATCACGTCCGGGTAGATCGTGCCCTGCGCCAGCCACTTGGCGTTGCCGAGCTTCTGTGATTCCTCGTCGAAGATCTCGACGAACAGGTTGCCGATGATCTTGCGCTTGGCCTCCGGATCCTCGACGCCCTTCAACTTCTCGAAATAACGGTCGGCGGCGTTCACGCGCACCACCTTGACGCCCATGTTCTCGGCGAACATCGCCATCACCTGGTCGCCTTCGTTCCAGCGCAGCAGGCCGGTGTCCACGAACACGCAGGTGAGCTGGTCGCCGATCGCGCGATGCAGCAGCGCCGCCACGACGGACGAGTCCACGCCGCCGGAAAGCCCGAGGATCACCTCGTCCGAACCGACCTGCTCGCGCACGCGGGCGATCTGGTCCTCGATGATGCGGGCCGCGGTCCAGCGGGTGTCGCAGCCGCAAATTTCCACGGCGAAGCGACGCAGCAGTGCCTCGCCGCCGCGGGTATGGGTGACTTCGGGGTGGAACTGCACGCCGTAGATGCGGCGCGCATCGTCGGCGAACGCCGCGATGCCGAGGCGATCGGTGCCGGCGGTCACTTCGAAGCCCGGCGGCGCATTCGACACGTGGTCGCCGTGGCTCATCCACACGTTGGCGCCATCCGGCAGCGTCTTCAGCACCGAAAGCAGCGCGTCATCGGCCGCGAACTCGAGCGCGGCATGGCCGAACTCGCGCTGGTTGCCGGCCTCGGTCTCGCCGCCCAGCTGGCGGGCCAATGCCTGCATGCCGTAGCAGATGCCGAGCAACGGCACCCCGGCCTCGAAGACCTGCGCCGGGATTTCCGGGCAGCCCGGCCGGGTGGTGGATTCCGGGCCGCCGCTGAGGATGATGCCCTTCGGCGCGTACGCGGCGATCTCCGCCGGGTCGTGGTCCCAGGCCCAGATTTCGCAATAGACGCCGATTTCGCGGATGCGGCGGGCGATCAGCTGCGTGTACTGCGCGCCGAAGTCGAGGATGAGGATCTTGTCGCTGTGGATGTCGGTCATCGGGTCGGTCAGCCGGCGCGGTAGTTCGGGGGTTCCTTGGTGATCTGCACGTCATGGACGTGGCTCTCGCGCTGGCCGGCGCCCGTCACCTTCACGAACTGCGGCTTGGTGCGCATTTCCTCGATGCTGGCGCAGCCCACGTAGCCCATCGTCGCCCGCAGGCCACCGACCAGCTGGTGGACCACGGCGGACAGCGGCCCGCGGTAGGGAACGCGGCCCTCGATGCCCTCGGGGACCAGCTTGTCGGCATCGCTGGAATCCTGGAAGTAACGGTCCTTCGACCCCTTCTCCATCGCGCCCAGCGAGCCCATGCCGCGGTAGCTCTTGTAGCTGCGGCCCTGGAACAGTTCGGTTTCGCCCGGCGATTCCTCGGTGCCGGCGAACAGGCCGCCGATCATGATGGTGGAGGCACCGGCGACCAGCGCCTTGCCGAGGTCGCCGGAGTAGCGGATGCCACCGTCGGCGATCAGCGGGATGCGGTCCTGCAGGGCCTCGGCGACCATCGAGATCGCGGTGATCTGCGGCACGCCCACGCCCGCCACCACGCGCGTGGTGCAGATCGAGCCGGGACCGACGCCGACCTTGACGGCATCGGCGCCGGCATCCATCAGTGCCAGCGCGGCATCGCCGGTGACGATGTTGCCACCGATCACCTGCAGCTTCGGATAGTGCTTCTTGGCCCAGGCCACGCGGTCGAGCACGCCCTGCGAATGGCCGTGCGCGGTATCGACGATCACCACGTCCACTTCGGCCTCGACCAGCGCCTCGATGCGCTGCTCGGTATCGCCGGCCACGCCCACCGCGGCGCCGACCAGCAGCTGCTCGTCGCGGTCGTAGGCGGCGTTGGGGTTGTCGCGCTTCTTCTGGATGTCCTTGACGGTGATGAGCCCACGCAGCGCGAAATCATCGTTGACCACCAGCACCTTCTCGATCCGGTACTTGTGGAAGAGATCGAGCACCTCGGCGTCGCTGGCTCCTTCCTTGACGGTGATCAGCTTGTCCTTGCGGGTCATGATGTTGTAGACCGGGTCGTCGAGCTTCTTCTCGAAGCGCATGTCGCGCCCGGTGACGATGCCGACCAGGTGGCCTTCGCCATCCACCACCGGCACGCCGGAGATGTTGCGCGCCCGGGTCAGCTTGATGACCTCGCCGATGCTGGTTTCGGGCGTCACGGTCAACGGCTCGCGGATGATCCCGGACTCGAAGTTCTTCACCCGCGCCACGCTGGCCGCCTGCTCCTGCCAGGTCATGTTCTTGTGCAGGATGCCGATGCCGCCGAGCTGCGCGATGGCGATGGCCAGCCGCGCGTCGGTCACGGTGTCCATCGCCGCCGAGACGATCGGCAGGTTCAGGCGCAGTGACTTGGTGAGGTTGGCGGCGAGCGAGACGTCCTTCGGCAGGACGATGGAATGCGCCGGGACGAGGGAGACGTCGTCGTAGGTGAGCGCTTCTGCCAGGATGCGGAGCATGTGGAGTCCGGTGGCTTGGGAAGCGCGTCATTGTACCGCAAAGCCCGCCCCCGCAACGTTCCGCGGCGCGACACAGTGTTGCGCCACGGGGCCTCAACCGGCCTCGGCCAGCTCCGCGGCTTCCAGGGTGTTGCGCATCAGCGTGGCGACGGTCATCGGGCCGACGCCACCGGGCACCGGCGTGATCCAGCCGGCGCGTTCGGCGGCCGCGTCGAAGCAGACGTCGCCGACCAGCCGGCCGTCGTCGGTGCGGTTGATGCCGACGTCGATGACCACCGCGCCGGGCTTGACCCACTCGCCGGGCACGAGGCCGGGCTTACCCACCGCCACCACCAGGATGTCCGCCCCGCGCACCGAGGATTCCAGCACTTCGCGTGGCGTGAAGCGATGGCAGCAGGTCACCGTGCATCCGGCGATCAGCAGCTCCATCGCCATCGGCCGGCCGACGTGGTTGGAGACCCCGACGATGGTGGCGTTGGCGCCACGCACGGGCTCGCCGGTCTGCGACAGCAGGTGCATGATCCCGCGCGGCGTGCACGGCCGCAGGCCGAACTGCCGCAGGGCGAGGTGCCCGACGTTCATCGGGTGGAAGCCGTCGACATCCTTCTTCGGATCGATGCGCTCGATCAGCCGGCTGGCATCCGGGATGCCCGGTAGCGGCAACTGCACGAGGATGCCGTGCACCTCGGGATCGGCGTTGAGCTGGTCGATCAGCGCCAGCAGCTCGTCTTCCGTGGTCGCCGGGAGATTGTGGTCGAAGGTGCGGATGCCGACGATCGAGGCCGCGCGGCGCTTGTTGCGCACGTAGGACTGCGAGGCCGGGTCTTCACCCACCAGCACCACCGCCAGCCCCGGCCGCGCCTTGCCCGCGGCGACCCGCGCCTCGACTTCCCCGCGCATCGTGGCCAGGGCTTCGTCGGCGATGCGCTTTCCATCCAGGATCCGGGCGGCGGTGGTCATTCGGGCGGGCCTCGAAGCAAAAACGGGCGGACATTATCGCGCGCTCCGT
>JAEXAG010000094.1 GCA_023394655.1 Pseudomonadota bacterium
GGCGAGCGCTTCTGGATCAAGATGCACTTCCTCACCCAGCAGGGCATCGAGGACCTGACCGACGCGCAGGCCTCGGTGCTGGTCGGCAAGGATCGCGAAAGCCACCAGCGCGACCTGTACAACGCCATCGAAAACGGTGATTTCCCGAAGTGGAAGATGTACGTGCAGGTGATGCCGGAAGCCGATGCCGAGACCTACCGCATCCATCCGTTCGACCTGACCAAGGTGTGGCCGAAGTCCGACTATCCGCTGATCGAAGTGGGCGAGTTCGAGCTGAACCGGAACCCGGAAAACTTCTTCGCCGAAGTCGAGCAGGCGGCGTTCGCGCCGAGCAACCTGGTGCCGGGCATCGGTGCCTCTCCGGACCGCATGCTTCAATCGCGCCTGTTCAACTACGCCGACGCGCAGCGCTATCGCCTGGGCACCAACTTCCACCAGATTCCGGTGAACCAGGCGCGCTGCCCGGTGCACAGCAATCACCGCGACGGCATCGGCCGGGTCGATGGCAACTACGGCTCGCTGCCGCATTACGAGCCCAACAGCTTCGGCCAGTGGCAGGAGCAGCCGGAGTTCCGCGAGCCGCCGCTGAAGATCAACGGCGATGCCGACTACTGGAACTTCCGCGAGGACGATGCCGACTACTTCAGCCAGCCGGGCGCGCTGTTCCGCTCGATGACGCCGGAGCAGCAGCAGCGGTTGTTCTACAACACCGCCCGTGCGCTGGGCGATGCGCCGGACTTCATCAAGCAGCGCCACGTCGGCAACTGCACGAAGGCCGATCCGGCCTACGGTGCGGGCGTGGCCGCCGCGCTGGCCGACGTCGCCGCGACGGCATCGGATCTGTATGCACCGCCGGTGGTGGAGCCGGAGTTCCCGAAGGGCTCGCCGGGCGCGGACGACATCGAGCTGTAAGTTCCGCGACAGGCGGAAGCGCGGACGGGCGGCCAACGGGTCGCCCGTCTGCGTTTTCCGCTGCGGCCTCACTGCGTTGCAGGCGGACGGAGTGGGTGAGCGCCTGCGTTCAGGCGCCGGTTTTGGCCGCCTTGGCTTCGGCCGCCAAGCCGTCGTCGATGGCGGCAGCACGCATCGCCGCAGGGCGCGCATGGTGGAGCCGCGAGAAGCGCACGAAGGCATCGCGCGGTTCCAGCATCCCGAATTGCAGGTAGAAGCCGAGGTTGGCGGCCACCAGCAGGTCGGCCATGGTGAAGCCGTCGCCGACGAGATGATCGCGTTCGCCGATCGCGGCCTCCAGCGTTCCCAGCAGGTCTTTCTCGGTGCCGTAGCCGGCCGACATCGGCTCGCCCAGCTTGCCGACGTGCTTGGCCATCAACAACTGTTCCAAGGGCGCCATGAAGCAGATCCAGCGGTAGTAGCTGCCGCGTTCGGCGCTGCCCGGCGGCGGTGCCAGCCGCTTGTCCGGCACCAGGTCGGCCAGATACAGGGCAATCGCCGCGACTTCGGTGACCACGGTGTCGCCATGCCTCAGGGCCGGCACCTTGCCCATCGGGTTGATCGCCAGATACTCGGGCGACTTCGTCGTGGTGCCGTATTCCAGCAGCTCGACGGCATGGGGCAGGCCGGTTTCCTCCAGCGCCCAGCGCGCGATGCGACCGCGCGACTGCGGATGGGTGTACAGGACAAGCGTTTCACTGGACATGGCGGTGCTCCGGGGGATGTGAGGCCAAGCCTACGCATGCGCAGTGTCAATGTCTGTCAGGCGCAGCCAACCGGGCCGTCCCGGTTCCGGGTGGAATCATCCGGTTCTAACGCGTCGCCGCCTAGTCTGTACTCCCTTGCGGAAGACAGGCCCGACATGCGCAACGGCATCAGCGACGACAACTTTTCCCGGCGGCACGACAGCCCCATGCGGCAGATGGCCGGGCAACCGGGCATGGCTGCGCTCGACGGATGCCGCTGACGTTGCGCGGACATCCGTCCGCATGTCTGCGGGGCGGCCTCGAGGGCGGTCCTGTCGTGGTGCATGCCTGGCCACGACACCCTCGCGCGCGAGGCGGCCGACATGGATGAGGCCGCGCGTCCCGGGCCGGTTCGCGCCCCGGGCGGAAACGCCCGCGACCTCACGCGCGGCCCGGTCGCCTCCACGCTGCTGGTGTTCGCGCTGCCGATCCTGGCCAGCAACGTGCTGCAATCGCTCAACGGCTCGGTCAATGCCATCTGGGTCGGGCGCTTCCTGGGCGAAGCGGCGCTGGCCGCGGTCGCCAACGCCAACAACGTCATGTTCTTCCTGCTGGGCTCGGTATTCGGCGTGGGGATGGCCGCGACCATCCTGGTGGGGCAGGCCATGGGCCGCGGCGATTTCCGCGAAGCCAAGCGTGCGATCGGCACCAGCCTGAGCTTCTTCGTCGGCGTGTCGGTGCTCATCGCGGTGGCCGGACAGGTGCTGTCCGGCCACATCCTCGGCTGGATGGGCACGCCGGCCGAAGCGCTGCCGCTGGCCGAAAGCTATCTGCGGATCATCTTCCTTGCCATCCCGTCGATGTACCTGTTTGCCTCGTTGACGGCGATCCTGCGCGGCTCCGGCGACACCCGCACGCCGTTCTGGTTCCTGCTGCTGGTGGTGGCGCTGGACGTGGCGTTGGTGCCGCTCTTGATCTTCGGCATCGGCCCGTTCCCGCGCATGGGCATCGGCGGCGCGGCGCTGGCCACGCTGGTGTGCAACCTGATCGGCCTGGTGGCGATGCTGGCCTGGCTGCGCCACCGTCGGCATCCTCTGTGGATCGGTGCGGACGAGTTGAAGCTGTTCCGCCCGGACCCGCGCATCCTGCGTGCGCTGGTCGTCAAAGGCGTGCCGATGGGCCTGCAGATGGTGCTGGTCTCGCTGGCGATGCTGATGATGATCAGCCTGGTCAATCGCCAGGGCCTGTCCTGGGCATCGGCCTATGGCGCCGCGTTGCAGCTGTGGAACTACGTGCAGATGCCGGCCATGGCCATCGGCGCGGCGTGCTCGTCGATGGCCGCGCAGAACGTCGGTGCCGGGCGCTGGGAGCGGGTCGATGCCACCGCCCGCTCCGGCGTGCT
>JAEXAG010000015.1 GCA_023394655.1 Pseudomonadota bacterium
CGACACGGCCGCAAGCGACGATGCCGGCCGCGCGCAAGTGCGAGACGACATCCGCGACTCGATCCGCAGTGCGGTGCGTTCCGCCACCTCGGGCATCGGTGGCGGCAGCACGGTCACCGTGGACGGCGTCCGCCTGCTGCTGCCCACGGGCTCGACCGAAGTGGAGAGCGCGCGCGACACCACCCGCATCCGCCACGCCGACGGCACGGACGTGCGGATCGACGGCAACGGCATGGAGATCGATGGCCGGCGCTATCCGCGGCCGGCACGCGGCGCGGAAGTGGATCTGCGCAGCGCGGGCACGGTCCGCATCGATGGCCGCGAGATGGCCGCGCAACCCTGAATCGATCAGAACAACGCGGCCTGGGGCGGCGGATAGCGGAGGACGCCGGCATCCATCACGGCGCCCTCGTTCAATTCGTGCAGCGCGTCGCGGCCCGGCGCCATCAGGTGCACCACGTCCCAGCCGCGCGCGGTGAAATCGTCCGCGACCAGCCGCCGATGGCACTGCCACCAGACCGCCTCGGCGCACATCACCGCCACGCGCCGTTCGCGGGCCTCGGCCATCAGCGCATCGCGCGCCTCGATGTATTCCGCGCTGGCCAGGTGATCGGCATAGGCGCGGAAGGCTTCGACGCGCCAGGCCCCGTTGGGTGAATCCGCAAGCGCCTTGCGTCGCCCGCCCAGCGCCGGCAGCGGCCAGTAGCGGATGCAGGCCGTGGCCAGCGCCTCGGGCATCGCATCGCGCGAGAACTGCGGGTTGCGGCGCGAGCCGGCGAAGCGGCGGATGTCGGCCAGCACTTCGATGCCCGCCGCATCGAGCATTTCGACGAACACCGTCCACGGGCGATTGGAATGCCCGATCGTCCAGAGCGTCGGCTTGTCCATGCGCCCAGCCTGCCGCCATCGCCATGAAGGGCGCGAAAACACCACAAGCGCGCTGGAGAAACGCCTGAAACGGCCGATTTTGAGCCGGCTCAATGCAGGCATCGCCGGAACCGGCGACAGTCACCCTCCACGCGCCACCCGATCCAGTCCAGCCGGCGCATCCTTCCCCACCCGCTAAAATGGGCGGATTCCGCTCATCCGGTACGCCATGTCCGAGTCCCCGTATTTCACCGAAACCGTGCTCGACGTCCATCACTGGACCGATGCGTACTTCAGCTTCACCACCACCCGCGATCCGGGATTGCGCTTCGACAACGGCCAGTTCGTGATGATCGGGCTGGAAGTCGAAGGCCCGGATGGTCGCCGCAAGCCGTTGGTGCGCGCCTATTCCGTGGCCAGCGCCAACTGGGCGGAAACGATGCACTTCTTCAGCATCAAGGTGCAGGATGGCCCGCTCACCTCGCGCCTGCAGCACTTGAAGCCGGGCGATTCCCTGCTGGTCAGCCGCAAGCCGACCGGCACCCTGCTGATCTCCGACCTGCACCCGGGCCGCAACCTGTACCTGCTGGGCACCGGCACCGGCCTCGCGCCCTGGCTGTCCATCGTGCAGGACCCGGAAACCTACGAACGCTTCGAGCGGGTGATCGTCTGCCACGGCGTGCGCGGCGCGGCCGATCTGGCCTATCGCGATTTCTTCGAGCGCGAACTGCCCGAGCACGAGCTCCTGGGCGACATCGTGCGCGGCAAGCTGCTGTACTTCCCGGCGGTTTCTCGCGAGCCGTTCGAATACCACGGCCGCGACCAGCGCGGCCGCATCACCGAGATGCTGGCCGATGGCCGCATGACCGATTTCCTCGGCCTGGACCCGCTGGACGCCGCGCACGACCGCGCAATGGTCTGCGGCAGCCCGGCGATGCTGGCGGATTTCCGCGCCTTGCTGGATGGTCGCGGCTTCAAGGCCGCGCCACGCATCGGCACCCCGGGCGAATACGTGTTCGAGCGGGCCTTCGTCGAGAAATGAACCTGCTGCAGGCAGCCCTGCTGGCGATCATGGCGATCGCCAGCGTGTCGGCGTTCCTGGCCTACGGGCACGACAAGCGTGCGGCCCGGTGCGGTGCGCGGCGCATCCCGGAACGTGTCCTGCACGGGCTTGCGCTCATCGGCGGCTGGCCGGGTGCCGCCCTCGCCCAGCAGGTCTTCGCACACAAGCGCGCGAAACCGTCGTTCCGCCGCGCGTTCCGGTTGAGCGTGGTGGCGCACGTGGCGCTGGCCTGGCGGGTGTTCGCCCTGCCCGGCTGAATCCGGCCAACCGCTCGCCAGATCGGCAATTCACGGTATCGATGCGCCCCGCCGACTTTGCGGCCGGCGGGGAAACGCTTCGTGCATCAGCTGCGATCCGTTCCGATCGACGCGATCAGGCGCGACCCGGCTCCGAAACCTGCTTGACCACGTGCGCGGTGGCCTCGTCCTTGCCGGCCAGCGCCAGGTCGGCGAGCGCGGCGACGCCGGCCAGGCGGCCATCGCCATCCACCACGATCACGCGACGAATCTTCTCCGCCTCCATCATGCAGGTGGCGTCATGCAGGCTGGTCTTCACGTCGACGGTGGAAACCGGCGCGGTCATCGCGTCACCGGCGGTGGCGGCATTGCCATCGCGGCCTGCGGCGACGATGCGCACGGTGATGTCGCGGTCGGTCACGGCGCCGATCGGACGATCGTCGCCATCCACCACGGGGATCATCCCGCAGTCGCTGTCGATCATCATCCGGGCCACGTCGCGCAGCGGCGTGTCCTGGCGGCAGCAGGAAGGGTTGGCGGTCATGACGCTGGTGATGTCGGCCATCGTGGCCTCCTTGTCGTGGGGGTGGCCCCAGCATCCCCCTGCCCCGGTCGGAGCCACGTGAAGCATCCCGCAACACGTTCAGCGGCGCTTCGGGCAACGTGCCGGAAGTCACGGGCGCGTCATCACGCCGATGCGTTACCCTGCATGTTTCACTGTCGAAACGAGGCCATCCGATGACGCCAAGCTCCACCCGCCGTCCGCTTGCCGGCGCCCTTTCCATCGCCATCGCCGCCGCGCTTGCCGGCTGCGCCACCGCGCCCGCCGACAGCTCGGCCACGCCCGCCACCGCCAGCCGCACCATGCCCGCGACCGCCGCCAACCCGTTCTTCGACAAGAGTCCGCTGGATTTCGGCTATCCGCAGTTCGACCGCATCCGCGACGAGCACTTCGCGCCGGCCTTCGACCGCGGCATGGCCCAGCAGCTGGCCGAAGTCGAGGCCATCGCCAACAATCCGGCCGCCCCGACCTTCGAGAACACCATCGTGGCGATGGAGAAGTCCGGCGAGATCCTCGGCCGCGCCACTTCCGCGTTCTTCAACCTCAACGGCACCGACACCAACGATGCCCGCAAGAAGCTGCAATCCGAGTACGCGCCGAAGTTCTCCGCCCACGGCGATGCCATCAACCTGAACCCCAAGCTGTTCGCGCGCATCAAGGCGCTGTACGACCAGCGTGCCTCGCTGGGCCTGGATGCCGAATCGCTGCGCCTGGTCGAGCGCTACCACGAGAACTTCGTGCGTGCCGGTGCCGCCCTGGATGACGCGCAGAAGGCGCGCATGAAGGAAATCAACGGCCGCCTGGCCGCGCTGGGCACCCGCTTCAGCCAGAACGTGCTGGCGGAGGTGAACGATTCCGCCGTGGTGGTGGACACCCGCGCCGAACTCGCCGGCCTGACCGATGCCCAGATCGACGCCGCTGCCGCGGCCGCGAAGTCGCGCGGGCTGGAAGGCAAGTACGTCATCACCCTGCTCAACACCACCGGCCAGCCGCCGCTTTCTCAGCTGGAGAACCGCGCCCTGCGCGAGCGCATCCACAAGGCATCGGTGAACCGCGGCAGCCGCGGCGGCCAGTGGGACAACACCGGCATCGTCGCCGAGGTGACCCGCCTGCGCGCCGAACGCGCCGCCCTGCTGGGCTTCCCGGATTTCGCCAGCTTCTCGCTGGCCAACCAGACCGCCGGCAACAAGGAAGCGGTCAACCGCATGCTGGCGCAGATGGCGCCGGCGGCCGTCGCCAACGCGCGTCGCGAAGGCGTCGAACTGCAGCGCACCATCGATGCCGAGCAGAAGGCCAAGGGCCAGCCGACCTTCCAGCTGCAGCCCTGGGACTGGGATTTCTACAGCGAGAAGGTCCGCAAGGCCAAGTACGATTTCGACGAGGCCGAGCTCAAGCCCTACCTGGAAATGATCAACGTGCTGGAAAACGGCGTTTTCCACGCCGCCAACCAGTTCTACGGCCTCACCTTCAAGCCGCGCACCGATCTGCCGAAGTACCACCCGGACACCTGGGTGTACGACGTGTTCGATCGCGACGGTTCGCGTCTGGCGATCTTCATCTTCGACCCCTACGCCCGCGATTCGAAGCGTGGCGGCGCGTGGATGAACAGCTACGTCAGCCAGTCGAAGCTGGAAGGCACCCGGCCGGTGGTGGCCAACCACCAGAACATCACCAAGCCGCCGGCCGGCGAGCCGACCCTGCTGACCTGGGATGAAGTCACCACCATGTTCCACGAGTTCGGCCATGCACTGCACGGCATGTTCTCGAACGTGACCTACCCGACCTTCTCCGGCACCAGCGTGCCGCGCGATTTCGTCGAGTTCCCCTCGCAGGTCAACGAGATGTGGGCCGATTGGCCGAGCATCCTCTCGAACTACGCCAAGCACCATCGCACTGGCGCGCCGATGCCGGCCAGCCTGCTGCAGAAGGTGGAGGCGGCCAGCAAGTTCAACGAAGGCTTCCGCACCACCGAATACCTCGGCGCCGCCCTGCTCGACCAGCGCTGGCACCAGGTCCCGGCCAGCCAGCTGCCGCAGGCTTCGGGCGTGATGGCCTACGAGGCCAAGGCGCTCAAGGACGTCGGCCTGGATTACGCCGCGGTGCCGCCGCGTTATCGCACGCCGTATTTCAGCCACATCATGGGCGGCTACGCGGCCGGCTACTACGCCTACATCTGGGCGGAAGTGCTGGACGCCAACACCGTGAAGTGGATCCGGGAAAACGGCGGCCTGACCCGCGCCAACGGCGACCGCCTGCGCGACACCCTGCTTTCGCAAGGTGGCAGCAAGGACGCGATGCAGCTGTTCCGCGATTTCACCGGCGGCCAGGAACCGGCCATCGAGCCGCTGCTGGAACGCCGCGGCCTGACCGGCAACGCGCCACGCTGAGCACGATGGGCGGCCTCCGGGCCGCCTTCCTGCGCAAACCGAAAAACCGGGCCTGGCCCGGTTTTTTCGTGCCTGCCCGTCGAGCAGGTCGAATCGGGGCGATTCAGCGCCGCGCGAAACGCGGCAGGCTCGCCGGATCGATCAGCGCGAGCGCGAGTCGCGCGCCGGCGGGCGCCACAAAATCGTCCGGCACGTCCACCTCGATCCGGCTGCCATCGCCCAGTGCCACGCGCGCGACCCGGCCCGGGCCGAGGAAGCGTACATCGTCCAGCCGTCCTTCCAGGGGGCCATCCGGCTGCAGGCTGACCGCCTCGGGACGCAGCAGGATGTCCTCGCCACCCGCAAGCCCCAGCGCCGCCGCCGGCACCAGAACGCCGCGGCCGATGAAGTCGCCCACTTCGGCACTGGCGGGGCGGTGGTAGAGCGCCTCGGGCAGGTCCCATTGCAACAGCCGGCCTTCCGCCATCACCCCCACCCGATCGCCAAGCGCGAATGCCTCGTGCTGGTCGTGGGTGACCATGAGGACAGTGGTGCCGGTTTCCGCGAACAGCGCGCGCAATTCGCCGATCAGGTGCTGGCGGGTGTCGGCATCGAGCGCGGAGAAGGGCTCGTCCAGCAGCAGCATGGCCGGCTCCGGCGCCAATGCCCGCGCCAGCGCGACGCGCTGCTGCTGACCGCCGGAAAGCTCGTGCGGATAGCGTCGGCCGAAGCCTTCCAGGCCCACCCGGGCCAGCCACTCGCCGACCCGGCGACCGCGCTCCGCGGCGGCCAGCCGGCGCAGGCCGAAGCCGATGTTGGCGGCCACGTCCAGGTGCGGGAACAGCGCGAAATCCTGGAACATCATGCCGATCCGGCGTTGCTCGGGCGGCAGGCCATGACCGGCCTCCGCGATGCAGGCGCCATCGAGCTCGATCCGCCCGGCCGCCACCGGCTCGAAGCCGGCCAGCGCGCGCAGGATGCTGGTCTTGCCGCTGCCCGACGCGCCGAGCAACACGCCCACTTCGCCACGCGCCAGCGAAAGATCGACGCCATCCACGGCCGGCTTCGGAGCGCGCGGGTAACGGACCTGCAGGCCGCGGATACCGAGATAATCGGGGGGAGTCGCCATGGGCCTGCGCGCGTTTTCTTCGCCGGAAACCGCCCAAATTACCGCATCCGCCTCGCCCGTGGCGGCTTCCAGCTGCAAATTCACCCCGCATCCCCCTGTCCGTCCAGCCCCTTCCGGGCCAGCCAGACCACGGGCAGCAGACCGACCGCGACGATCAACAGCCCGGCCAGCGCACCTTCTTCGTAGGTGCCGCGCGAGGCTTCGGCGTACAGCCAGGTGGAAAGCGTTTCGAAGTTGAGCGGCCGCAGCATCAGGGTGGCGGGCAGCTCCTTCATGGCATCGACCAGCACCAGCAGCGCCGCCGCGGCGATCGCCGGCCGCAGCATCGGCAGGTGCACGCGCCACAGACGCCCCCAGCCGCCTTCGCCCAGCGAAGCCGCGGCCTGGTCCAGCGAGGCGGGCACGCGCGCGAAGCCGGCATCCAGCGTGCCGGCGGAAATGGCCAGGAAACGCAGGGTGTAGGCGATCACCAGCGCGCTCACCGAACCCATCAGGAGCGCGCGACCGAAGATCGCGTCGATCGCCCCGAACACGGTCAACAGGCCGATCGCCAGCACCGTGCCGGGCAGCGCATAGCCCAGTGTGGAAACACGGAACGCGACCTGCGCGCGGTTGAAGGCGCGCCGCTGCTGCGCCACCCGCAACGCCCACGCCAACGCCAGCCCGACCGCCACCGCGACCAGCGTCGCCAGCAGCCCGACCTTGAGCGTGTTGCCCATCGCCGCCAGCAGCGCGGCCGAGGGCCGGTTGCCCTCAAGCAAGCGCTGCATGGCCTGCCAGCCCAGGTGCAGCGCCGGCAGGATGAAGCCGAGCAAGACCGGCAGGAAAGCCAGCAGCGCCGCCATCGCGGCACGACGTCCAGCCAGGCGCTCCGGCTGGATGCCGCGCAGGCGCTGGCCGGCACCGGCAAAGCGCTGGCGCCGGCGGCCATGCCGCTCGATGGCGATCAGGAGCAGCACCAGTGCCAGCAAGGCGAGCGCGATCTGCGCCGCGCCGGCCAGATCGCCACGGGTCACCCAGGTGGTGTGGATGGCGACGGTCAGCGTCTGCACGCCGAGGAACTCCGATGCGCCGATGTCGTTGAGCGTTTCCAGCAGCACCAGCGCCACGCCCACCGCCAGCGCCGGGCGCGCCATCGGCAGCACCAGCCGCCAGAACACCGCGCGCCGGCCCAGCCCGAGCATCCGCCCGGCCTCGATCAGGCCCGCCGACTGGGTGCTGAAAAGCGCCCGGCAAGTCAGGTACACATAGGGATACAGCACCAGACTGAGCAGGACGATGGCCAACGCGATCCCGCGCAGGTCCGGCAGGCGCCACTCGCGCGGGCTGTCGAAGCCGAACAGCCAGCGCAGTCCGCCCTGCAGCGGCCCCAGCGGGTGCAGCAGGTCGATGTAGGCATAGGCGACGATGTAGGTAGGCACCGCCAGCGGCAGCAGCAGCATCCAGCCCATCAGGTCGCGGCCGGGAAAACGGTAGGCCGATACCAGCCAGGCGCTGCCGACCCCGATCGCGCCCGAGAGCACGCCGACGCCGGCCAGCAACAGCAGCGTGTTGAAGGCCGAGCGCGGCAGCACGTGCTGGGCCAGGTGCGACCACAGCCCTTCGCTGCCGTGCAGGGCCACCCATGCCAGCGCCGCCACCGGCAGCAGGCACAGCGCCGCCGCCAGATAGAGCATCAGCCGCCAGCCACCGAGGCCGGCACCACTGCCGTCACGGCGCAGGCGCGCGACGGCGGGAAGCGGGAGGGCGTCGGTGGCGGACATCGCGGCGGGTTACTGGTCGAAACCGACCTTGTCGACCAGCGCGCTGGCCTCGCGGCGGTGCTTGTGGATCTCGCCGAGCGCGAGCGCATCGACCTGCATCGGGCCGATCGCCTCGATCACCGGATCCAGCGCCACGCCGGCTTTCACCGGATATTCGTAGTTGGCCTTGGCATACAGCGCCTGGGCCTCGTCGGACACCAGATATTCGAGCAGGCGGATCGCGTCCTCGCGGTGCGGGGCGTTGCGGGCCAGCGCCGCGCCGCTGATGTTGACGTGGGTACCGCCGCCGGCGAACACCGGGCGCACCACCTGGATCGCATCGCCCCACTGGCGCTGCTCGCTGCCGGGCTCGGCGTTCTTCATGCGGCCGACGTAATAGGTATTGGCCACGCCGATGTCGCAGATCCCGGCGAGGATGTCGCGGGCGACATCGCGGTCGCCGCCGGCCGGCTTGCGCGCCAGGTTGGCCTTCATGCCGCCCAGCCACGCTTCGGTCTTCGCGGCGCCGGCGTGGGCGATCATCGCCGACACCAGGCTGGTGTTGTACGGGTGCTGGCCGGAACGGATGCACAGCTTGCCCTTGTATTCGGGCCTGGCCAGGTCCTCGTAGGTGAAACCGGCCGGGATCTTCATGTCCTTGTCGGCATAGACCACGCGGTCACGCAGCGAGAGCGCGAACCATTCGCCGCCGGCGCCGCGCAGGTGGGCGGGGATCGCCGCATCCAGCACCGCCGATTGCACCGGCTGCACCAGCCCGGCATCCACCAGATCCAGCAGGTTGCCGGTGTCCACGGTCATCAGGATGTCCGCGCCCGAGCGCTCGCCTTCGGCCTTCAGGCGCTCCTGCAGCCCGTCCTTGAGGAACACGGTATTGACCTTGATGCCGGTTTCCCGGGTGAAGGCATCCAGCAGCGGCTGGATCAGGCCCGGTTCGCGGGTGGTGTAGAGATTGACTTCGCCACCGGCCTGCGCCGTTTGCGGAGCACCCGCGGCGGCCGGTGCTTCGGGGCTGGAAGGGCTGCAGGCGGCAAGGGCGAGCAGGCAGGACGACAGCAGCAGGCGGGGCATGAGGCGCATGGGGGTTATCGGGAACAAGGGTGTTATTGAGAATTATACTCAACTGCAAATCCGCGCCAACATTTTTCTCAGGCCAGCGATTTCAGCCGGTAGAGCGCCTCCAGCGCCTGCCGCGGGGTCAACTCGTCCGGCTCGATGCCCGCCAATGCCTCCAGCGCCGCGTTGTCCGGCGCGAACAAGCCGATCTGCTGCGGCGCGTCCAGCGCTTCGGCGGTCAGGGGCGCGGAAGGTTTCGCCTGTCCGCCCTGCTCCAGCTCGGCCAGCCGCGCCCGTGCGGAACGGACCACGCTCTTCGGCAGGCCGGCAAGGGAGGCCACCTGCAGCCCGAAGCTGCGATTGGCCGGACCTTCCTTCACCGCATGCATGAACACCAGCGAATCGCCATGCTCCACCGCATCCAGATGCACGTTGCGGATGCCGCTGCCCGGCTGCGCCAGCGCGGTCAGCTCGAAGTAATGGGTGGCGAACAGCGTGTAACTGCGATTTTCCCCGGCCAGATGGCGCGCGCAGGCATCGGCCAGCGCCAGGCCATCGTAGGTGGAGGTACCGCGCCCGATCTCGTCCATCAGCACCAACGAATTCGGGGTGGCGTGATGCAGGATGTAGCTGGTTTCCGACATCTCCACCATGAAGGTGGACTGGCCCTTGGCGAGATCGTCGCCGGCGCCGATGCGGGTGAGGATGCGGTCGATCGGCCCGATCTCGGCGCGCGCGGCCGGCACGAAACTGCCGATGTGCGCCAGCAGCACGATCAGCGCGTTCTGGCGCATGTAGGTGGACTTGCCGCCCATGTTCGGGCCGGTGATCACCAGCATCCGGGTTTCGTCGTCCAACCGCAGGTCGTTCGGGGTGAAGGGCGCATCGCGCACCGCCTCCACCACCGGGTGGCGCCCGCCCTCGATCCACAATGCGGGCTCTTTCGAAAGCCGCGGCCGCGACCAGTCCAGCATCTCGGCCCGCTCGGCGAAGCCGGCAAAGACGTCCAGCTCGGCCAGCGCCGCCGCGCAATCCCGCAGCGGCGCCAGGTGTTCGCCGAGCCGGTCCAGCACCCGTTCGTAAAGAAGCTTCTCTCGCGCCAGCGAGCGTTCGCGCGCGGACAGCACCTTGTCCTCGAACGCCTTGAGCTCCTCGGTGATGTAGCGCTCGGCGTTGGCCAGCGTCTGCCGCCGCGTGTAATGCACCGGCGCCTTGCCGGCATGCACCTTGCCCATTTCGATGTAGTAGCCGTGCACGCGGTTGTAGCCGACCTTGAGCGTGGCGATGCCGGTGGCCTCGCGTTCGCGCGCCTCCAGTTCCACCAGGAAGCGGTCGGCATTCGTGGACAGCCGGCGCAGTTCGTCGAGCTCGGCGTCGAAGCCTTCCGCGATCACCCCGCCATCGCGGGCCAGCACCGGCGGCTGCGCGACCACCGCGGCGGCGAGGTATTCGGCATTCGCCGCATGTTCGCCCAACGCATCGGAAAGCGCCGCCAGCCGCGGCGAATCGATGCCGGACACCTTCGCGCGAATCGCCGGCAGCGCCAGCAGCGCATCGCGCAGGGTGGAGAGATCACGCGGGCGGGCGCTGCGCAGCGCCACCCGGGTGAGGATGCGCTCGACATCGCCGATGCCGCGGAACGCCTCGCGCAGCGGTTCGTGCAGCGCGGCATCCAGCAGGGCCTGCACCGCCTGCAAGCGGCCCTCGACCACCTCGCGGCTGCGCAGGGGCCGATGCAGCCAGCGCCGCAGCAGGCGTCCGCCCATCGGGGTCACGCTGGAATCGAGCACGCCCAGCAAGGTGTGGCGGACATCCCCGTCGATGCGCGAATCCAGCTCCAGGTGGCGGCGAGTGGCGGCATTCATCGCGATGGCGCCATCACCGGATTCCATGGAGATCGCGGTCAGGTGCGGCAATTGCTGCTTCTGCGTTTCCTCGACATAGCCGAGCAGCGCACCGGCCGCGGCGATCGCCAGCGGCGATTCCTCGATGCCGAAACCGGAAAGGTCATGCACGCCGAAGAAAGCCAGCAGCTTGCGGCGCGCGGCATCGGCATCGAACAGCCACGGCGCGCGGCGGCGCAGTCCGGGCCGGCTTTCCACGCTGGCCGGCCAGCCGGCTTCGTCGGCCACCAGCACCTCGGCCGGTTCCAGTCGCGCCAGCTCGGCTTCCAGCGCGTCGTCACTGTCCACCTGGGACACATGGAAACGCCCGCCGGCCAGATCCGCCCAGGCCAGCCCGTAGCCGGACTTGCCGCGTGCCACCGCCATCAGCAGGGTGTCGCGGCGATCCTGCAGCAATGCCTCGTCGGTCACGGTGCCGGGGGTGACGATCCGCACCACCTTGCGCTCCACGAGCCCCCTGGAGGCCGCCGGATCCCCCACCTGTTCGCAGATCGCCACCGATTCGCCCAGCGCCACCAGACGCGCCAGGTAGCCTTCGCAGGCATGATGCGGCACGCCGGCCATCGGGATCGGCTGGCCGGCACTCATCCCGCGCTGGGTCAGGGTCAGGTCCAGCAGCCGCGCCGCCTTGCGCGCATCGTCGTAGAACAGCTCGTAGAAATCGCCCATCCGGAAGAACAGCAGCACGTCAGGGTGCTCGGCCTTCGCGGTCAGGAACTGGCGCATGAGCGGCGTATGCGCGGACAGGTCGGGGCTCGCAACCGCGGCACCGGCGGGGGACGGGCTGTTGGGAGACATTCGTTTCTGGGTATCCATCGGGGAAGCCGGCGGGTCCTCCGGCGGTTGCTGGCCCGGTCGGCGCAACCGCGCGAGAATGCGGGGAACCCGAAACTAGTTTGCCCGATGCCCATTCCCACCGATACCGAACTCGACGCCCTCGCCCGCGAGCTGGGCGAATCCCTGCGTCGCCGCCACGACCTGCTGGCCACCGCGGAAAGCTGCACCGGCGGCTGGATCGCCAAATGCGTCACCGCCATCGCCGGTTCCTCCGAGTGGTTCGCATGCGGCATCGTCGCCTACAGCTACGAAGCCAAGCAGGCGCTGCTGGGCGTGCGCCCGCAGACCCTGGAAGAACATGGCGCGGTCAGCCGCGAATGCGTGGTGGAGATGGTCTCCGGCGCGCTGGCCAACTCCGGTGCCAGCGTGGCGGTGGCGGTCACCGGCATCGCCGGGCCGGGCGGCGGCAGCGAGGAAAAGCCGGTCGGCACGGTCTGGATCGGCTGGAAGCGACGCGGCGGCTACACCCGCGCCGAGGCTTTCCATTTCGATGGCGACCGCGATGCCGTGCGCCGGCAAACCGTGGAATGCGCGATGCGCGGGCTGCTGGCCGACTGATCGCGCGGATCCGCCCCGCCGCATACACAAAACGTCAACATTGTTGTATAAGCTGTCATTCCGATGGGAATGGATAGCGCAACGCTACACCTCGGTACCGGCTCCGACCCGAGCCCGGTCATCCCGGATTTTTCCCCGGACCTCCCGCTCGTCCCCCGCCCGTCCACCCTGCGCTTCCTGGCGCTGGATGCCCATGGCCGCGCGCTGGAGTGGATCCGCTGGCAGGATGCCGCCTGCCTCTACGCCCGCGATGCCGTCGCCTGGACGCTCGGCGATCCCTGCCTGACCGTGCGCGGCGGCATCTCCCGGCTCACCGGCGAACGCAGCCGGCTGGCCCTGCATCCGATCGTCGCCGCTCGCGGCCATGCCCGCGGTCGCGCCGTCGATCCGACGCCCGCGCTCACCAATGCCTCGCTGTTCGCCCGCGATGCCCACCTCTGCCTCTACTGCGGCGAGCGCCCCTCGCGCCAGCACCTCACCCGCGACCACGTCCTGCCGACCTCGCGTGGCGGCGCCGATTGCTGGGAAAACGTCGTCACCGCCTGTTTCCACTGCAATTCGCGCAAGGGCAACCGCACCCCGCAGCAGGCCGGGATGCCGCTGCTCGCGGTGCCCTACCGCCCGAGCTGGATCGAGCACCTGATCCTCTCCAACCGCAACATCCTCGCCGACCAGATGGAGTTCCTGCGCGCGCAGATGCCGCGGCGTCCGCGCGGCCTGCCCGGCTGAACCCGGGCGCGCGTTTCCGCTGGCCGCCGCGCTCGGATACACTCGCCCAATTCCAGCGGCGAAGGCGAGCAATGATCAACTCCGTGGGTTTCACCGGCATGGACACCAGCACCCGCGAGGAGCTGAGCCACGCCTTCGCGATGAGCGCGATGCGCCTGGGTCTGAAGCTGGAGGAAGCCGACAGCGACCAGGCCGACATCGTCGTCGTCGACATGGACAGCCTGTACGGGCCGATGAGCTGGATGCAGCTGCACAATGCCGGCCGCAAGGTGATCGGCTACAGCCGTTCCTCGCGCAGCCAGGCCGATCACACGCTGGTGCGACCGCTGGAAGAATCCGCGCTGGACGCCCTGCTCGGCGGGCTCGGCCTCCAGCAAAACGTTGTCGCCGCGCCGGCAGCCGCAGGCGGGGAAGCCTCCGTTCCGCCGGCCGCAACATCCGCCCCGGCCGCGCCGGCGATCGAGGAACCGGCACCACCGGTCGCGGCGGTCGAAGCCGCCCCCGAAACGATTCCCGAAGCCGCGCCTGCCCCCGAACCAGAGCCCGAGCCGGAACCGGAGCCTGTCCGCGAAATGACGCTCGGCAAATGGCTGGCCAGCGGACGCCTGCAGGGCCGCCTGCGCTACTCGCCCGAGGGTGCGCAGCCGGTCTTCATCGACACGGCCGCCGCGCAGTACCACGGCCCGGCCACCCTGAAGCCCCTGCAGGCACTGGTTTCGGCCCGTGTCGATGAGAGTGCGTTCGCTCCGCTCGATGAGGCGGCCTGGCAGGCCGGCATCGCGCCGCTGGGTGCCGCCCAGCCGCTTTCGCGCCTGACGTGGTTTGCCGGGCTGATGGCCGGCGAAGGCCGGATCCTGCCGCCGCACGATCCCGAAGGCCGTTACAAGCTGGAAAAGTGGCTGCAGACCGAACGCGAGTTCCCCAAGCACTTCCGCATTTCCACCGCGATGATGAAAGGCCCGGCCACCGTCGCCGAAATCGCGCAGGCGGCGAACGTCAGCGAGGCGGAAACCGCCGATTTCATCAACGCCTGCCTCGCCACCGGCGTCGCCCAGCCGGTGCTGCCCGAGCCCGAACCTGTTCCCGACACTTCGCGCACCGGCCTGCTGAACCGCCTGCGCGGCCGCTGAGCAAGGGCGACTTCACGCCGGCGCGACGCAGCGCCGGCGCGACCGCGTAAAATGGCCCGATGATCGATCCAACGCGTTATCCGCGCCTTTCGCGCATCGACACCCCCGCCGACCTGCGCCGCTTCGAGGAAAACGAGCTGCAGGCGATCGCGGACGAGCTCCGCAACCACCTGATTGAATCGGCCGGCAAGTCCGGCGGACACTTCGGCGCCAATCTCGGCGTGGTCGAGCTCACCACCGCCCTGCACTATCTGTACGACACCCCGCACGACCGCATCGTCTGGGACGTCGGCCACCAGGCGTATCCGCACAAGATCCTCACCGGCCGCCGCGACACGATCCACACGGTCAAGCAGAAGGATGGTGTCGCGCCATTCCCCAAGCGCGAGGAAAGCGAGTACGACACCTTCGGCGTGGGCCATTCCTCCACCTCGATCTCCGCCGCGCTGGGCATGGCGATCGCCGCGAAACACGCCGGCATCGATCGCCAGGTGGTCGCAGTGATCGGCGATGGCGCGATGACCGCCGGCATGGCCTACGAGGCACTGAACCACGCCGGCGGCATGGACGAGGAACCGGACATCCTGGTCATCCTCAACGACAACCGCATGTCGATCAGCGAAGCCGTTGGCGGGCTCACCCGCATGCTCGGCCGCATGACCGGCAGCAAGACCCTCAACGCGATCCGCGAGGGCGGCAAGAAGCTGCTCGGCGACAAGGACGCGGCACCGGCCAAGTTCGTCAAGCGCTGGGAAGAACACTGGAAGGGCATGTTCGTGCCGTCCACCCTGTTCGAGGAAATGGGCTTCCACTACACCGGCCCGATCGACGGCCACGACATGGATTCGCTGGTCGCCACGCTCAAGACCCTGAAGGGCCTCAAGGGCCCGCAGCTGATGCACGTCATCACCACCAAGGGCAAGGGCTACGAGCGCGCCGAGGCCGACCAGATCGGCTACCACGCGGTGTCGCCGTTCAACCCGGACGAAGGCATGGTGTCGAAGCCCGGCACGGTGAAGAAACCTACCTACACCGATGTCTTCGGCGAATGGCTCTGCGACATGGCGGCCAACGATCCCAAGCTGCTCGCCATCACCCCGGCGATGCGCGAAGGCTCGGGCCTGGTGCGTTTTTCGAAGAAGTATCCCTCGCGCTATTTCGATGTCGCCATCGCCGAGCAGCACGCGGTGACGCTGGCGGCGGGAATGGCCTGCGAAGGCGCCAAGCCCGTGGTGGCGATCTATTCCACGTTCCTGCAGCGCGGCTACGACCAGCTGGTGCACGATGTCGCCCTGCAGAACCTCGACGTGCTGTTCGCGATCGATCGAGGCGGCGTGGTCGGCCCCGACGGCGCCACGCACGCAGGCAACCTCGATCTCAGCTTCCTGCGCTGCGTGCCCAACATGGTGGTGATGGCACCGAGCGACGAGGCCGAGTGCCGCGCGATGCTCAACACCGGCCATCTGCATGAAGGCCCGGCAGCGGTCCGCTATCCGCGCGGCAGCGGCACCGGCGTCGCCGCCGGCAACACGCTCGAGCCCCTGCCGATCGGCAAGGCCAGGCTGAAGCGCGAAGGTCGGCAGGTCGCGCTGCTCGCCTTCGGCGCGGTCCTCCCGGCGGCCGAAGAGGTCGGTGCCGAACTCGGGCTCACCGTCGTCGACATGCGCTTCGTCAAGCCGCTGGACCGCGAGCTGATCCTGCAACTCGCCCGCAGCCACGAGGGTTTCGTCACCCTCGAAGACAACGTCGTCGCCGGCGGTGCCGGTGCCGGCGTGGCCGAACTCCTGGCCGCCGAAGGCATCACCATGCCGATCCTGCATCTCGGCCTGCCGGATGCGTTCCAGCACCACGCCAGTCGCGAGGACCTGCTGGCCGAAGCCGGGCTGGATGCCGAAGGCATCCGGTCCGCGGTGACCCGGCGCTTCCCGGAAACCGCGGGCCAAGCGCCGCTCACCGCCTCCGCGGGCTGAGAAGAAACCGGCACACCCGCGTCAGGACCCGGACCGGTCGCGGGTTCGGATCCGGCGACCGCAAAGAAGACGCCATGCGCGCCTGCATATCGATGCCGGCGCGGTCTCCCCACGATCGCCCGGCGAAAGCTCCGGATGCGCAGGCTTGCCCCCGGATTTTTCACCCGCGCTCCGAACCGCGTTTGCAGGGCATGGGCAGCAAGCCCCAAAACGACAACGGCACCAGCCTGCAAGCGACTGGTGCCGTTGGTTTTTTGGTGGTAGCCTCTACAGAATCATGGCCTGAAAGCCAATGGTGGCGGGCTTTTTTGTGTTTCCATTCCGCTTGTTGCCCCCAAAGTTGCCCCCAATCGCTCGGGCTACCCCTCCCCCGATGCTAATTTTGCAGATGCAGGAAGTTGGCTAGGCGCGCGTGCCACGGGGCCGGGCCGCTGTCAATTCGGCAACACCCGCCCCCCCCCCGGGCCATTCGATTGCCGTGCAGGCGCTCGTTGAACCTGAGAACAGGGCCGTATCAGGTGCCATGCGGCCAGCCCCTTGCCCCCGCTTTTTAGCGTCTCAGCTATTCGCGCGATAGGCCGCAAAACCCTACCCGCACGGGGCCGCGTCAAGTCGTTCTAGTTCAAGCCGGATGCATCGCCTTGCACGGGTGCAGCATCATCGGCCAGCGCGCGCCGTGGCCGGCCTTGCAGGTGCCGGCGCCGGCTGGCGGGTTGAGCGGGTCGGGCAGGTAGTGCAGGCAGTCGCCGCAGGCCACCGAAGGGCGCGGGATGTTGCACCCCTCTCGCCGCAGGTGGCACCACGGGCAGGCCAGCAGTCGCTCGGGC
>JAEXAG010000081.1 GCA_023394655.1 Pseudomonadota bacterium
CCGAACTCCGGCACCACCTCGAAATCGGCGACATAGCTCAGCTCGCCCTCGACCTGCTGGTCGGTGGACTCCTCGATGCGCGGGCTGCCGGCGATCTGGAAGGTCTCGTCCTTCAGCGCGTTGCCGAAGCCTTCGCGCAGCAGGCCGTCGAGGATTTCGGCACGCACCTGCTGGCCGAAACGCTTGGCGATGACGCTGGTCGGCACCTTGCCCGGGCGGAAGCCCTTGATGCGGGCGTCGCGCGCGATTTCGCGCAGGCGGGTGTTGACCTTGTTGTCGAGGTCCGCGGAGGGAACGCGGAACAGCACGCGGCGGCCGAGGTCGCCGGTCGATTCGATGGAAACTTGCATTGCGATTGACTCCTGCCCGCCAAGTACCGCGACGGGTTGATCGATGGATGGCGAAAACACGCGCCCGCCGCCATCCGTTGACGGACGAACGGTCAAGTTTGGCGGATTTCCGGGGGCGGCGCCAGTTGCGACGCGGCGGACTGGTGCGAAAGGCGGGACTCGAACCCGCACGCCTTGCGGCACTGGAACCTAAATCCAGGGCGTCTGCCAATTCCGCCACTTTCGCTTGCACCGGAATTCTACCGTGCGGAAAAGAAAAAGCCCGGCTTTCGCCAGGCTTCCGGGGTTTGGTGGGCCGTCAAGGATTCGAACCTTGGACCTACTGATTAAGAGTCAGCTGCTCTACCAACTGAGCTAACGGCCCCGAGCAGGAAATGGTAGCACGGATCTTCGTCCTTGCAACAACTTCCGGCATGAGTGGGGTGGCTGAGGGGATTCGAACCCCCGACCACTGGAATCACAATCCAGTACTCTAACCAACTGAGCTACAGCCACCACGGAAACTTCACTTCGGCCCGGCACCTTCCGGGCTGGCGCGCCCGGCAGGAATCGAACCTGCAACCACCGGCTTAGAAGGCCGGTGCTCTATCCGATTGAGCTACGGGCGCCCGTTCGGAATTGTCGCACGACCATCGACCGGATGGTCGGGGTAGAGGGATTCGAACCCCCGACATCCTGCTCCCAAAGCAGGCGCGCTACCAGACTGCGCTATACCCCGCCGGAGAACCGGTGCCCGCACATCGCCGAGGCGATGCCGCGAAGGCCGTGCATTGTCCGGCCTGGGGCGCAGGCTGTCAAACGCCGGCAGGCAGCGCCACGCGACGCGCCGGCCAGAGCATGAACCCGAGCGCGACCAGCCCGAGGATCCAGCAGTACCAGACCTGTCCGGCGATCGCCAGCGGCGACACCCCGGCCAGCGATGCCGCCAGCAGCACCTGCGCGCCCCAGGGGATCACGCCCTGCGCCACGCAGCTGTAGATGTCGAGGAGGCTGGCGGAACGCCTCGGGGTGATGCCGTGGCGCTCGGCGATGTCACGCGCGATCGGCCCGCCGACGAGGATGGCGACGGTATTGTTGGCAGTGAACACGTCGGTGGTGGCCGACAACGCGGCGATGCCCAGCTCGCCGCTGCGCGGATCGGGGCGCCCGCGCGCGAGGCGCCGGATCGCGCCGGAAATCCACTCCAGGCCGCCGCCGGCCCGGGTCATCGCGGCCAACCCGCCGATCAGGATCGACAGCAGCAGGATTTCGGTCATGCCTTCGAAGCCGGCCCAGATGTCGTTCATCCACTCGACCAAACCATAGCTGCGTTCGGCAAACAGGCCGCCGGCGAACGCCGCCGCCACGATGCCGATCGCCAGCACCAGCAGCACGTCGACACCGGCGATGGCCAGGCCCAGCACCAGCAGGTAGGGCAGCGCCAGCCAAGGCGATGCATCGGACAGCGCGGGGCTGGCGTTGCCGCTGCCGCCGAGGCCGGCAAGCAGGGCGATGGTCAGGAGCGCCGCCGGCAGCGCGATGCGGAAGTTCTCGCGGAACTTGTCGCGCATCTCCGCGCCCTGGGTGCGGGTGGCCGCGATGGTGGTATCGGAGATCACCGAGAGGTTGTCGCCGAACATCGCACCGCCCACGGCGCTGGCGACCACCAGCACCGGCGACAGACCGGCGGCTTCGGCAATGCCCAGCGCGATCGGCACCACCGCGGCGATCGTGCCCATCGAAGTGCCCACGGCCAGCGAGATCAGCCCGGCCACCACGAACAGCCCCGGCAGGATCCAGCCGGCCGGCAGCCAGGCAAGCCCCAGCGCCACCACCGCGTCCACCGCGCCGATCGCTTGGGTCACCGCCGCGAACGCGCCGGCCAGCAGGAAGATCAGGCACATCAGCATCACGTTGGCATCGCCCATGCCCGCCAGCAGCACCGCCCCCGGCGCCTGCCCGCGCCGCTTCAGCCACCACGCCGCCAGTGCCAGCGCGGGCAGGATGGCAACCGGCGCACGCAGCGCGTAAAAGCCCATCGGCTCGCCCTGCGAGGTGAAGTAGAGACCGGCGCCGAAGAACAGCGCCACGAACAGCAGCAGGGGAAGTAGCGCGACCGCGCTCGGCGTGTTTTTCATCGCGCCATCTTGATGAAAGGATGAATCAGCGCATTCTGCAATGCCTGCAATGGCTTGTCCAGCCGCCGGCGGCGCAAACGAAACGGGACGCCGAAGCGTCCCGTCGATCCCGCGATGCAGTGCAACTCACAGGCGCGAGGCGATGGCCTCCGCGAACGCCATGGTGTTGCCCTCGCCGCCCAGGTCCGGGGTGAGCCGGTCACGGGCCTCGAGCGTGTCCACGATGGCCTTGCGCAGGCGCTCGGCCTGCTCCGGCATGGCGAGGTGATCGAGCATCTGCGCGGCACCCAGCAGCAAGGCGCAGGGGTTGGCGATGCCCTTGCCGGCGATGTCCGGCGCGGAGCCGTGCACGGCCTCGAAGATCGCCACGTCCTCGCCGATGTTGGCGCCCGGCGCCAAGCCGAGGCCGCCGACCAGGCCGGCGCAGAGATCGGAGATGATGTCGCCGAACAGGTTGGTGGTGACGATGATGTCGAACTGCTCCGGGTACATCACCAGCTGCATGCAGGTGTTGTCCACGATCATCTCGTTGCACTCGATGTCGGGATAGCTCGCCGCCACTTCGCGCGCGGTCTTGAGGAACAGGCCGCTGGTGGACTTCAGGATGTTGGCCTTGTGCACCACCGTGACCTTCTTGCGACCGGTCTTGCGGGCCAGCTCGAAGGCGTAGCGCACGATGCGCTCGGAGCCCTTGTGGGTGATCTTCTGGATCAGGGTCGCGGTCTGGCCGTCGGGGGAGACTTCCTGGCCCTCGCCGCTGTAGGCCCCTTCGGTGTTCTCGCGCACGGTGATCACGTCCACCTTGCCCGGGAAGCGCGCCTTGGTGTTGGGGAAATTCTGCGCCGGGCGCACGTTGGCGTACAGGTCGAAGATGCGGCGCAGCTGCACGTTGATCGAGGAAAAGCCCTCGCCCACCGGCGTGGTCAGCGGCGATTTCAGCGCGATGCGGTTCTTGCGGATCGAATCCAGCGTGGCGGCCGGCAGCAGCTCGCCGTGCTTTTCCAGGGCGACCAGGCCGGCATCGGCTTCCTCGTACCGGAGGCCGAGCTTCATGCTGTCGAGGACGTGCAACGTGGCGGCCATGATTTCCGGGCCGATGCCGTCGCCGCGGATCACGGTGATGGTATGCGTCATGGGGGGTTCCTGCGTTGGGGCCGGCCTCGCAGGCCGGCACGGGGGATCGGGTCAACTCGCTATTATGCCGCACCCGCCCCGCCGCCGTGATTCCACGAAGGTCGCAAGCCCCGGGAATCGCCGTATCCCCGCCCCGTTCACACGCCGTGGGGATGGGCCTCCGGCGCCGCCGCCTCGCCCGCCTCCAGCCGCTCGAGGAAGTCCACCGCGCGGCGCAGGTGCGGGATGACGATGCTGCCGCCGACCACCAGCCCGATCGAGAACGCCTCGAACATTTCCTCGCGGGTCACGCCGGCATCGCGACACTGGGCGACGTGGTAGCTGATGCAGTCGTCGCAACGCAGCACCATCGAGGCCACCAGCCCGCAAAGCTCCTTGGTCTTCACGTCCAGCGCGCCCGGCTGGTAGGTCTGCGTGTCCAGTGCGAAGAAGCGCCGCATCACCTGGTTCGGTTCGGCCAGGATGCGTTCGTTCATCCGCTTCCGGAAGGCGGTGAACTCGGCGACGCGATCGTCCGCGCCTTCGGTGGTGCTCATGCCTCGCCACCGCCGAGCAGTGCTTCGAAGCGGCCTTCGCGATGCATCGCCATCATGTCGTCGTAGCCGCCGACGTGGACATCGCCGACGAAGATCTGCGGCACACTGGTGCGTTTGGCCATCGCCACCATCTTTTCGCGCTCGGCCGGGTCCTGGTCGATGCGGATCTCCCGCCACGACAGCCCCTTGCTCTTCAGGAAGTTCTTCGCTGCCACGCAGTAGGGGCAGACCAGCGTGCTGTAGATGGTGATTTCGGGCTGTGACACGGGAACTCCAATCTCGCGGGGCGAGGCGCCACCATAAGCAAGCGGCGATTAACCTGCAATTCACTCCTCGAAGCCGGCAAGCGGTCATCCTTCCCGCATGAGTCATGCCCTTGCCCGCTTCCGCCCCCCCCTGCTCGCGCTTGGCTGCGCGTTCGGCGTGGCGTCCCTCACCGCCCCCGCGCAGGAGGTGCGCCTGCCGGACATGGGTTCGTCCGCCGGACGCGTGCTCTCGCCCGTGCAGCAGGCGGAATACGGCGCGATGCTGCTGGCCCAACTGCGCCATTACGGCTACACGCTGGAGGATCCGCTGATCGCCCAGTGGCTGCAGGAGGTCGGGCAGCGGCTCGGCTCCGCCAGCGACCGCCCCGACCAGTCCTTCACCTTCTTCATGCTGAAGGACCGGCAGATCAACGCCTTCGCCACCCTCGGCGGCTACATCGGCGTCAACGCCGGCCTGGTGCTGACCGCCGAACGCGAGGACGAGATGGCCGCGGTGCTCGGTCACGAGATCGCGCACGTCACCCAGACCCATGTCCTGCGCGCGGTGGAGCGCGCCCAGCGCGACCAGGTGCCGATCCTGCTGGGAATGCTGGCCATGATCGCCGCGGCGCATTCCTCAAACAGCAGCTCCGCGGGCAACGCGACGATGGCCGCGGTGTTCGGCGCGCAGGGCCTGCTGATCCAGCGCCAGATCGATTACACCCGCAGCAACGAATCCGAGGCCGATCGCCTCGGCATCCGCACGCTGGCCCGCAGCGGCTACGATCCCGAGGCGATGGCGCACTTCTTCGAGCGGATGCAGGCGTCGAGCCGTGCCAACCGCGGCAGCGAGGAAAGCCGCATTCCCGATTACCTGATGACCCACCCGGTGACGACCACGCGCATTGCCGAAGCCAAGGAGCGCGCGGGCCGGCTGGAACGCCCGGCGCTTGCCGGCGACCCGCTGGCCGCCAGCGACAACCCGCTGCTGCCCTCGGGCCTGCGGGTGCGGATCGCGCAGAGCCACGGCGCCAGCGGCGATTTCGCCTTCGCCCGGGAGCGCCTGCGCGCGCTGAGTGCCAACACGCCGCGCGACGCGATCAACGAATACGAGCGCATGGCCCGCGCCAAGCCGCTGGATGATGCCGGTGAGTACGGGCTGGCGATCGCCCGGATGGCTGCCAACCAGGCGGCGACGGCTCGCCCCGCGCTTGCCAGGCTGCTCGAAAAGCATCCCGGCCACCGCTGGCTGGAACTGGCGATGGCCGAAGCCGAGGCCCGCAGCGGCCAGACGGCGGCCGCCGACCGTCGCTTCGCCGGCTTGCGCGCGCGCTATCCCAACGATCGCGCGGTGGCGGTCTCCTGGGGGCGCCTGCTCACCGAGCGCGGCACGGTGGAGGCCGGACGCGAAGCCCTCACCGTGTTGCGGCCGCTGCTGGGCAGCGCCGGTGACGACCCGGATTTCCAGCGCGTTTTCGCTCGCGCCAACGAGATCGCCGGCGATCCGGTCCGTGCCGGCGAGGCGCATGCCGAAGTGGAATACCTCAACGGCAATGCCGAGCGCGCCTTGCTGCAGCTGAACACGCTGCGCCGCCGCGACGACCTGGACTACTACGCCCGCGCCCGCATCGATGCGCGCATCGCCGCGATCACGCCGGTGGTGGAGGAACTCCGCCGCCTCGGCATGCGCGACCCGGTCATCAACCGCGGCTGAGCCGGCAAACCCGCATCCTCCCGAGCCCCGCATCCATCGTGCCGGGGCGTTTCACGCTGTATCCGCGGCCGAAACGGACGCACATCCGTCATAATTGTCATGGAATAGTCATCGAACTGTCGTTTACTGCCAGCGCCCCGCTCCTGGATGGAAGAATCCGTGCAGAAACGTATCCTCATCGTCGACGACGAACCCGCGATCCGCGACATGGTGGCCTTCGCGCTGCGCAAGGGCGAGTACGAGCCGATCCATGCCGGCGATGCCCGCGAGGCGCAGACCGCCATCGCGGACCATCGCCCCGACCTCATCCTGCTCGACTGGATGCTGCCGGGCACCAGCGGACTGGATCTGGCCCGGCGCTGGCGCAAGGACAGCCTGACCCGTGACGTGCCGATCATCATGCTGACCGCGCGCGGCGAGGAGAACGATCGCGTGAGCGGGCTGGAAGCCGGCGTCGACGATTACGTGGTGAAGCCGTTCTCGGCCCGAGAGCTCCTGGCGCGGATCCGTGCGGTGATGCGCCGCTCGCGCGAGGACGACGAGGAAGGCAGCGTCAGCATCGGCCAGCTGCGCATCGACGGCGCGGCCCACCGGGTGTTCGCCGAAACCGGGCCTGAGCCGGCCCCCGTGCAGATCGGCCCCACCGAATACCGCCTGCTGCACTTTTTCATGACCCATCCCGAGCGCGTCTACACCCGCTCGCAGCTGCTCGACCACGTCTGGGGTGGCAGCGTGTACGTGGAGGAGCGCACCGTGGACGTCCACATCCGCCGCCTGCGCAAGACGCTCGAGCCGTTCGGTCTCGACACCATGGTGCAGACCGTGCGCGGCGCGGGCTATCGCTTCTCCACCGCGGTCGGATGAGCCGAAGCACGCGCGAAGCCTGGCTGCGGACACTCGCCACGCTCGCGCTGGTGCTGGTGCTGGCCGCGCTGGTCGGCGCGACCAGTGGCCATTTCTGGATGGCGCTGGCGCTGGCCGCGATCGGCATCCTCGGCTGGCACTACTGGCGCCTTCGTACCATCCTGCTGCGCCTGAGCGCACGCCAGCGGGTGCAGTCGCCCGAGGGCAAGGGCATCTGGAACCAGCTCGAACGCCTGCTCTCGCGCTCGCAGCACGAGACCCGCGCGCAGCGCAAGCGGCTCATCTCGATGCTGCGCGCCTATCGCGCCGCCGCCACCGCCCTGCCCGACGCCATCGTCGTGGTGGACCGGAAGACCCGCAGGGCGCAGTGGTTCAACGAATCCGCCGAGCGGCTGCTCGGGCTGGCATGGCCGCGCGACCTGGAGGCCCCGATCACGCCGGTGCTGTCCGGCCTTTCGGTGCGCGACTGGCTCGACAGCGATCGCCGCGGCGAAGTGCTTTTGGACGAGGACTCTCCCGTCGATCCGTCGATCCGGCTGACGCTGCGCCTGATCCCCTATTCCGATGAATACTGGCTGCTGGTCGCCCGCGATGTCAGCAAGCTGATGCGCCTGGAACAGATGCGCCGGGATTTCATCGCCAACGTGTCGCACGAGCTGCGCACGCCGCTGACCGTGCTCCACGGCTACCTCGACATGCTGGAGCCGGAGGACGAATCGCCCGAATGGTCGGGGATCGTGCCGGAGATGCGCCGCCAGTCCGACCGCATGAACCAGCTGGTCGAAGACCTGCTGGTGCTCTCGCGACTGGACGCGCACGAACGCTCGCCGGATGAAACCGTCCGCATGGTGCCGATGCTGGCCTCGCTCGAGCGCGAGGCGATCGCGCTCAGCCACGGCCGGCATCGCATCCGCGTGGAGGACACGGCGAACGTGGACCTGTGGGGCTCCACCAAGGAGCTGCACAGCGCCTTCTCCAACCTCGTCAGCAACGCGGTACGCTACACGCCCGCCGAAGGACGCATCGACATCCGCTTCCAGTCCTTGCCCGATGGCCGGGTCGCGTTGACGGTGACCGACAGCGGCTACGGCATCCCCGCCCAGCACATCCCGCGGCTGACCGAACGCTTCTACCGGGTTTCGACCAGCCGCTCGCGCGAGACGGGCGGTACCGGACTGGGCCTGGCGATCGCCAAGCACGTGCTCGGCCTGCACGGCGCCTACCTGGACATCACCAGCGAGGTGGGCATGGGCAGCCGCTTCGCCTGCGTGATGCCGCGCGATCGCGTCCGGCCGCGCATGGACCCCACTTCCCCGGACCCGACGACATGAGCAGTTCCCAAGAAGATTCCCTTCCGGACCTCGGCGACCCTTCGCTGCACTTCAACCGGGAGCTGTCCCAGCTCGACTTCAACTTCCGCGTCCTCGCCCAGGCACTGAACCCGGAGGTGCCGCTGCTCGAACGCCTGCGGTATCTCTGCATTTCCTGCACCAACCTCGACGAATTCTTCGAGATCCGCGCGGCGACCGTCCGCCATGCCCAGGACCTCGGCATCAGCCGTGGCGCCGATGGCCTTTCCCACGGCGGCATCCTCTCGCGCATCCACGACCGCGCGGCGGAACTGGTGGCGGCGCAGTACCGCTGCTTCTACGCGGAACTGCGCCCGGCGCTGGACGCCGAAGGCATCCGACTGCTCGACCGCAGCGAGTGGAACCCCGCGCAGACCGAATGGCTGCGCCAGTATTTCCGCGACGAGATCATGCCGGTGCTGTCGCCGCTCGGCCTCGACCCGGCCCACCCGTTCCCGAAGATCCTCAACAAATCGCTGAACATCGTGGTGCGGCTGGAGGGACGCGATGCCTTCGGGCGCGAGGCCCATCTCGCCATCGTGCGCGCGCCGCGTTCCCTGCCGCGCATCATCCGCATGCCCGATGCCGACGGCGATGGCGACCGCTACCACGATTTCGTCTTCCTCTCCTCGCTGCTCGCGGCCTTCATGGACGAACTGTTCCCGGGGATGGAGGTAAAGGGGGCGTACCAGTTCCGCGTGACCCGCAACTCCGAGCTGATCGTGGACGAGGAGGATGTCGACAACCTCGCGCTGGCGCTGCGCGACGAGCTGGTCGGCCGCGGCTACCTGCGCGCGATGCGGCTGGAAATCGCCGAGGCCTGCCCGGCGGACATCGTGCAGATGCTGCTCGAGAACTTCGAGCTGACGGAGAACGCCGTCTACCGCATCAACGGCCCGGTCAACCTCAACCGCGTGATCCAGGTGTACGACGAGGTGCGCCGGCCCGAACTGAAGTTCCCGCCGATGCATCCGCGCCAACTGGATGATTCGGAAACGATGATTTCCCGGATCTCGCGTGGCGACGTGCTGCTGCACCACCCCTTCGATGCGTTCACCCCGGTGCTGGAACTGATCCGCGAAGCCGCCGAGGATCCCTGCGTGCTGGCGATCAAGCAGACGCTGTACCGCACCGGCAAGGATTCCCCGATCGTCGACCACCTGGTGCAGGCGGCCCGCAACGGCAAGGACGTCACCGTCGTGGTGGAACTGCGCGCCCGCTTCGACGAGGAAGCCAACCTCGGGCTGGCCGACCGCCTCCAGGAAGCCGGCGTGCAGGTGGTGTATGGCGTGGTCGGCTACAAGACGCACGCCAAGATGCTGCTGGTGGTGCGGCGCGAATCCGCGGGGATGCGCCGCTACGTGCACCTGGGCACCGGCAACTACCACAGCGGCACCGCCCGCGTTTACACCGACGTGGGACTGTTCACCGCGGCCCCGGAGATCGGCGCCGACGTGCACCAGATCTTCCAGCAGCTCTCGGGCCTCGCGCCGGTGGTGGAACTGAAGCGATTGCTGCAATCGCCATTCACCCTCCACAGCGGGATGCTCGACCGCATCGCCCGCGAAGCCGAACACGCCCGCGCGGGCCGGCCGGCCCGGATCATCGCCAAGATGAACGCGCTCAACGAGCCCCGTGTGATCCGCGCGCTCTACGAGGCCTCCCGGGCCGGCGTGGAGATCGACCTCATCGTCCGCGGGGCCTGCACCCTGCGCCCCGGCGTGCCCGGGGTATCGGACAACATCCGCGTGCGCTCCATCGTCGGCCAGTTCCTCGAGCACCACCGCGTCTACTGGTTCGCCAACGATGGCGAGCCGGACCTGTTCTGCTCGAGCGCCGATTGGCTCGAACGCAACCTGCTGCGCCGCGTCGAGACCTGCTTCCCGATCCTCGACCCGGTGCTCGCCGCGCGGGTGAAGGCGGAAACGCTGGACAACTACCTCGAGGACAACCAGAACGCGTGGGCGCTCCTGCCCGATGGCCGCTACGAGCGGATCGAGCCGGAAGAAAATGCCCCGCCCCATTCCGCTCAGGCCGCCTTGCTTGCCAGAATAGGCGGATGATGCCGACGATCCGACGCACCGCGCTCAGCGCGCCGCTCCCGCTCGAGGAAGGCGACCTGATGGCCGCCATCGACCTGGGCTCGAACAGCTTCCACATGATCGTGGCCCGCTACGCCCAGGGGCAGTTCCGGGTGGTGGACCGGTTGCGCGAGATGGTGCGGATGGCCGAAGGCCTCGATGGCCGCGGCGGACTGACCGCGGCGGCCCGTGAACGCGCACTGGACTGCCTGTCGCGCTTCGGCGAGCGGGTCCGCGACATCCCCGCCGGCCGGGTGCGCGCCATCGCCACCAACTCCGTGCGCCAGCTGCGCGATCCGCAGGCCTTCCTCGTCCCGGCGGAAGCCGCGCTCGGCCACATCATCGAAATCGTTTCCGGCCGCGAGGAAGCCCGGCTGGTCTATCTCGGAGTGGCGCAGGCGCAGGCCTCGGATCCGGGCGAGCTGCGGCTGGTGCTGGACATCGGCGGCGGTTCCACGGAATGCATCATCGGCAGCGGCCTCGACGCCATCGAGCGCGAGAGCCTGCAGATGGGCTGCGTCGCAACCACGCGTCGCTTCTTCGCCAACGGCAAGCTCGGGCGCAAGAAGTGGAAGCTGGCCTCGGACGAACTGGCCGCCGAGTTCCAGCAGTTCGCGCAGCATTACCGCCAGCTCGGCTGGAACGACGTGCTGGGTTCTTCCGGCACGATCAAGGCGATCGGCAAGATCTGCGCGGAAATGCGCCTGACCAAGGGCGCGATCACCGCCGAGGCGCTGCCGCAGGTGCGCGAACGGCTGCTGGATGCCGACCACATCGACCGCATCGACCTGCCGGGTTTGTCCAACGAACGCCGTCCGGTGATCGCCGGCGGCATCCTCGTGCTGGAAGCGGCCTTCAATGCGCTCGGCATCGAGCGGATGACGGTGAGCCGCGCGGCGATGCGCGAGGGCATCATCTTCGACATGATCGGCCGCGGCAGCGGCGACGACCCGCGCGACGCGGCGATCGACCGCCTGATGGCACGCTACGACGTGGACGAGGCCCAGGCCGAGCGCGTCGAAGCCACCGCCATGCACCTGTTCGACCAGGTCGCCGCCGACTGGCAGCTGGAAGCCGAAGACCGCGCCAAGCTGGGCTGGGCCGCGTGGCTGCATGAAATCGGCCTGGCCGTCGCGCACAGCCAGTACCAGGTCCACGGCGCCTACCTGCTGGAACACTCCGACATTTCCGGCTTCACCCGCCAGCAGCAGCAGGTGCTGTCGGTGCTGGTGCGCTGCCAGCGCCGCAGCATCCCGCGCAGTGCCTTCGATGCCGTGCCCGACCGCCTGCTGCTGCGCACCCGACGGATCGCCGCCCTGCTGCGGCTGGCGGTCACCCTGCACCGCTCGCACGAGGCGCTGGAGCCATCGGTATTGCGACTGCATGCCGATGGTCCGCAGCTGGTGCTCTCGGTACCGCCGCGTTGGCTGGAAGCCCGCCCGCTGCTGCGCACCGACCTTTCCGGCGAGCCGGACGACATGCGCGCGCTCGGCATCGAGTTCAGCATCGCGGATTGAGCGCGCTCAGCCTGTCGCGACGGGCCGGATTCTGACGACGATGGCGCTTCCGCTGGCCTCCAGGCGCAGTTTCCGACGCTGCGGACGCGGGTGCAGCAGCAGCGTGTCGCCGGAGGCGAGGTGCAATCCGTCCACGTCCGGGCATTCGATGCGCCCTGCCTGCAGATGCACGGCCCAGGTTTCCCCGGGCTCCGCGCAGACGACGCTGCCGCCCACCAAGGGACGCAGCCACAGCTCCGCCTGGCAACGGGCGCGGGACCACATCAGGTTGAAATCGGTGGTCGGGCCGTCCAGCAGCCGGCAATCCAGGGCATCGTCGCCGCCGAAACGCAGCCGCGGGCTCACCGGGTCGAGCCGGTGGCGGCGGCCATCGGCGAAATCCAGCGCCATCCCCGCACCGGAAAGCAGGACGATTTCCCGGTCGATGCCGGGGAAAGCGGAAAACGGCCCATCGGCCTCGACTTCTGCAACCGAAAGGCGCCAGTCCCAGCCGGTGCCGGCGTTTTCCGGACCACGCGCGATTTCGCGGGTCCAGCCGCCGCCGTTGCGCCAGGGCTGGCGCAGGTTGCCTTCAAGCGGCAGGTGCTCGAGTCCCTCCATGGACCGAGTGTAAACGCCTCCCGATGGAGGATGGGCATGCGGTGTGCCTCCCTTCGCACCGCATGGCCACGACATCCGTGTCGGGACTTCCATGTTCCGGCTTACAGCCTGTCCTGTCGGGGCATCCTGCCCCCGCACCGTCCATTCCGTGATCGGTGCTTGTTGCCTGCGAATCAGCGTCGCCCGGATCGACCCGCGTCGGCGCCGGAGACACCGCCGCCACGTGCCGTTTCCCGGCCGCCATCCAGCAGGATTCGGTCGCGATTGCGCTCCACGGTCTTCAGGCCCACGCCCTTCACCATGGCCAGTTGCTCGACGCTGCGGAAACTGCCGTGCTCGCGCCGGTAATCCACGATGGCCTTGGCCTTGACCGGCCCGACGTGCTCGAGCGCCGCGGCCAGCGTCTCGGCATCCGCGGTGTTGATGTTGACCCGATCCAGCGCCCACGCCGGCGCGGCCAGCAGCAACCACGCCAACAGACACAGCGTGGCGACGAAGTGCCTCGCATTGCGTCGCCGGGCATCGGCATGGAAAGGGAAATTCGACATGGCCACCACGTTAGCCGCCCGACGCGCCGGGTGCTGCAGGGCAACATCCCGACATCGCGTAGGAAAATTCCTACCCAACGCCTCGACGCTGGCCCGGCTCACCGGCGCGCAACGGACGGCTCGGTAGAATTCCGAGTTTCCCCTCATGAGCGGAGTGCCCGATGGACGCCAACAGGATCAGCCAGTTCGTCAACGACAAATGGGATGCCGAGATCGTCCCGCAGCTGGTCGAATACATCGCCATCCCCAACAAGTCGCCGATGTTCGATGCCCAGTGGCGCGAACACGGCTACATGGACCAGGCGGTGGCGTTGATGGAAACCTGGGCGCGCGCGCAGGACATCCCCGGAATGGAGGTGGAAGTGGTCCGCCTCGGTGATCGCACGCCGCTGATCTACATTGACATCCCGGCCAGTGGCGAGGGCAGCGGCGAGGATTGCGTGCTGCTCTACGGCCATCTGGACAAGCAGCCGGAAATGACCGGCTGGGACGAGGATCTCGGCCCGTGGAAGCCGGTGCTGCGCGGCGACAAGCTGTACGGCCGTGGCGGCGCGGATGACGGCTACGCGATCTACGGCTCGCTTACCGCGGTGATGGCGCTGCGCGAGCAGGGCCTGCCGCACGCACGCTGCGTGGTGCTGATCGAAGCCTGCGAGGAATCCGGCAGCTACGACCTGCCCGCCTACGTCGATCACCTGGCCGATCGCATAGGCAAGCCGTCGCTGGTGGTCTGCCTGGATTCGGGCTGCGGCAACTACGAGCAGCTGTGGTGCACCACGTCCCTGCGCGGTCTGGCCGGCGGCAACCTGCGGGTGGACGTGCTCGGCGAGGGCGTGCACTCGGGCGATGCCTCGGGCATCGTGCCGTCGAGCTGGCGCCTGCTGCGCCAGTTGCTCTCGCGCGTGGAGGACGAAGCCAGCGGCCGGATCACGCTGGACGGCCTGCATGTGGACATCCCGGCCGAACGCGTCGAACAGGCACGCCAGGCCGCCGAGGTGCTGGGCGACGAGGTGTTCGACAAGTTCCCGCTCGTGGAGGGCCTGCGTCCGATGGCCGAGGACAACGCCGAGCGCGTGCTCAACCGCACCTGGCGCCCGGCACTCTCGATCACCGGCATCGACGGCCTGCCCTCGCTGGACTCCGCCGGCAACGTGCTGCGCCCCTTCACCGCCGCCAAGCTCTCGCTGCGCCTGCCGCCGACGCTCGACGGCGATGCCGCCGGCCAGCTGCTGCGCGACACGCTGCTGGCCGATCCGCCGAACGGCGCCAAGGTCGGCTTCGAGCTGGAGAAGTCCTCTTCCGGCTGGAATGCGCCGGCGCTTTCGCCGTGGCTGGAACAGGCCATCGAGGATGCCAGCAAGGTCTGCTTCGGCAAATCGGCGATGTACATGGGCGAAGGCGGCTCGATCCCCTTCATGGGCATGCTGGGCGAGAAGTTCCCCGGCGCGCAGTTCATGATCACCGGCGTGCTCGGCCCGCATTCCAACGCACACGGCCCCAACGAGTTCCTGCACATTCCGATGGGCAAGAAGGTGACCGCGGCCGTGGCGCACGTGATCGCGGCGCACCACGCGGCCAGTGCCCGCGGCGAAACCTCGGGCAGCGCGGTCGCGGCGGACAGCGGCACCCGCCACGGGGACCACGGCTGCTGCTGAGGGCCTTGACACGGCATTCGCACCGGACGCATACAGTATCCGGACCAACCAACATTCGGGGAGCTCCATGTTCGAAGGCATTCTCGGTTACATCATCGGCGGCCTGGTCATCGGCGTGCTCGCCCGGCTGATCAAGCCCGGCGCGGATCCGCTGGGCTGGATCATGACCATCGTGCTCGGCATCGTCGGCGCGGTGGCCGGCGGCCAGGCGGCGGCGTATTTCGGCCTCGGCACCTTCATGACCTGGGTGGTCGCGATCGTGGTGGCCATCATCCTGCTGTTCGTGCTCGAAGCCGTCCGCAAGAAGAAGCCGGTCGTGCGCTGAGCCCCGGCGACACCCCGACGCCCCGCCCCGTGCGGGGCGTCTTTGATTCCGCTTTCCGATCGATCATCGCGGCATACGCGCCGCACGGACGCTGTTATGCTGTCCGACGGACCTGCAACGGGAATACCGATGCTTTTGTTCGGCAGTGAAAACTGGCTCTACATCGCCTTCATCGGCCTTCTGGTCGGCCTCGTCGCGCGCTTCTTCAAGCCCGGCCGCGATCGGATGGGCATCCTCCTGACCACCCTGCTCGGCATCGCCGGTGCCCTGCTCGCGGGCTGGTTCGGCCAGCACATGGGCTGGTACGCGCCGGGCGAGCCGGCCGGCTTCATCGGCGCGGTGCTCGGCGCCATCGTCATCCTGCTGGTCGTCGCGCTGTTCCGGAAACCCCGGGAGCGGCGCATCTTCCGCAGCCGCCGCTGACTTCCGCCGCCATGGATCGCGAACGACAACGCCTGGAATGGGCGCGCAACGCGCTGGCCGATCCCGCAGCCGGCATCGAGCGGGCATCGACCGACGCGGGTTTCCGCAGCTATTGGCGCACGACCGGCGAAACGCCGCGGATCGTGATGGATTCGCCGCCGGAGCTCGAAGACGTGCGTCCCTGGCTGCGCATGCAGCGGGTGCTGGCGGACGGTGGCGTGCGCGTGCCGGGAGTTCTCCGCGAGGATGCGGAGGCGGGTTTCCTGTTGCTCGAGGACCTCGGCAGCCGCACTTTCCTGCACGACCTGGACGAGCACAACGCCGACGCCCTGTTCGAGGGCGCCATCGGGCAGTTGCTGAAGCTGCAGGCGATCGAGCCGCCGGCGGACCTGCCGCATTACGACGAGGCGATGCTCGCGCGCGAGCTGCGCCTGTTCGACGATTGGTTCTGCACCACCCATCTCGGGCTGGTGCTGGATTGCGGCGCCATGGACACGCTGGATGGGGCGTATCGATACCTGATCGACGCCGCGCTCGCGCAGCCGCGCGTGCTCGTGCACCGCGATTTCATGCCACGCAACCTGATGCAGGCCGAGGCCGGCCCCGCCGTGCTGGATTTCCAGGATGCGGTGCTCGGGCCGATCGCATACGACCCGCTGTCGCTGTTCAAGGACGCCTTTCTCAGCTGGCCTGCCGAGCGCGTGGACGGCTGGCTGCGCGCCTACCACGCGCGCGCGCAGGCAGCCGGGCTGCCGGTGCCGGCACTCGAACGATTCCTGCACGATGCGGAACTGATCGGCGTGCAGCGCCACCTCAAGGTCATCGGCATCTTCGCCCGCCTCCACCACCGCGATGCCAAGCCAAAGTACCTCGAAGACGTGCCACGCTTCTTCGCTTACCTCGACGAGGTGCTGCCGCGCCACGCCCGCCTCTCAGGCCTGCACGATTTCATCCGCGAGCGCGTCGCGCCGGCGATGGCCGCCCGCGCCGCAGCGCATCCGCCGGCATGAAGGCGCTGGTCTTCGCCGCCGGATTGGGCGAGCGCATGCGCCCGCTCACCGACCACACCCCCAAGCCGCTGCTGCCGGTGGGCGGCAAGCCGCTGATCGCCTGGCATCTGGAGAAACTGGCGACACTCGGCATCCGCGACGTGGTCATCAACACCTCGTGGCTGGCGGCGCAATTCCCGGAACGCCTGGGCGATGGTTCGCGCTACGGCCTGCGCCTCGATTTCGTCCATGAAGGTCCGGTGCCGCTGGAAACCGGCGGCGGCATGTGGAACGCCCTGCCCCGCCTCGGCGACGCGCCTTTCCTGGCGATCAACGGCGACGTCTGGTGCGATTTCGATCTTGCGCGGTTGCCGCGCGAGCCTGCAGGCCTCGCGCATCTGGTGCTGGTGGACAACCCCTCGCACAACCCGGCCGGCGATTTCGCACTGGACGACGATGGCCGCGTGCACTCTGAGGGCGCTTCGAAATTGACGTTTTCCGGCATCGGCATCTACCGTCCGGCGCTGCTCGAGGGCTGGCGCGAGGTCATCGGCAACGCCGCCGGCGCGGACGCGACGCCTCCGCGCTTCAAGTTGGCCCCGCTGTTGCGCGCGGCGATGGCCCGCGACGAGGTCACCGGCGAACACCATCGCGGCCGCTGGACCGATGTCGGCACGCCGGAGCGGCTGGCCACGCTGGATGCGGAATTGGCCGCGAACGGCTGAAGATCAGGCGCCGGCGCCGTCCGGCCCCAGCACTTCGCGCAGGAACGGCACCGTCAAACGCCGTTGCGCCGCCAGTGATTCCCGATCCAGCCGATCGAGCAGGCGGGTCAGGCTGCCGAGATCGCGCCCGACCCGTCGCAGCAGCCAGTCGATCGCGGCATCCTCGAATTGCAGGCCGCGCCGTGCCGCGCGCAGCCTGAGGATTTCGGCGCGCTCGGCATCCCCCGGCACCTGCAGCACGATGCGTGCGCACTGCCCGAGCCGCGAGCGCAGGTCGGGCAATCGCAGGCCGAGCAGTTCCGGCGTTTCCCGTGCGGTGTAGAGGACGTGTGCACCGACATCGCGGGCGGCGTTGTGGAAATCGAACAGGGCGACCTCGGCGTCGCGGTCGCCGGCCAGCGCCTCGATCCCGTCGAGCGCGTGGAAGCCGCCCGGCACCGGCGCCGGCAACGCCTCGCCGCCACGACCGCACCAGGCCCGCAACGGCAGGTAGTGCGCGGGACGCCCCGACGATTCCGCTTCGGCACAGCCGCCCAGCGCCAGATGGGTCTTGCCGACGCCCGCCGGGCCGGACAGGTAGAGCCATTCGCCATCACCCGCGACCAGGGCGCGCAACTGCGCGATCGCCGCCGCCGGCGCCGCGACGAAGGTTTCGAGTCGCTGATCGGGCGGGTAGCGCAGCGCCAGGGGCAACTGTCGCGGACGGCTCACGCGTCGGACGGCCCCGTCGGCTCCGGCACCACGATGCGTGGCGCCGGCTCCGGCCCGAGCACGATCGCCGGCTGCTCGCCGACGTACATACGGCTGAGCCGATAGCGCTCGACCGCGAAGCGCAGCATCACGTTGACCACCGCCGCCGCCGGCAAGGCGAGCAGCATGCCGAGGAAGCCGAACAGCACGCCGCCGGCCATCACCGCGAAGATCACCGCCATCGGATGCAGGCCGATGCGGTCGCCGACCAGCTTCGGGGTCAACCAGTAACTCTCGACCAGCTGGGCGACGGTGAACACCACGCCGACGCCGAGCAGCATGCTCCAGCCGCCGCCCTGCACCAGGGCGGCCACGCCGCCCATCAGCACCACCGACGCCGGCCCCAGATAAGGCACGAAGCTGAGCAGCCCGCCGATGATCCCGATCAGGATGCCGACCTTGACGCCGGCAATCCACAGGCCGACGCCGTACATCACGCCCAGCGCCACCATGACCAGGAACTGCCCGCGCAGGAATCCGCCCAGCACCTCGTCGGATTCGCGCACCAGCCGGGTCACCGTGGGCAGGTGATCACGCGGGACCAGCGCGGCGATGCGCTCGACGAAGCGGTCCCAATCGCGCAGGAAGAAGAACGCCAGCACCGGGATCAGCACCAGGTTGGTCAGCCACAGCAGCACGCCCATGCCGGAGCGCGAAAGGAAGCCGAGCACCGCCGCCGCCACGCCACCGACGCGCTGCCAGTGCTGGCGCAGCAGGTCCATCAGGTGCTGGGTATCGAACCACGCCACCAGATCGAAGCGGAAACGCTCGAGCACCCAGGGCGCGAGGGTGCTGTTGAACCAGCGGTTGAACCATTCCTGGTACTGCGGCCAGGAATCGACCAGCGTCATGATCTGGCGCGCGACGAGCGGCACCAGGATCAGCAGCACCGCCAGCAACAGCAGCACCATCGTGGTGAACACCGCGCTGACTGCGGTCAGCCGCGAGTGCCCGCGCGCTTCCAGACGATCCACCAGCGGATCGCCCAGCCAGCCCAGCATCGCGGCGATCACGAAAGGCGTCAGGATCGGCGCGAGCAGGCCCACGAGCCAGACCACGGCCACGGCGATCGCCGCCCATTGCACGCGGCGAAAGAAGGTGGCGATGTCCACCAGCGCCGTGCGACGCGCAAACCTGTCGGGAGACATGGCCATGGCCTCAGCGCATCACGAAGCGGGTGTTCTCGCCTTCGACCGGCGCGATCACGCCATCGCGATCGAGGGTGCGGCGGAATCCGGGCAGGCCGGCCTTGAGCTCGAGCTCCAGCACGATGCGTCCCTCGCCGGCTTCCACCGGCACGATCCGGCCGACCTGCGGATGGCCTTCCAGCCAGCCGATCAGGCGCAGGTAGGCGCGTGCATCGCCGATGCCGGTGATGGTCACGGTGAAGTTGCCCGGCGGGCTGGCCGGCGCCGTGGCGCGCGCATAGCGGCGGGTCAGCGCAGACGCGGCCATGTCGGCGCCGCCGGCCATTGCCCGACGCGCATCGCCATCGGTGGTGGAAGAGCGCGCCAGCACGCGGCCGTTGTCGACGAAGATCCAGTCGGCCTTCCAGCCCGGCCCGCTGCGGTATAGCTTGCCGATCAGTTGCATCGGCGGCGAGTAGGCGCGGGAAATGCGCGCGATGGCGGCGGTGTCGCCACGCCAGATCGCGCCGGCGGCGGCCTGTTCGGCGGCATTGCCGGCCGGCAGGCCGAGGCTGTAACCGCGGGCGCGGGCGCGGTCGAGGATCGCGCGGGCCGCATTGTTCTGGCCCAGCCCGACCAGTCGCGGGCCGCTGCCATCATCGATGGCCAGCCACAGCACCGGCTTGGGGCGCGGGGTCGGCCAGACCGGCATCCCGGCCATGCGCACCAGCTCATCCACCTTGTCGGGCCGGAAGCGCACGATCATCACCGTGCTGAAGCTGGGCGCGCCGCTGGCGGAAACGCCTTCGTCCTGGCGGTAATCGTGGCTGGCGACGTATTCGCGGGCACGCCGCAGTTCCTCGCCCACGCCGGGGCGCGCGGCGGGATTGGCCTCGCCGGAAAGGTTGCCCAGCACCTGCAGCAGGCCGCGCGAAAAGCCGCTGTTGCGGTCGGATTCGCTCTGCGAGCGCACCGGCACCTCGGCTTCGTAGGCGCCTTGCGCGCGCGCGCGGCTGCCCTCGGCGCGCTGGGCGAGCGCCGGCAGCGCAAACAGCAGCAGCATCAGGGCCCACATCCATCGGGTGGCTGAACGCATGATTCGGTTTCCGGACGATCCGCCGTGAATGGTGCCGCAGCGCGGCGTCAACGTCCATCGCACGGCCGTCACGAGCGGTGGCCGCTGCTAAAATGAATGCCTCCCGTTTGCCTGCGAGATGCCCGTGAACCAGCCGACTCCCCTCACCTATCGCGATGCCGGCGTGGACATCGACGCGGGCAACGAACTCGTCGAGCGCATCAAGCCGCTGGCGAAGCGCAGCTTCCGCCCCGAAGTGATGGGCGGGCTGGGCGGCTTCGGCGCGCTGTTCGACCTGTCCGGCAAGTACCGCGAGCCGGTGCTGGTCTCCGGCACCGACGGGGTCGGCACCAAGCTCAAGCTGGCGCAGCAACTGGGCCGCCACGACACCATCGGCATCGATCTGGTGGCGATGTGCGTGAACGACGTGCTGGTGCAGGGTGCCGAACCGCTGTTCTTCCTCGATTATTTCGCCACCGGCAAGCTCGACATCGATACCGCGGCGGCGGTGGTCGGCGGCATCGCGCGTGGCTGCGAGGAAGCCGGCTGCGCGCTGATCGGCGGCGAAACCGCGGAAATGCCCGACATGTACGCGCCGGGCGAGTACGACCTGGCCGGTTTCTGCGTGGCCGGCGTGGAGAAGAGCGAGATCCGCGATGGCAGCCGCGTGGAAGCCGGCGACGTGCTGATCGGCATCGCCTCGAGCGGCCCGCATTCCAATGGCTATTCGCTGATCCGCCGGATCCTCGAGCGCAGCGGCGCGCCGATGGGCCTGGACCTCGGCGAGAGCACGCTTGAAGACGCGCTGATGGCGCCGACCCGCCTGTACGTGAAGCCGGTGCTCTCGCTGCTGGCCGGCCCGCATGGCGGCGACATCCACGCGATGGCCCACATCACCGGCGGCGGCCTGACCGAGAACATCATCCGCGTGGTGCCGGAAGGCCTGGCGGTGGAGATCGATGCCGCCGAGATCCGCCTGCCGGCGGTGTTCCAATGGCTGCAGGAAGCCGGCAGCGTGGCCGATGCCGAGATGTGGCGCACCTTCAATTGCGGCATCGGCTTCGTGTTCGTGGTGCCGGCCGATGCCGCCGGCAGCGTGCACGACCAGTTGCAGGCGATGGGCCTCGGCCCGCGCAAGCTCGGGCGCGTGGTCGCGCATGCCGGTGGCGAGCGGGTGTCGATTGGCTGAGGCCGCCCGCATCGCCGTGCTCGTTTCCGGGCGCGGCAGCAATCTGCAGGCGATCCTCGATGCCATCGCCGATGGCCGGCTGGCGGCGGAAATCGTCGGCGTGTTCTCCGACCGGCCCGGCTGCCCCGCCCTGGGCCGGGTGGCCGTGCCACTGCGCTGGAGCCGCAAGCCCCGCGAGTTCGCCGATCGCGCCGCCTTCGACGCCGCGCTTGGCGATGCCGTGGACGCCGTCACGCCGGACTGGGTGGTGTGCGCGGGCTACATGCGCATCCTCGGCGAGGCCTTCGTGCGACGTTTCCACGGCCGCCTCGTCAACATCCATCCCTCGCTGCTGCCGCGCCATCGCGGGCTCGACACCCATCGCCGGGCACTCGAAGCCGGGGATGCGGAACACGGCACCAGCGTGCACTGGGTGACGCCGGAGCTGGATGCCGGCGATGTCATCGCGCAGGCACGCATCGCGATCCTGCCGGGCGATACGCCGGAGGACCTCGCCGAACGCCTGTTGCCGGTCGAACACGCCTTGCTCGTCTCGGTGCTGGAAGATGCCGTCGCCGGCCGCATCGCCCCGCCGCAGCTCGACTGAACACGCGGAAAACCGCCGGCGGATGGTCACAGGGGATTCAACGCCCACTCGTTACATTGCGGCTTTCCATGGAAACCATCCGCTGCCGAATGGCCCTGTCCACGCCACTGAAGCGATCGCTGCCCCTGGCCCTGCTGTTGGCCGGCGCATCCGCGTGGGCGCAGGCCGCGCCGGTCGGGCTGCAGCCGTTCTCCGGCACCTACGAGGTGCGGCGCGACGACAAGCCGGCCGGACAGGCGACGATGCGTCTCGCACGCGCCGATGCCGCGCGCTGGCGCATCGATCTCGACATCCGCGGTAGCCGTGGCCTCGCCGGGCTGACCGGCCTGCACATCCGCCAGAGCACGCTGTTCGACGAAACCAGCGGCCAGCAGTACCGGCCGCTGCGGCAGGAAACCGCGCGCAGCCTGCTCATCGGCAAGCGCCAAAGCCAGGGCGTGTACGACTGGAACCGCGGCGTCGCGCGCTGGAACGGCGACGTGAAGAAATCCCGGCGCGGCCGTGAAATCCCGCTGCAGGCCGGCGACATGAGCGGACTTCTCATCAACCTCGCACTGGTGCGCGATGCCCGGCCCGGCGCCACGCTCGCCTATCGTTTCGTCGATGACGGCCGCGCCCGCCCCCATGTCTATCGCGTCGCGACGACGTCCGAGCTGCTGCAAGTGGACGACCTGTCCTACGATGCACTGCGGTTGGAGCGTGGCGAAGGCGGCGACCGCACCACCGTCTGGGTGGCGGAGGGTGCCCCGCTGCCGCTCCGCATCCGCATGAAGGACGAAGATGGCGGCAGCCTCGACCTCTCACTGATCCAATACCAGGAAACCCGACCATGACC
>JAEXAG010000111.1 GCA_023394655.1 Pseudomonadota bacterium
GCGAGTTCCTCAAGGCCGGCGGCGTGTTCACCGACGACTTCATCGACGGCTACATCGCGTTGAAGATGAAGGAAGTGACCGCGTTCCGCGCGGCCACCCATCCGCTCGAATACCAGATGTACTACACGATTTGAACGGCGGATGCCCGGCCCGGCGCAGGCTTCCTTGTCCGCGCCGGATGCCGGTCGGTCACGCCTTGAACGTGACCGGGGTGCCAATCGCCACCGCGGTGGCCACGGCCTGCGCCGCCCAGTTGGTCAGGCGCACGCAACCCGAGGACTGGGTGCGGCTGATGTGGCCGGGCTCCGGCGTGCCGTGGATGCCGTAGTGCTCCTTGTCGATGCCCATCCAGACGATGCCGACCGGACCGTTCGGTCCCGGCGGCAGGGTCGCGGGCTTGGCGTCCTTCGGCTGGTTGACCAGGATTTCCGGGTTGTAGCGGTAATCCGGGTTGTGCACCAGCGAGGTGATCTTCCACTCGCCCAGCGGCAGCGGGAACTGCGACGAGCCGGTGGACGCCGGGAACTGCGCGAACACCTTGCCTTCCTCGTCCAGCAGCTGGAGCGCCGCCTCGGACTTCGACACCACGATGCGCGAAGCCTTCGGCAGCTCCTGCGCCGGGCGCACCCACGGCACCACGATCTCGGTGCCGGCGTGGGTGAAATCGGCATCCGGGTTCAGGGCCAGCAGGAACTCGGGCTTGATGTTGAAGCGTTCGCCCAGCGCCTCGTGGAGGTTCTCGTAGACGATCCGCTCCATCTTGGCCTTCTCCTCCGCGCGTTCCGGCGTCGGCAGGTAGGGGCCATCGATGTCGGCCTGGGTCAGGGTGTAGGTGGTCAGCACCGGCCCGGAATCCTTGTTGAGCTCGGCCCAGGTGGCGGCATCCAGCTCGCCGTTGACGTCGAGGCCTCGGTGCTTCTGGAAGGCGCGCACCGCCTTGGCCACGTTCATGCCGGCCTTGCCGTCGATCTCGCCGGTGGAGAAGTGCTGGCGCAGCAGCAGCACCTGGGCGCGCAGCACGCCGGCCTCGCCGGTGGTGCTGGCCACGTCGTTGGCCGGCTGGCCGGCGGCACCCGCCGGCGGCGCTTCGCGGTCCCAGGCCGGCAGCTCGAAGCCATCCGGGCCGTAGACCATCGGCGTTTCCGCCGGGGTCGATGCGACGGGGGCGGGATCGGGCATCGCGGTGACCGGCTGCGGCGCGGGCGCGGTTTCGGCGGCGGCCGGGGGCGGTGCGGATGGCGTGCAGGCAGCCAGTGCGGACGAGGCGCACAGGACGAGGGCGAGGGATCGGACGGGATTCATGGCAGCGGACTCCGCTTGGCGGGGATGCCACGATGCTGCCGATACGGGTTTGCCCGCTCCGTGAAGGCGGGCGGATCCATTCATCCGCCAGTCAAGCCGCTACCTTCCGTTCGCAATGGAATGGTAAACAGGAAGGCCCGTTTTCCCGCGCAAGGCCATGAACCGGATCCGCAACCGCACCTTCGATGAAATCGCCATCGGCGACCATGCCTCGCTGACCCGTACCGCGACCCTGCAGGACATCGCCCTGTTCGCCGCGGCCTCGGGGGACGTGAACCCCGCCCACATGGATGACGCGTTCGCCGCCGGTGGCCGCTTCGGCCAGGTGGTGGTGCACGGCATGTGGACCGCATCGCTCATTTCCGCGCTGCTTGGCAACGAGCTGCCGGGCCCGGGCACCATCTACCTCGGCCAGGAGCTGCGCTTCCTGCGGCCGGTGAAGCCGGGCGATGTCGTCACGGCCACCGTGACCGTGCGCGAGAAGCGCGACGACCGGAACGTGGTGGTGTTCGATTGCCTGTGCCGCGACGCGGAGCAGCGCGAGGTGCTGACCGGCACCGCCGAAGTGATCGCGCCGACGGTGCAGCACGAACTCGAGCGCGCCGAGATGCCCGAAGTGCAAGTCAACCGCCACCGCATCTTCGACATCGGCATGAAGCGCGCCTACCGCCTGCCGCCGCTGCGCACCGCGGTGGTGCACCCGGCGAGCGCACGGGCGATCCTTGCCGCAGTCGAGGCGAACGACGAGAAACTGTTCGTGCCGGTGCTGGTCGGGCCGCGCCATCGCATCGAGGCCGCCGCGCGCGAGGCCGGCGTCTCGCTCGAAGGCATGGAGCTCATCGACGTGCCGCACAGCCATGCCGCCGCCGAGCATGCCGCGCAGATGGCCGGTCGCGGCGAGGTGGACGCGATCATGAAGGGCAGCCTGCACACAGACGAACTGCTGCAGGCGGTGATGGCGCGCGAGAACGGCCTGCGCACCGACCGCTGGCTGAGCCACGTGTTCCTGTTCGACGTGCCGGCTTACGACAAGCTGTTGATGGTGACCGACGGCGCCATCAACATCGCGCCGACGCTCGAGCAGAAGCGCGACATCGCCCAGAACGCGATCGACCTGGCGCGCATCCTCGGCGTGGCCGAGCCGAAGGTCGCGGTGCTGGCCGCGGTGGAAACGGTGAACCCGAAGATGGCCTCCACCCTCGATGCGGCCGCGCTGACGGTGATGGCCGCGCGCGGGCAGATCAAGCACGGGCAGGTGGATGGCCCGCTCGCCTTCGACAACGCGATCGACATGGCCGCGGTGGAGGAGAAGGGCATCGAGTCGAAGGTGGCCGGCCGCGCCGACATCCTGCTGGCGCCGGACCTGGAGGCCGGCAACATCGCCGCCAAGCAGCTGATGTACTTCGCGCGTGCCGACAGCGCCGGCCTGGTGCTCGGCGCGAAGGTGCCGATCATCCTCACCAGCCGCGCCGACAGCGTGCGCACGCGGCTGGCCTCGATCGCGCTGGCGCGGATCGTGGCGCACACCAAGACGGCACCGGTCGTCGCGTGAGCCGCATCCTCACCTTCAACGCCGGCTCCTCGACGATCAAGCTCGGCGTGTTCGAGCAGGCCGGCAACGCGCTGCGCCAGCTCGGCGGTGGCGTGCTCGACCTGCGCGTGGCTCCCCTGCAACTCAAGTTCAACCACGAGGGCGCGCGCGAGACGGTGCCGCTGGTGGTGGCCGATGCCACCGACATCGGCGCGGTGATCACGGCGTTGCTCGACTGGCTGGAGGCGCGGTTCGATGATGCCGCGTTCGCGGCCGCCGGCCATCGCATCGTCCATGGCGGGATGGAGTTCGATGCACCGACCTTGCTGGACGAAGCGATCATCGAGCGGCTGGATTCGCTCTCGCCGCTGGCGCCGCTGCACCAGCCGCACGGCCTCTGGCTGGTGCGCGCGATGCAGGCCGCGCGGCCCGGATTGCCGCAGGTCGCCTGTTTCGACACCGCCTTCCATCGCAGCCACGCACCGCTGGTGACCCGGATGGCCATCCCGCGCGCGCTGCACGACGAAGGCGTGCGCCGCTACGGCTTCCACGGCCTGTCCTACCAGTTCATCGCCGATGAATTGCGACGCAGCGAGCCGGCGCTGGCGGCGAAGAAGATCGTCGTCGCGCATCTCGGCAGCGGCGCCAGCCTGTGCGCGATGGAAGGCGGCATCAGCCGCGACACCAGCATGGGGTTCTCGGCGCTCGATGGCATCCCGATGGCGACCCGGCCCGGCGAACTCGATGCCGGCGTGCCGCTGTACCTGCAGCAGCAGCGCGGGATGAGCGTCGATGAACTGCAGCGCTGGCTCTACCACGAGTGCGGCCTGAAGGGCGTGTCCGGCATCAGCGCCGATGCGCGCGTGCTGCTGGAGAGTGACGCGCCGGAAGCGCGCGAGGCGATCGAGTTGTTCTGCTTCCGCATCGCGCGCGCGGTGGCGGCGCTGGCGAACACGCTCGGCGGGCTGGACGGCATCGTGTTCACCGCCGGCATCGGCGAGCACCAACCGCCGGTCCGCGCCCGCGTCTGCGAGCACTTGCACTGGCTGGGCGCGCGCATCGACGCGGAGGCGAACGCCCGCCATGCCCGGGTGTTGGACGCGGCGGGCAGCCGCATCGCCATCCGCATGATCGATACCGACGAGGAGCGGGTGATCGCCGAAGGGGTGGCGGCGCTGATCGCGGATGCCGCCCGCTAGTTGCCCCATAATGGTGCAATGCCGACCGATGCGCCCGCGCTGGAGCAGATCGCCACGCCCGTGGCCTGGTGTGATGCCGCTGGCCTGATCGAAGCTTGCAACCCGGCGTTCGCGCGCTGGCTGGCGGTCGGCCAGCGCCGGTTGGCCGGGCAGCCGCTGGCCTCGCTGGAGGCGCAGGGCCGGCGCCTGGCCGATGCGCTGGCGGAAGGCCCTGAGCAGGCGCCGCCGCGTCTGCGGCGGGTGGCGATGGCGGTGCCGGGCACCTCCGGCCTGCGCTTCGCCGACCTGTGGCTGGCGGCGCGTGGCGATGGCGGCTGGTGGCTGGAAGCGCACCCGGTCGATGAATTCCCCGAAGGCGATGCCGGCGCGGCGCTGCCGGCCGCGGTGGCCGCCGCGCTCAAGGGGCTGGCGCACGAGCTGCGCAATCCGCTCGCCGGCATCAAGGGCGCGGCGCAGTTGCTGGCGCGCCGCCATGCCGACGCCGCATCGACCGAACTCACCGGGCTCATCCGCGACGAGGTGGACCGGCTGGCCGCCCTGCTGGATCGCCTGATGTCGCCGCGACCGGCCGCCGAACATGCCGCGCTCAACCTGCACGCGGTGCTGGACCGGGTGCTGCGGCTGGCCGAAAGCGATGCCGGCTGGGCGGTGCGCCTGATCCGCGACTACGACCCGAGCCTGCCCGAAATCGAGGGCGATGCCGATCGCCTCGTGCAGGCGATATGGAACCTGGTGCGCAACGCCATCGAGGCCGGTGCCACGCAGGTGACCATGCGCACCCGCGCCGAACACGGCGTGCGCATCGCCGATGCGGTGTTGCCGCTCGCCCTGCGGCTGGACATCGCCGATGACGGCGGCGGCATTCCCGACGACATCGCCGAGCAGGTGTTCCTGCCGCTGGTGAGCGGCCGCGCCGAAGGCAGCGGGCTGGGACTCGCGCTGGCCCAGCAGGTCGCGCGTGAACACCGCGGCGCGCTGAGCTTCCGCTCGCGCCCCGGCCACACCGTGTTCACCCTGCTGCTGCCGCTTTCGGAGGCCCGCGATGGCGAGTGAGCGCCCGCTCTGGGTGGTGGATGACGACCACGGCGTGCGCTTCGTGCTGGCCACCGCGCTGCGCGAGGCCGGCTACCGGGTGGTCGCCTTCGCTTCCGCCGACGAGGCCCTCGCCGCGCTCGGCCACGGCGCGCCGGCACTGATCTTCACCGACGTGCGGATGCCCGGTGCCAGCGGCCTCGCCCTGCTGGAACGGCTGAAAGCGATGGATGCCGCGCTGCCGGTGATCGTGATGAGCGCACATACCGATGTTGCCTCCACCGCCGGGGCATTCCGGGGCGGCGCGTTCGAGTTCCTGTCCAAGCCCTTCGATTTGGACCACGCGGTGTCGCTGGCCGCACGCGCGCTCGAAGACTCCGGCGGCGGTGCGGAAGAGGCCGCCGCCATCGCGGCGCCGGCTGTCGCCGGGGAACCCGAACTGATCGGCACCGCGCCGTCGATGCAGGCGCTGTTTCGGGCGATCGGCCGGGTGGCGCAGGCGCCGCTGAACGTGCTGGTCACCGGCGAGACCGGCACCGGCAAGGAACTGGTGGCACGGGCGATCCATGCCGAATCCCCGCGTGCAGGCCGTCCGTTCGTTGCGCTCAACACCGCCGCGATTCCTTCCGAACTGCTCGAATCCGAACTGTTCGGCCACGAGGCCGGCGCTTTCACCGGCGCCAGCCGTCGCCACGTCGGCCGCTTCGAGCAGGCCGATGGCGGCACCCTGTTCCTCGACGAGATCGGCGACATGCCGGCGGCCCTGCAGACCCGCCTGCTGCGGGTGCTGGCCGAAGGCGAGTTCTTCCGCGTCGGTGGCCGGGAGCTGATCCGCGTCGACGTGCGGATCATCGCCGCCACCCACCAGCCGCTGGAGCAGCGCGTGCGCGAAGGCGGATTCCGCGCCGATCTGCTGCATCGGCTGGACGTGGTGCGACTGGCCCTGCCGCCGCTGCGCGAACGCCGCGAGGACATCCCCGTGCTCGCCACGCGTTTCCTTGCCGCGGCCAGCCAGTCGCTCGGCCTGCGCCCCAAGACCTTCGGCAAGGCCGCCTTGCACCATCTGGAGCAGCACGATTGGCCGGGCAACGTGCGCGAGCTGGAAAACCTGTGCTGGCGATTGGCGGCGATGGCGCCGGGGGAGCGCATCGGCGTGGCCGATCTCGGCGATGTCCTGGTGCCCGCCGATGCCGGTGCTGACTGGGAGCGCGAGCTGGCGGCATGGGCCGCGGCACGGCTGCAGGCCGGGATGCCCGGGCTGCACGCGCATGCACGCGAGCGCTTCGACCGGGTGCTGCTGGAGGCGGCGCTGCAGGCCAGCGACGGCCATCGCGGGCAGGCGGCGGAGCGGCTCGGCGTCGGCCGCAACACGCTGACCCGCAAGCTCGGGACCTCTCGCGGGCGCAGTTGAGTGCGTCGCCGCGCCGTCGGGATCGGCGCGGTCAGGCCAGATGTTCGCTGGCGAGGTATTCCGCGCTCTGCATCTCGATCAGGCGCGAGACGGTGCGCTCGAAGGCATGCGCCAGCCGCTCGCCCTCGTAGAGCGAAACCGGTGGTTCGGCGGCGCTGCAGACCAGGTTGACGTGGCGATCGTAGAACTCGTCGATGGCGGTCACGAAGCGTCGCGCCGGATCGTCGTTGCCGCCATCGAAACCGGGGATGCCGCCGAGGAAGACGGTGTGGAACTCGCTGGCGATGGCGATGTAGTCGGCGGCCGCGCGCGGGCCTTCGCAGAGCGCATCGAAATCGAACCAGACGAAGCCGTGCTGGCGGCTGCGATAGCGGATCGGGCGGCCGTCGATTTCCAGCGATCCGGCCTTGGGCGGGCAGTGGGTGAGCTGGCGCCAGCGCTCGCACAGCCAGGCATCGGCCTCGTCGTCGGCAGGCGTGCGATACACCGGCGAGCGGGTCAGCTCGCGCAGGCGGTAATCGGTGCTGCTCTCGATCTCCACCACTTCGCAGTGGCGTTCGATGAGCTCGATGGCCGGCAGGAAGCGCGCGCGCTGCAGCCCATCCTTGTACAGGTTGGCCGGCACGGTGTTCGAGGTGGTCACCAGCACCACGCCTTCGGCGAACAGGCGCTCCAGCAGGCGGCCCAGGAGCATCGCGTCGCCGATATCGCTGACGAAGAATTCGTCCAGCACCAGCACGCGGATCTCGCGCCGCCATTCGCGCGCGATTTCCGCCATCGGGTCGCGTTCGCCGGCGTGTTCGCGCAGCCGGGCGTGGATCTCGCGCATGAAACGATGGAAATGCGCGCGGTGCTTGCCGGGGATGTCCAGGGTGTCGTGGAAGAGATCGACCAGGAAGGTCTTGCCGCGACCGACGCCGCCCCACAGGTAGAGCCCCTTCGGCGTGGCCGGCCGACGCCCGAACAGGCGATCGACGAAGCCCGCCGGCGGCGCCGCGTAGAGCTCCGCATGCAGCCGGTCGAGTGCCACCAGCACGGCGCGCTGCGCGGGATCGTCCTGCCACTCCCCGCGCGCGATGCCGGCCTCGTAGGCCTGGCTGGGCGTGGTCATTCGGCGGAATCGGAACCGGCGGCCACCGGCAGCCAGTGCTTGGCGGTGTTCTTCACCACGCCGCGCAGATCCACCAGCTTGCCGTGGAAGAAATGCGAGGTGCCGGGCATCTTGGCCAGGGTCAGGTGCGGCGGGCGGATGTCGCGCAGCCAGTCGTAGACGGCCTGCGGATCGACCACTTCGTCCTCCTCGCCCTGCACCACCAGCCACGGCATGCCGGGGGCCTCGGCGGGGAACTCCCAGCGCCCGGCGGGTGGCGCCAGAGAGATCAGCGCGGCCGGCTCGATGCCCGCGCTGGCGCGGATCGAGACATAGGCACCGAAGCTGAAGCCGGCCAGCCATACCAGCGCGTCGGGACGCTCGCGGCGCACCCAGGCGACCACGGCCTGCAGGTCCTGGCGCTCGCCGTCGCCTTCGTCGAACTCGCCTTCGGACTCGCCGGTGCCGCGGAAATTGAAGCGCAAGGTCGTCACGCCCAACTCGCGCAGGGCGCGGGCGGTCATGGTCACGACCTTGTTGTCCATCGTGCCGCCTTCGGTGGGCAGCGGGTGGCAGAGGATGGCGACCACCGGTTGCGGCGTGGTGTCGGCATCGGGGAATTCGATCATCGCCTGCAGCGTGCCGGCGGGGCCGGTCAGCTCGATGGCGGTATCCCGGTCCGGGAAAGCGGCTGTGTTCATGCGGGCATTTTAAACGGCGCGGCGAAATGCCGCGTCATCGGGGATTTCCTGTGGCGTCAGCGGCTGCGCAGGCGCAGATCCAGCACCAGCGGGTCGTGGTCGGAACTGCGCCATGGGCCGCCGGCGGGGTGCAGGTCCGGGACATCGGGTTCGTCCGCATTGATGTGCCACTCGGTGGCGTCCTGCAGGCGCTCGGCCATCGAGGCATTGGCGAAGGCATGGTCCAGCCGGCCGGCCTGTCCTTCGTGGACGTAGGAGTAGGGGATGGCGTCGCCGTGGTCGGCCAGGGCATCGCGCCAGCCGGATTCGCGCAGCCAGCGCGGCGGGTCTTCCATGGCGTAGGCATTGAAATCGCCCAGCATCAGCACCGGCATGGCGGCGAAATGCTGGCCGACCCAGGCGTGGAGACGCTGCACGGAGTCCAGCCTTGTCGCGTTCCAGCAGCCCTGGCCGTCGCCGATGTCGCGGTCGGCGCCAACGGCATCGCGGCAGCCCTTCGATTTCAGGTGGTTGGCCACCACCGCGAAGACCGGGCCATCGCCGGCACGGAAGCGGGCGGCGAGCGCCGGACGGTTGCGCTCGGCGAACGGACCGGCGTCCAGTGCCAATGGCGCGGACTGCGCTTGCACGCGGCCCGCACGGTAGAGCACGGAATTGCGGATGGCATCGTCGTTGGCATTGGCCGGCACGGGGATCGCCCGCCAGTCGCCGCCGTGGCGTTCGTTGAGCGCGGCGAGGAGCTGTGCCTCCGATGACAGCGGCCCCTGGCCGTCGTTCTCCATTTCCGCCAGCACGAGGATGTCGGCATCGAGTGCGGTCATCGCCTCGACCAGCTTGTCGCGTTGGGCGAGATAGCCGGCTTCGGTCCTTGCGCCGCGCGCGGTGGGGAAGCTGCCGCCCCGGCCATCGCCGTTGAACAGGTTCTGCAGGTTGAAGGCGACCACCCGCACTTCGCCGCCGCGCGCCGGTGCTGCGGGACGGGCGGCCGGCTCGATCCGTGGCATGGCCGGCAGTTGCAGGCGATGGCGGCCGTGGCGCTCGTCCACGATGCCCTTCACGCCGATGATCCGGCTGCCGATGCGTGGCACCTCGCGGGCCATCGGATGCGCCGGGCGTTCGCGCGTGCTGCCATCGTCCAGCCAGAGGCTGCGCGCGCGGTTGCGGCGGGCCGCCTCGGCGGCATCGCGGCCCGGCAGCGCGATTTCGGTCGGGGTCTGCAGGCGATCCCCGAACACCGCCTGCCATTCGCCGAATCGCGCGGCGTTGTAGCTGCCGGTGAGGGTCAGCGGCAGCGGTACATGCACGCGCATCGCTTCCAGCCGCTCCCAGTCGGCGGCATCCACGGGCACGGCCTCCAGCGGCGTGGACGCGGGCATCGGGCGCGCCTGCAACAGCCGTGTTTCCAGCACGCGCAGCGCGGTGATGCGGTTGTCGCGCCCGCTCTCGATTTCCTCCACGGTGCCGCTCACCGACACCGCCTGCCCGACGCGCAGCGTGGCCGGGGCATCGACCAGGAACAGCGCGTCCGAGGTGGAGGGGTCGCCATCGCCCGAATCCTGGATGGCCAAAAGGCCCAGGCCTTCGCGGAAATCGGCGGTGACCACGCCCTGGATCCGCACGTGCCGGCCGGTCAGCGGGCTTTCCATGCCGCTGCCCTGCACATGGCCGATCGGCAGCAGCGGCAGCGTCGGCCGGGTGGCGCAGGCCTGCAGCAGGCCGGCAAGCAGGAGCACGAGGGGGATCGAGGGGCGGGA
>JAEXAG010000120.1 GCA_023394655.1 Pseudomonadota bacterium
GCGCACCACTTCGGTGCCCGCCTGCGCACGGGCATCGTCTGGATCAACACGTGGCTGCAGCGCGACCTGCGCACGCCCTTCGGCGGGATGGGACAATCGGGGCTGGGCCGCGAGGGCGGGCTTGAAGCCATGCGCTTCTTCACCGAACCCCGCAACATCTGCATCGGCAACTTCTGAAGGATCCCGCTTCGACCGCATGAAAACCATCGACCGCCTGCTCGCCGACAACAAGACCTGGTCCGAACGCATCCAGCGCGAAGACCCGGGTTTCTTCGACCGCCTCTCCCGCCAGCAGGCGCCGGAATACCTGTGGATCGGCTGCTCCGATTCGCGCGTGCCGGCCAACCAGATCATGAACATGGCGCCGGGCGAGGTCTTCGTCCACCGCAACATCGCCAACGTGGTCGTGCATACCGATCTCAACTGCCTTTCCGTGATCCAGTACGCGGTGGACGTGCTGAAGGTCAAGCACATCCTGGTGGTGGGCCACTACGGTTGCGCGGGCGTGCTGGCCGGCCTGGACAAGCTGCGGCTGGGGTTGGTGGACAACTGGATCCGGCACGTGACCGACGTGGCCTTCAAGCACGAGACGGTGCTCGAGGGCATGGACAGCCACGAGCTGCGCCATGACCGCCTGTGCGAGCTGAACGTGCTGGAGCAGGTCGCCAACGTGTGCAAGACCACCATCGTGCGCGATGCCTGGGAGCGCGGCCAGGAGCTGGCGGTCCACGGCTGGGTCTACACCCTGCGCGACGGCCGCGTGCATGACCTGGGCATGGACGTGACCTGCCGCGAGGAGTTCGCGCCCCAGTACGCGGCGGCGCTGGCGCGCATCAGCGTGGACCAGGAGGACCGCTGATGGACGCGAAGGACGCCATCCAGGCCAGCAGTGCCCCGAAACCGGTCGGCCGCTATCCGCACGCGCGCCGCGTCGGCAACCAGCTGTTCCTCTCCGGCGTCGGCCCGCGCGATCCGCTCGCCAACAGCGTGCCCGGCAACGTGCATGATGCCAATGGCCGGCTCGTCGGCCACGATATCGAAGCCCAGACCCGCGCGGTGTTCGCCAATGTCCGCGCGGTGCTTGAATCCAGCGGCGCGCGCTGGGAAGACCTGGTGGACGTCACCGTCTACCTGACCGACATGGCGCGCGATTTCCCCGCCTACAACGCGGTGTGGGCGGAGTTCTTCCCCGACATCGAAACCGCACCCTGCCGGACCACGCTCGGCATCACCGCCCTGCCGACGCCCATCGCCATCGAATTGAAGTGCATCGCCGTCATCCCGGCGGATAAAACCTGACTTCTCCACGCCATCGACCACGAGGTAGCGCCATGCTTCCCCCTGCCTTCAGCCTGCAAGCCTGGATCGACGAGAACCGCCATCTCCTGAAGCCGCCGGTCGGCAACAAGACGATCGTGCAGGAGGATTTCATCGTGATGATCGTGGGCGGCCCGAATGCGCGCACCGATTACCACTGGGAGGAAGGCCCGGAATGGTTCTACCAGCTCGAGGGCGAGATGGTGCTGCGGATCCAGGAGAAGGGGCAGCCGCGAGACATCCCGATCCGCGCCGGCGAGATCTTCTACCTGCCCCCGCGCATACCGCACTCGCCGCAGCGCATGGAGAACTCGGTCGGGCTGGTGATCGAGCGCAAGCGCCTGCCGCATGAAGAAGACGCCCTGATGTGGTTCTGCGTTGAATGCAACCACAAGCTCTACGAGGAATTTTTCCACCTCAGGGACATCGAGCAGGATTTCTTCCGCGTGTTCGAGGCTTTCTACCGCAGCGAAGACCTGCGCACCTGCAAGCGCTGCGGTACGCTGAACCCGCGACCGTCGCGTTACGAGATGGAAGCCGATTCGCGGGCGGACATCACCTGATGCTCAAGATCGACACCCACGCCCATTACCTGCCGCGCGATTGGCCGGACCTGGCCACGAAGTACGGCGATGCGCGCTTCCCGGTCATCCACCATGGCGAGGACGGCCGCTCGCGCATCTATCGCGACGGCAAGTTCTTCCGGGAAATCTGGCCGAAGACCTGGGATCCGCAGATCCGCATCGACGAGTACGCCGGCTTCGGGGTGCAGGTGCAGGTGCTTTCGACGGTGCCGGTGATGTTCAGCTACTGGGCCAAGGCCAACCAGGCACTGGAACTGCACCGTGCGCTCAACGATCACATGGCCGAAACCGTACGCGAGCATCCGCGCCACTACGCGGGCATCGGCACGGTGCCGCTGCAATCGCCGCAATTGGCGATCCGCGAGCTGGAGCGCTGCATGGACGAGCTGGGCCTGCAGGGCGTGCAGATCGGTTCGCACCTGCACCTGCCCGATGGCGGCCATTGGAACCTGGACGCACCGGAGCTGTTCCCCTTCTTCGAAGCGGCGGCGGACCTGGGCGCCGCCATCCTCGTCCATCCCTGGGACATGATGGGCACCGAGACCATGCCGAAATACTGGCTGCCGTGGCTGGTGGGGATGCCGGCCGAACAGGCGCGCGCGGCCTGCAGCCTGGTGTTCGGCGGCGTGCTGGAACGCCTGCCCAAGCTGAAGATCTGCATGGCACATGGCGGCGGCAGCTTCCCCTACACCATCGGCCGCATCGAGCACGGCTTCCGCATGCGCCCGGATCTCGTCGCCACCGACAATTTCCGCAACCCGCGTGAATACCTGCATCGACTCTACTTCGACTCGTGGGTGGCGGACGATGCCGCGCTCCGCTATCTGCTGGACACCTGCGGCATCGACCGGGTGATGCTGGGCACGGACTATCCGTTCCCGCTCGGCGAGCAGACGCCGGGCGAAGGCATCGAGCGGCTGGGCTTGTCGGGAGCCGAGCAGGCGCGGCTCTACAGCGGTACCGCGCTGGAATGGCTGGGCCTGAGCGCCAGCCGCTTCACCTGAGACACCGCCGATGCCCCACGTCATCGTCCACTACAGCGCCAACCTCGACCGGCTCGACCCCGATGCCCTGCTCGCCGCCATCAACCGTGCGTTGCTCGACAGCGGCGAGTTCCGCGCGCTGGCGATCAAGAGCCGCGCGATGCGTCTCGATCACTTCCGCGTCGGCGAGTCCGGCCCGGACCACGGCTTCGTCCACGCATCGCTGAAGATCCTGCCGGGACGCCCACTGGCGCTGCGGCAGGCAATCGCCGCCTCGGTACTCGCGGCCATGCAGGCGGCAACGGCGCGCCACGAACTGCACTGCCAATTCTGTGTCGAGCTGGAAATGCTCGATGCGGATACCTACACCAAGGCCGAAATCGATGGCCGCCCTGCCCCGGAGCCCGTGCCATGAGCGATCCGTTTTCCCGCGAACACGCCCGCGCCCTGGATGAGGCCTGCGCCCTGCGCGCGTTCCGCGACGAGTTCTGGATTCCGCGTCACGAAGGCCGCGAGCAAGCCTATTTCGTCGGCAATTCGCTGGGCCTGCAGCCGAAGGGGGCGCGCGCGCATGTCGAGGAAGTGCTGGACAAGTGGCAGCACGAAGCGGTGGAAGGCCACTTCACCGGGCAGGCGCAGTGGATGCCCTACCACGAGCTTCTGCGCGACCCTCTGGCCGCGATCGTCGGGGCCGAGCCGCATGAAGTGGTGGCGATGAACTCGCTCACCACCAACCTGCACCTGATGATGGTGAGCTTCTACCAGCCGACCATCGAGCGCACCGCCATCCTGATCGAGGCCGGCAGCTTTCCTTCCGACCGCTACGCGGTGGAATCTCAGCTGAAATACCGCGGCCTGCCACCCGAGCTGACCCTGATCGAAGTCGAGCCGGACCTGCCCGGCGGCCTGTTCTCGATGGAAGCGATCGAACGCGCCATCGCCGAGAACGGCAAGCGGCTGGCGATGATCCTGTGGCCCGGCGTGCAGTACCGCACCGGCCAGGCCTTCGATCTCGACGAGATCGCGCGCCTCGGCCACGCCGCCGGCGCCATCGTCGGTTTCGATCTGGCGCACGCGGTCGGCAACCTGCCGCTGGCCTTGCACGATTCCGGCGCGGACTTCGCCGTCTGGTGCCACTACAAGTACATGAACGCCGGGCCGGGCGCGGTGGCCGGCTGCTTCGTCCACGATCGCCACGCCCGCACCGAGCGCCCGCGCTTCGCCGGCTGGTGGGGCAACGACAAGCAGCAACGCTTCAGGATGGGGCCGGAGTTCAACCCGACGCCGGGTGCCGACGGCTGGCAGCTTTCGAACCCGCCGATCCTGGGCCTTGCGCCACTCCGGGCATCGGTCGATCAGTTCCAGCGCGCCGGCATGCAGGCCTTGCGGGAGAAATCCCTGCGCCTGACCGGCCATCTCGAGCAGCTGATCGATGCCTGGCTCGCGGACGCCATCGAAATTGCCACCCCGCGCGATCCCTCGCAACGCGGCGCGCAATTGTCCTTGCGGGTGCGCGATGGCCGCGATGCCGGTCGCGCGCTGTTCGAGCACCTGCAGGCCAACGGTGTGCTGGGCGATTGGCGCGAGCCGGACGTGATCCGCATCTCGCCCGCGCCGCTTTACAACAACCATCAGGACGTCCTGCGTTTCGCGCAGGTCGCCAGGGAGTGGGCCGATGGCCGCTGACCGCCACATCACCATCATCGGCGCCGGATTGGCCGGCGCACTGCTGGCCACCCTGCTGGCGCAACGCGGCTATCGCGTGCAGATGTTCGAGCGCCGCGGCGATCCGCGCATCGACGGCTATGCCGGAGGCCGCTCCATCAACATGGCCCTGGCCGAACGCGGGCTGGATGCCCTGCGCCGCGCCGGCGCGGATGCCGAAGTCCTGCGCCAGGCGGTGATGATGCGCGGGCGGATGGTGCATCCGCTCGGCGGCACCCCGCAGCTCCAGCGCTACGGCCGCGACGACAGCGAAGTGATCTGGTCGATCAACCGCGGCGAGCTCAACATCACCCTGCTTGATGCCGCCGAAGCCGCCGGCGTCGAACTGGTGTTCGACCATGGCCTGGTCAGCGTCGATTTCGAGTCCGGCATCGCCATCCTCCATGACGCCCGCGGCCAGCCACGACGCCACGCGTTCAATGCCCTGCTCGGCTGCGACGGCGCCGGTTCCACCCTGCGCACGGAGATGGAAAAAGCCGCCTCGCTGGGAAGCCGCACCGACTGGCTCGGCCACGGCTACAAGGAGCTGGAGATTCCGCCGGGCTTCGATGGCGGCTTCCGGATCGAGCCGAACGCCCTGCACATCTGGCCGCGCGGGCGCTACATGTGCATCGCGCTGCCCAATGACGAGCGCACCTTCACCGTCACCCTGTTCATGCCCAACGAGGGCGGGCATCCCAGTTTCGAGACGATCCGCAACGGCGATGAGGCGGAAGCATTCTTCGCGGCGGATTTCCCCGACGCGCTGCCGCTGATCCCGCGCCTGCGCGAGGATTTCGACCGCAACCCGATCGGCAGCCTGGCCACCCTCTACCTCGACCGTTGGCATTACCGTGGCCAGGCGGTGCTGGTCGGTGACGCCGCCCACGCGATGGTGCCCTTCCATGGCCAGGGCATGAACTGCGCGTTCGAGGATTGCGTGGAATTGGCCGAGCGAATCGCCTCGGGCGTGCCGCTGGAAGAGGCATTCGCCGCCTACGAGGCCGAGCGCGCGCCGAACGCGCTGGCGATCCAGACCATGGCGCTGGAGAACTATCTGGAAATGCGCGACCACGTGGATGACGCGGACTACCTGCTGCAGCGCGCACTGGAACTGGAACTGGCGGAACGTCATCCCGAGCGCTTCGTGCCGCGCTACAGCATGGTCACCTTCATGCGGATTCCCTACGCGACCGCGTTCGAGCGCGGCAGGATCCAGCGCCAGCTGCTGGTCGAGGCCACGCTCGGAAAGACCACGCCGGAGGAAGTGGACCGCGATTGGCTGGACGCCGAGGTCATCCGCCGTCTGCCACCACTCTGACGAAACTTCACCGGCCCGCGCGGGGCCGGTTGCCTGCTGCTTGCGTCAGGCGTCTTCGCCCGCCGGTTCCGTGGCCGCAGCGGCCACGCCGCCTTCGGAGCCTTCCTCGTCGGCTTCCAGCGAGACATCGAGGCGCTCGATGGCCTGCAGCTTCTCGTCCTTCGCCACCTTCATCAGCGTGACGCCCTGGGTGTTGCGGCCAACCTGCGCGATGTGCGCGGCCGGCGTCCGCACCAGGGTGCCGCCATCGGAAATGAGCAGCACGTCGTGGTGGTCGGTGAGCTGGATGGCGCCGACCAGCGCGCCGTTGCGCTCGGTGGTCTTGAGCGCGATCACGCCCTGGGTGCCACGGCCCTTGCGCGGGAACTCGCCCAGCTCGGTGCGCTTGCCGTAGCCGTTCTCGCTGGCGGTGAGGATGTCGCCATCGCCCTGCACCACGATCAGGCTGACCACCGATTCGCCGTCGGCCAGACGCATGCCGCGCACGCCGGTCGCGGTGCGGCCCATGCCGCGCACGCTGCCTTCGTCGAAACGCACGGCCTTGCCGTTGGAGGCGAACAGCATGATGTCGCGCTCGCCGTCGGTCAGCTCGGCATTGACCAGCGCGTCGCCCTCGTCCAGGTTGATCGCGATCTTGCCGCGCGAAAGCCGGAACGCGAACTCGGTCAGCGCGGTCTTCTTGACGGTGCCGTTGCGGGTGGCGAAGAACACGTACTTGCCTGGCTCGTACTCACGCACCGGCAGCACTGCCTGCACCTTCTCGCCGTCTTCGAGCGGGATCCAGTTGATGATCGGGCGGCCGCGGGCATTCGGGCCGGCATCCGGCAGCTGATGGACCGACAGCCAGAACACGCGTCCGGCGCTGGTGAAAGTCAGCAGGGTGTCGTGGGTGTTCACCAGCCACAGCTGGTCGATGAAATCCTCGTCCTTGGTGGCGGCGGCGTTGCGACCCTTGCCACCGCGCTTCTGCGCACGATAGGTGGTGGCCGGCTGGCGCTTGGCGTAACCGGCGTGCGAAAGGGTGACCACCACGTCTTCCGGCGCGATCAGGTCGAGGATGTCGAGATCTTCCTCGCTGGCCCGGATCTCGCTGCGGCGCGCATCGCCGTACTCGGCCTTCAGGTTTTCCAGCTCGCTGCGGATGACCTGCATCAGCACGTCGGGATCTTCCAGGATCTCGATCAGGCCACGGATGGCATCGAGCAGCTGGCGGTATTCGTCGGTGAGCTTTTCCTGCTCCAGCCCGGTCAGGCGATGCAGGCGCATTTCCAGGATCTGCTGGGCCTGGATCTCGGTGAGCTGGTATGCGCCTTCGATCAGGCCGACGCCAGCCGGCAGGTCCTCGGGGCGCGAGGCCTCGGCACCGGCGGCGGCAAGAAGCGCCCCGACCATGCCCGGCTGCCAGCGGCGCGCCAGCATCTTCAGGCGCGCCTCTTCCGGATTGGCCGAGGTCTTGATCAGCTCGATCATCTCGTCGATGTTGGCGAGCGCGACCGTCAGGCCTTCGAGGATGTGGGCACGCGCGCGCGCCTTGCGCAGTTCGAAGATCGTGCGGCGGGTCACCACCTCGCGGCGGTGGCGCAGGAAGGCTTCGAGGATCTGGCGGATGTTCAGCAGCTGCGGGCGGCCATCGACCAGCGCCACCATGTTGATGCCGAACACCGATTCCATCGGCGTCTGCAGGTACAGGTTGTTGAGGACCACTTCGGCGGAATCGCCGCGCTTGACCTCGATGTAGATGCGCATGCCGTCCTTGTCGGACTCGTCGCGCAGCTCGCTGATGCCTTCGAGCTTCTTTTCCTTGACCAGCTCGGCGATCTTCTCGATCAGCTTGGCCTTGTTGACCTGGTAGGGGATCTCGGTGACGACGATCGCCTCGCGGCCGTTGTCGGCCACTTCGACTTCCGCCTTGGCGCGCATGCGCACGCGGCCCTTGCCGGTGCGATAGGCGAGATGGATGCCGCCAACGCCGTTGATGATCCCGCCGGTGGGGAAATCCGGGCCGGGGATGTATTCCATCAGGCCGTCGATGTCGATGTCGGGCTGCTCGATCATCGCCAGCAGCGCATCCACCACCTCGTTGAGGTTGTGCGGCGGGATGTTGGTCGCCATGCCCACCGCGATGCCGGCCGAGCCGTTCACCAGCAGGTTCGGGAACCGGGTCGGCATGACCGTCGGCTCCAGCTCCTTCTCGTCGTAGTTGGGCTGGAAATCGACGGTTTCCTTGTCGATGTCGGCCATCAGCTCGTGCGCCATGCGCGACATCCGCGCCTCGGTGTAGCGCATCGCCGCGGCGGAATCGCCATCGACCGAACCGAAGTTGCCCTGCCCGTCCACCAGCAGGTAGCGCAGCGAGAACGGCTGCGCCATGCGCACCAGCGTGTCGTAGACCGGCAGGTCGCCGTGCGGGTGGTACTTGCCGATCACGTCGCCGACGATTCGGGCGGACTTGAAATAGGGCTTGTTGCTGTGCGCACCCAGTTCGTTCATCGCGAACAGCACGCGGCGGTGCACCGGCTTGAGGCCATCGCGGACGTCCGGCAGCGCGCGCCCCACGATCACGCTCATGGCGTAATCGAGGTAGCTGCGCCGCATTTCGTCTTCGAGGTTGACCGGGATGATTTCGCGGGCGGATTCGGTCGGTTGGGACATCGGGCTTCCGTGGTGTGGCGCGGTCATCCGCCGGATACCGCACGTGCGCGGCCCGTTCCGGGGCCTGCCCGCACGCACCCGACGGGGAGCGTTGACAAGACGTGAAATCTAACCACGTCAGGCCTTGGAAAGACAGTCGAAAACCCATTGAAAAACAAGGGTTTGAGCGCATGAAGCCGGCGCTTTCGCAGCCATGCGGCGTACATGGCGCCGTGTTGCGGGCGATCAGCCGAACATG
>JAEXAG010000026.1 GCA_023394655.1 Pseudomonadota bacterium
ACGATCAATGAAACGCATGCTGATCAATGCGACGCAGGCGGAAGAGCTCCGCGTCGCGATCGTCGATGGCCAGAACCTCTACGACATCGACATCGAGCAACCCTCGAAGGAACAGAAGAAGTCCAACATCTACAAGGGCAAGATCACCCGCCTCGAGCCTTCGCTCGAAGCCGCCTTCGTGGATTACGGCGCCGAACGCCACGGCTTCCTGCCGCTGAAGGAAATCTCCCGCGACTACTTCCAGTCCGGCGTCGATCACAACAAGGCCAACATCAAGGAACTCCTGCGCGAAGGCCAGGAAGTGGTGGTTCAGGTCGACAAGGAAGAGCGCGGCAACAAGGGCGCGGCGCTGACCACGTTCATCTCGCTGGCGGGCCGCTACATGGTGCTGATGCCCAATTCGCCGACCGCCGGCGGCGTCTCGCGTCGGATCGAGGGCGAGGACCGCGCCGAGCTGAAGCGGGCCATGGATGCGCTGCAGATCCCCGACGACATGGGCGTGATCATCCGCACCGCCGGCGTCGGTCGTGATGCCGAGGAGCTGCAGTGGGACCTCGATTACCTGCTTTCGGTCTGGAAGGCGATCGCCCAAGCCGCGCTTTCCAAGCCGGCCCCGTTCCTGATCTACCAGGAAAGCCGGCTGATCGTCCGCGCGCTGCGCGATTACATGCGCGCCGACATCGGCGAAATCCTCGTCGATACGCCGGAGATGTACGAGGAAGCGCGCCAGTTCGTCGAACAGGTGATGCCGCACAACCTGCGCAAGCTCAAGCATTACACCGATGACGTGCCGTTGTTCAACCGGTTCCAGATCGAGTCGCAGATCGAGTCGGCCTACGAGCGCGAAGTCCGCCTGCCCTCCGGCGGCGCGCTGGTCATCGACCAGACCGAAGCCCTGACCGCGATCGACGTGAACTCCGCCCGCGCCACCCGCGGCGGCGACATCGAGGAAACCGCCTTCAACACCAACCTGGAGGCCGCCGAGGAAGTGGCCCGCCAGCTGCGTCTGCGCGATCTCGCCGGGCTGGTGGTGATCGATTTCATCGACATGTCCAGCAACAAGCACCAGCGCGAGGTGGAAAACCGCCTGCAGAGCGCGTTGAGGTACGACCGCGCCCGCGTGCAGATCGGCCGCATCTCGCGCTTCGGCCTCATGGAGATGTCGCGCCAGCGCCTGCGTCCGTCGCTGGGCGAAGCCAGCCAGATTGTCTGCCCGCGTTGCGAGGGCCACGGCCGCATGCGCAGCGTCGAATCGCTGTCGCTGTCGATCATCCGCGTCGCCGAGGAGCACGCGATGAAGGACAACACCGGCCAGGTGCTGGTGCAGGCGCCGGTGGAGATCGCCAACTTCCTGCTCAACGAGAAGCGCGTTGCGCTGGCCGAGATCGAGCGCCGCCACGAAGCGCCGGTGGTGATCGTCGCCGACGAGCAGCTGCACACCCCGCACTACGAAGTCACCCGCATCCGCGAGAACGAGCTGGGCGAGGAATCCTCGCGCCCCAGCTACCAGCGCGGCACCCCGCGCAAGCTGCCGACCCACGCGCTGACCAAGGCCCATCTGAACATCCCGGACGAGCCGGTGGTGAAGAACGTGAAGCCCGCGCAGCCGGCCCCGATCCGCGCGCCGCGCGAGGAAGCGCCCAAGCCGGTCCCGGCGGCTGCCCCGGCGCCGCAGCCCGCCCCCGCGTTCACCACCCCGCGCCCGAAGGCCGGCTTCCTGTCCCGCGTCATGCAGTTCTTCGCCGGTGCGCCGAGCGATGCCGCGCCCCCCGCGCAGGAGAAGCCTGCCCGCGATGGCGGCAAGCGCCAGGATCGTCGCGACGGCCAGAAGCCCGGTGCGCGCAACGAGCGCCAGGGCAAGCAGGATCGCGGCGGCAAGGATGCACGCGGCAGCGAGCAGAAGCGTGGCAACGAGGGCGGCAACAAGCAGCGCCGTGAGCGCGGCCCATCCGCCAATGGCCAGCCGCCGCGCGAGGCCGCGAAGGACGCCGTCGCGCAGACCCAGCCGCCCCAGCAGCAGCCGACCGCTTCGGCCAACGGCCAGCCGGCGCAGCCGCGCACGGAGGGCGGCGGCAACGGTGGACGCCGCCGCAATCGTCGCGATCGCGAGGAGCGCCAGCCCGACACCACGGCAATCGCCGCCGCAACGGCGGCCACGGCTGCCCCCATCGGCACGAGCGTGCCGGAATCCCGCGAGGAGGCCCCGGCGGTGATCGAAGCCGCCCAGCCGGTCCCGACGGAAGTGCCCGCGGAAATCGCCGCCGACGAGGCCCGTGTGGTCGCCACGACCGATGTGCAGGATTCCGCAGCCGCGGGCGAGAACGGTGAAGCCGGCGAGTCCGGCCGCCGTCGCCGCGGTCGTCGTGGTGGCCGCCGCCGCCGCCGTGGCGCCGGTGACTCCGCCGAGAGCTCGCTGGATGCCGAAGCCGTCGAGGCCGGCGAAGTCGTCGCCGCCCACGGCTCCCAGCCGGAATTCGATTTCGCCGATGTCGAGGCCGCGGCGACGCCTGCGCAGCCTGCTGCCGAAGCCGGGCCCGATGCCCCCATCGCTGCCACGGCCGAGGCGGGAAGCGCCGACGAAACGCCTTCCCCGGCCGACGTCGCCGCCGAGCAGGCCCGCGATGCCCGCGAAACGGCCGACCCGGCACCTGCAGATGCCGAAGCACCCGCTGCCAAGCCCAAGGAAAGCCTCCGCACCCGCAAGCCGGCCCCCGCCGCCCCGGCGATCAACGCCCTTCCGCTTTCGGCCGCGATCGCGGTGTCGCTGGCGGAATCTCAGCGAGTGCCACGCTCGATGGCGGCCCCGCCGGCCAAGCCTGTGGAAGCTCCCCCGGCTGCCCCCGAGGCCGCGCCCGTCGCACCGGCCACGGAAACCCGCAGCGCACCGGCCGTCGATCCGGCAGCGGCCGCAAACCCGGAACAGCCCGCCGCCGACGCGGTGATGGTGCCGGCTTCCGGTTCGGTCGCTGTCGCGTCGGTCGATCCGCAGGCAGCGGCGATGCCTTCCGCACCTGCGCCGGCAACCAACGCCGACCCCGTCGATCCGGCCGCCACCGCCGAGACCGACGCATCGACGTCGGCAGCCGACACAGTGGTCGCGAACGACACCTCCGCCCCGGCGGATGCCTCGGCAGCAGCCGAAGACCCGACGCCGGGCGTCGAAGCCCTCGCCACGCCGGCCGAGGATGCGGCACTGGCAAGCGGCGAGGAGAATGCCCAAGCCGCCCCGGACTCCGCCGACGAGGCACCGAAGGCCTGAAATGGTGCGGCCCGCATCCGCGCGGGCCGTGACCGTTCGATCCTGAAACCGCCTGCCCGATGCACCGGGCAGGTGGCGGACTCAGATCATGTGGGCGGCGTCGCTGAGGCCGTATTGCCCGGCCAGCCGTGCAAGCGCGATCGGGTCATCGATCCCGAGCTTCTCGAACAGCCGCGATTTGTGGGTATTCACCGTCTTGGCGCTCAGGCTGAGGCGCCGGGCGATCGTTTCCTGCCGGAGCCCCTGCACCAGCAGCATCGCCACTTCCAGCTCGCGTGGCGAGAGCGCATCGAAGGGCGAATCCCCGCCCTGCACGCTCGAGAGTGCCATGTTCTGGGCGATGTTGTTGCCGAGATAACGCCGGCCCCGCGCCACGTCGCGGACGGCGCGCACCAGTTCCTGCGCATCGCCGCCCTTGCCGAGATAGCCGCTGGCACCGGCATCAAGCAGGCGCTTGGGCAGCGGCCCGTCCTCCAGCACCGAGACGATGATGACCTTGCAGCCCGTGCTGCCGCGCGCCAGGCGTTCGGTGATCTCCAACCCGCTGATGCCGGGCAGGTGCAGGTCGCACAGGACCACGTCGGGCTTGAGCTGGCGGATCACCGGCAGCGCCTGTTCCCCGCTCTCCGCCTCGCCGACGACTTCGATGTCCACTTCCTGCCCCAGGATCAGCTTCATCCCGGTGCGCACCAGCGCGTGGTCGTCGATCAGATAGACACGAATGGCCATGCCGCTTCCCCCAAGTGATTCTCCCTGCCAAGGAGACTAGGAGCCGAACCGCTTCGGATCAAGTCGGCCTACGGCGGCCCGCATCGTAGGGGTTTTCCGAAGCCTGCCTGCCGGCACGGCGCGATCTGGCGGAAGCGGTGAGATTCGAACTCACGGAAGGTTTGACCCTTCGCCGGTTTTCAAGACCGGTGCCTTAAACCACTCGGCCACGCTTCCGGGGCGGACATTCTGCCATGTTCAAACCGCGCCCACGTCGCAGCGCTTCGAGGAGAGGGCTTGGGGCATGCGCTCGGCCAGGTGGTCGATGAAGGCCCGCACCGCCGGCAGCATGCCGCGCCGCGAGGGGAACACGGCGTGGATGATGCCCACCGGCAGCTTCCATTCCGGCAGCACCAGTTCGAGTTCGCCGTTGTGCACCGCCTCGGCGCAGGACATCTCCGGCAGCATGGTGATGCCGATGCCCTGCTTCGCCAGCGAACGCAGCATGTGGAAATCGAACGCCGCCAAGCGCGGCTTGAGCTCGATGCTCCGGACCTCCCCTGCCGGCCCGTGCAGTTCCCAGCGCTGGCGGGATTCGTCCTCCCCGGCGCTCAGGGTGACGTGGCCATCGAGCAGGTCCTCGGGAGACTGCGGCCGACCGCGCTTGCGAAGATAGTCCGGGCTGGCGACCAGCAGCTGCTGATCCTCGCCGAAACTGCGCATGATCAGGCTGCCGTCGTCATCGAGCCGGCTGCGCACGCGCAGGGCGACGTCGAACCCTTCCTGGATGACATCCACGCGGCGATCGCCCACGTGCAGCTGCAGGCGTACGTCGGGATGCAGGGCGAGGAAATCCGGCAGGATCGCCGGCAACAACTCCTGCGCGATGGTGACCGGCACGCTGGCGCGCACCAGGCCGCGCGGGGTGGCGCTGAGCTGGTCCACCGCCTCGCGCGCGGCCTGCGCCGAAGCCAGCATCGCCTGCGCGTGGCGATGGACGCTGATGCCGACCTCGGTCACCGCGAACCTTCGCGTCGAGCGCTGCAGGAGGCGCGCGCCGAGATCTTCCTCGAGCTGGGCGATGCGCCGCGAAAGGCGCGATTTCGGGATGCCCAGCGCGCGCTCGGCCGCCGCATAACCGCCGTGATCGACGACGGCGGCGAAGTAGTAGAGGTCGTTGAGATCGTGCATCAGGCGAGGGTATCAATTCCGCCCATGTAAGGGCGCAGCACCTCGGGCACGGTGATGCTGCCATCGGCGTTCTGGCCGTTTTCCATCACCGCGACCAGCGCCCGGCCCACCGCCACGCCGGAACCGTTGAGCGTATGCACGAGTTCGGGCTTGCCGATTTCCGGATTGCGCCAGCGCGCCTGCATCCGCCGCGCCTGGAAGTCGCCGCAGTTCGAGCAGGACGAGATCTCGCGCCAGGTGCCCTGCGAGGGCAGCCACACTTCGAGATCGTAGGTCTTGCGCGCGGAGAAGCCCATGTCGCCGGCGCACAGCAGCATGCGCCGATACGGCAACCCCAGCTTCCGCAGCACGGTTTCGGCGCAGGCGGTCATGCGCTCGAGTTCGGCATCGCTGTCCTGCGGACGGCTGATCGAGACCAGCTCGACCTTTTCGAACTGGTGCTGGCGGATCATGCCGCGGGTATCCCGGCCATGTGCGCCGGCCTCGGCGCGGAAGCACATCGAATGCGCGGTCATCCGCAGCGGAAGCGCGTCGGCCTCGACGATCTCATCGCGCACGATGTTGGTCAGCGAGACTTCCGAAGTCGGGATGAGGTAGCGCTTCGAAGCGGCTTCGCCCTCGCCGACGAAGGTGGCGAATAGATCGTCCTCGAACTTCGGCAACTGGCCGGTTCCGCGCATCGAATCGGCATTGACCAGCACCGGGACGCTGGTTTCCAGATAGCCGTGCTCGCCGGTGTGCAGATCGAGCATGAACTGCGCCAGCGCGCGATGCAGGCGGGCAAGCTGGCCACGCAGCACGGTGAAACGGGCGCCGGAAAGCCTGGCCGCGGTCTCGCCGTCCAGCCAGCCGTGGCGCGCGCCAAGCTCCACGTGATCCTTCGGCTCGAAGTCGAATTCACGCGGCGTGCCCCAACGCGAATGCTCGACGTTGCCGGATTCGTCCGTGCCGTCCGGCACCGAGGCATCGGGCAGGTTCGGCAACCCCATGAGCAGCGCGTCCATGTCGGAGCGGATCGCATCCAGGCGCACTTCGCTGGCCTTCAGCTCTTCGCCGAAACCGGCAACTTCCGCAAGCAACGGCGCCACGTCCTCGCCCTTTGCCTTGGCCATGCCGATCGCCTTGCTGCGGGTGTTGCGCAGGTTCTGCAGCTCCTGCGTGCGGATCTGGATCGCCTTGCGCTCCGCTTCCCGCGACTTGAAGGCGGCGACGTCGAGCGACACACCGCGACGGGCGAGCGCGGCACGGACGGATTCGGGATCCTGACGGAGCAATTGCGGGTCGAGCATGGGACGGACCTGTGGGGAAACGGCCCATTATCGCCGCGTTTGCCGCAACGCTCACGGAAACGATGCCAGAATCGCCCAGTCCCATCCGCAAGGCCGCCATGAACGCATCCAGCCCGACGCCCCCTGCCCGCCCACGTTCCGATCGCCGCCTGTGGTGGATCGTCCCGGTGGCGATCACGGCCGGCCTGCTGCTGTTCTTCGCGATCTGGAGCATCGAGCGCAAGAAGTCGTTCTACACCGTGGAACCCGGCACCGAGGCGGCCAACGACGGCCAGGTGCAGGTCTTCGAGCCACTGCCCACGCCGATGGGCGGGAGCCTGGAAGACGGCCTGCCGCCGATCGCCGATGCCGGCGGCGACGCCGCGCTGCCACCGCCGGCGATCATCGAACCGCCGCGCCCCGCGCCGCCACCGCCCTCGCAGGCGCCGGCACCACGGCCCGCCATCCCGGCCCCGCGCGTGGTCGGTGGAAACGCTCCGCCGGTGCCGGTCAGCCAGCCGGCGCCGGCGTATCCGCGCTCGGCCCTGCGCTCGGGCATCGGTGGCACGGTCAATGTCTCGGTCGATGTCGGCCCGGACGGCGTGCCGACCTCGGTGAGCATCGCCAGCGGCAGCGGCTCGCGCGATCTCGACCGCGCCGCGCTGGACGCGGTGCGGCGCTGGCGCTTCCGACCGGCCACGGTGGGCGGCCAGCCGAGCGTCGGCCGGGTCACCGTCCCCATCCGGTTCACTCCGATCTGACGGCCCGGAATGCATCCCCTTGCCCCGCCCGGAACCGGAAAGCGCCCTTGCGGCCTTCCATCGGGTGCGGGCGCTGCGCGCCGTGCCATCCACTCTCTCGAACGCCCCGGAATGCCCGATTCGGCTTTCGTCGGATGCATCCGCGGGGCGGCTCGGACTATAATTCGAGCCCCTTCAACCGGCCATTCAGCTTGAATTTTCCGGTCATGCATCAAACCGGACGACAATCGGCTTCATGGCCCATCGGTAACGTGTGAGCGAACCCTCGAAATGGCGGACAGCCTCCTGAAGCACTTTGCCCGGTCTTCCCAGCTTGGCGCCAACGCGGCGTACATCGAAGACCTCTATGAACAGTACCTCGCCGCCCCGGAAAGCGTGGGCCCGAAGTGGAAACAGTACTTCGATGAACTGAAGGGCCGCGAGGCCGGCGACGTACCGCATTCGGTGATCGTCGATGCGGTTGCCGAGGCCGGCCGCAAGGCCGCTCGCGGTCAGCTGCAAGGGGCGACCGGCAGCGGTGACGAGCGCGAGCGCAACGTCGGCCGCCTGATCACCGCCTACCGCTCGCGCGGCCACCTGGCGGCGAAGATCGACCCGCTGGAGATGCTGGTGCATCCCGACGCGCCGGACCTGACCCTCGGCTTCCACCGCCTCTCCGATGCCGATCTCGGCAGCGAGTTCAGCACCGGCGGCGTCGGCGGCAACGTGCGGATGAAGCTCTCCGACCTGCTGGCGACGCTCAAGGCGACCTACACCGGCTCGATCGGCGCGGAGTTCATGCACATCGCCGATGCCGAGCAGCGCCGCTTCATGTACGAGCGCCTCGAGGCCGCCGCGGGCCGTTTCGGCCGCACCGCCGACGACAAGAAGCGCATCCTCGAACGCCTGACCGCGGCCGAAGGCCTCGAGCGCTATCTCGGCACCAAGTACGTCGGTCAGAAGCGCTTCTCGCTGGAAGGCGGTGATTCGCTGATCCCGCTGATGGACACGCTGATCCGCCATTCCGGCACCGTCGGCGTCAAGGAAATGGTGATCGGCATGGCCCACCGCGGCCGCCTGAACGTGCTGGTCAACACCCTGGGCAAGCCGCCGAAGGTGCTGTTCGACGAGTTCGAGGGCAAATTCCAGCACCACGCGGACGAACACCGCGCGCACACCGGGGACGTGAAGTACCACATGGGCTTCTCCGCCGACGTGGCGACGCCGGGCGGCCCGGTCCACCTGGCGCTGGCGTTCAACCCCTCGCACCTGGAGATCGTCAACCCGGTGGTGGCCGGCTCGGTGCGCTCGCGCCAGCTGCGCCGCAACGACGAGGCACGCAAGCAGGTGCTCCCGGTGCTGCTGCACGGCGACGCCGCCTTCGCCGGCCAGGGCGTCGGCATGGAGCTGCTGCAGATGTCGCAGGCGCGCGGCTTCGCGGTCGGCGGCACCGTCCACATCGTCATCAACAACCAGGTGGGCTTCACCACCAGCGAGCGCCAGGACGCGCGTTCCACGCTGTACTGCACCGACGTCGCCAAGATGGTCGGCGCCCCGGTGTTGCACGTGAACGGCGATGATCCGGAAGCGGTCGCGTTCTGCGCCGAACTCGCCTTCGATTTCCGCCAGCGCTTCGGCAAGGACGTGGTCATCGACCTGGTCTGCTATCGCCGCAACGGCCACAACGAGGCCGACGAACCGGCCGCGACCCAGCCGCTGATGTACCAGAAGATCCGCGCGATGAAGACCACGCGCGAGAAGTACGGCGACGTGCTGGTGGCCGAAGGCCTGCTCGATGTCGCGGGCGTCAAGGGCTACGCCGATGCCTATCGCGACAAGCTCGATGCCGGCGAAGTCACCGCCGAGGTGGTCGAGGTCAAGCCGGACGAGTTCACCATCGACTGGGGCAAGTACCTCGCCGGCCGTTTCGAACCGGGCACCGATACCAAGGTCGACCGCAAGAAGCTCGACGCGCTGGCCAGGCAGATCAACACCTTGCCCGAAGACCTGACCCTGCATCCGCGCGTCGCCAAGATCTACGAGGACCGTCGCAAGATGGCCGCGGGCGAGCAGCCGGGCGATTGGGGTTTCGCCGAGAACCTGGCCTACGCCACCCTGCTCGACGAGGGCAACAAGCTGCGCCTGGTCGGCCAGGATTCCGGCCGCGGCACGTTCTTCCACCGCCACGCGGTGCTGCACGACCAGAAGACCGATCGCGACTACCTGCCGCTGCGCCAGCTGGTCGAGAATCCCGAAGACGCCACCATCATCGACTCGCTGCTTTCCGAAGAGGCGGTCATGGCGTTCGAGTACGGCTACTCCACCGCCGATCCGCACACCCTCGACATCTGGGAAGGCCAGTTCGGCGATTTCGCCAACGGCGCGCAGGTGGTGATCGACCAGTTCCTGTCCTCCGGCGAAGCCAAGTGGGGCCGGCTGTGCGGCCTGGCACTGTTCCTGCCGCACGGCTACGAGGGCCAGGGCCCGGAACACAGCTCGGCCCGCCTGGAACGCTTCCTGCAGCTGTGCGCGCTGGACAACATGATCGTCTGCGTGCCGACCACCCCGGCGCAGGCTTTCCACATGATCCGCCGCCAGATGAACATGGCCACCCGCAAGCCGCTGGTGGTGATGACGCCGAAATCGCTGCTTCGCCACAAGCTGGCCGTCAGCACCCTGGACGAGCTGGCCGAAGGCCGTTTCCAGCGCGTGATTGGTGACCAGAAGGCCGATCCGGCCAAGGTCAAGCGCATCGTCGTGTGTTCCGGCAAGGTGTACTACGACCTGCTGGAAGACATGGAGAAGCGCGGCCAGGACGACGTGGCGCTGATCCGCGTGGAGCAGCTCTATCCGTTCCCGCGCGAGCTGCTGTCGGCCGAACTGGCCAAGTATCCGCAGGCCCGCGACGTGGTCTGGTGCCAGGAAGAGCCGCAGAACCAGGGCGCCTGGTTCCAGATCCGCCACCACCTGCAGGCCTGCGTGTCGTCGGACCACGTCCTGAACTACGCCGGCCGCGCACGCTCGCCTTCACCGGCCGCCGGCCACTTCAACGACCACGTCGTCGAGCAGCAGAAGCTCATCGCCGACGCCCTGGTCAACGCACCGGGCATGGAACCCGGCGTCGAGTAAGCCCTTCCCTTCATCGCAGAATCTCAATCGGACAAGCACATGGCCACCGAAATCAAAGTCCCGGTTCTTCCCGAATCCGTATCCGACGCCGTCATCGCCGGCTGGCACAAGAAAGTCGGCGAGGCCGTCAAGCGCGACGAGAACCTGGTCGACCTCGAAACCGACAAGGTCGTGCTGGAAGTCCCCTCGCCCGCCGACGGCGTGCTGAAGGAAATCAAGTTCGACACCGGTGCCACGGTGACCAGCCAGCAGGTGATCGCGGTCATCGAGGAAGGCGCGGTGGCCGAGGCCAAGTCCGATGCGTCGGCCGCCGGCGCGCAGGAAGTGCAGCCGAAGGGTGAAGCCGCCAAGGCGCAGGCCGCGGCGCCTTCCAGCACCACGCCCAAGCCGGCCTCTGGCGACACCTCGGCGCTGCCCCCGGGCGCGGCGTTCACCGCGAAGAAGGAAGGCATCGATCCGTCCCAGGTCGAAGGCACCGGCCGTCGCGGCGCCGTGACCAAGGAAGACCTGATCAACTACGCCAGCGGCAAGACCGCCGGCGTGGCCGGTGGCGCACGTCCGGAAGAACGCGTGCCGATGACCCGCATCCGCAAGCGCATCGCCGAACGCCTGATGGAGTCGAAGAACTCCATCGCCATGCTGACCTCCTTCAACGAGGTCAACCTCTCCAAGGTCATGGAGATGCGCAAGGAGCTGCAGGACGATTTCGTCAAGGCCAACGGCATCAAGCTCGGCTTCATGAGCTTCTTCGCCAAGGCCGCCGCCAACGCGCTGCAGAAGTACCCGGTGGTCAACGCCTCGGTCGATGGCGACGACATCATCTACCACGGCTATGCCGACATCTCGGTGGCGATCTCCACCGACCGCGGCCTGGTGACCCCGGTGCTGCGCAACGTCGAGCGCATGGACTTTGCCGAAGTCGAGCAGGGCATCGCCGATTTCGCCAAGGCTTCGCGCGAAGGCGGCCTGAAGCTGGAAGACCTGCAGGGCGGCACCTTCACCATCACCAACGGCGGCACCTTCGGCTCGCTGATGTCCACGCCGATCGTCAACCCGCCGCAGTCCGCCATCCTCGGCATGCACGCGATCAAGGAACGCGCCATCGTCGAGAACGGCCAGGTCGTGGCCGCGCCGATGATGTACATCGCGCTCTCCTACGATCACCGCATCATCGACGGCAAGGACGCGGTGCTGTTCCTGGTCGACATCAAGAACCAGCTCGAGAACCCGCACCGCATGCTGCTGGGCATGTAATTCCGAGAACGGGAACCGGCAACGGTTCCCGTCTCGTTTCGCGGAATCGCAGGTCCGAACCCTGCCCCCGCCATCAAGTTCAGGAATGAAGCAATGAGCGAACAACAACAATTCGATGTCGTCGTCGTCGGCGGCGGTCCCGCCGGCTACCACGCCGCCATCCGTGCCGCGCAGCTGGGCCTGAAGGTCGCCTGCGTGGATGCCGCGCTGGGCAAGGACGGCAAGCCGGCGCTGGGCGGCACCTGCCTGCGCGTGGGCTGCATCCCGTCCAAGGCGCTGCTGGATTCGTCCCGCCAGTTCTGGAACATGGGCCACATCTTCGACCAGCACGGCATCGGCTTCGACAACGCGAAGATCGACGTGCCGACCATGATCGGCCGCAAGGACAAGATCGTGAAGCAGTTCACCGGCGGCATTGCCGCGCTGTTCAAGGCAAACAAGGTCGCCTCGTTCAGCGGCTTCGGCACCCTGCAGCCGGGCAACGTGGTCTCGGTCAAGCAGCATGACGACAGCGTGGTCGAGCTCAAGGGCACCAACGTGATCCTCGCCGCCGGTTCGGATTCCATCGAGCTGCCGTTCGCCAAGTACGACGGCAAGCACATCGTCGACAACGTCGGCGCGCTGGACTTCGAGGACGTGCCGGAAACCCTCGGCGTGATCGGTGCGGGCGTGATCGGCCTGGAGCTGGGCAGCGTGTGGAACCGCCTCGGCGCCAAGGTCACCGTGCTCGAAGGCATGCCCGATTTCCTCGCCGCGGCCGACAAGGAAGTGGCCAAGGTCGCCGCCCGCGAGTTCAAGAAGCAGGGCCTGGACATCCGCCTCGGCACCAAGTGCACCAACGTCGAGGTCAAGGACGGCAAGGTCCACGTGACCTATACCGATGCCAAGGACGAGGCTCAGGAATTGGTCGTCGACAAGCTGCTGGTGGCCGTGGGCCGTCGTGCCGCGTCCAAGGGCCTGCTGGCCGAGGGCACCGGCGTCAAGCTCGACGACCGCGGCCGCATCGAGGTCGACGAACACTGCCATACCGGCGTCGACGGCGTCTGGGCCGTGGGCGACTGCGTGCGTGGCCCGATGCTGGCGCACAAGGGCTTCGAGGAAGGCATCGCCGTGGCCGAACTGATCGCCGGCCTGCCGGGCCACGTCAACTACGACACCATTCCGTGGGTGATCTACACCGAGCCGGAAATCGCCTGGGTCGGCAAGACCGAGGAGCAGCTCAAGGCCGATGGCGTCGAGTACAAGGCCGGCAGCTTCCCGTTCGCGGCCGTCGGTCGCGCGGTGGCGATGGCCGAGCCGATCGGCTTCGTCAAGGTGCTGGCCGATGCCGAAACCGACCGCATCCTCGGCATGCACCTGGTCGGCCCGAACGTGTCCGAACTGGTCCACGAAGGCGTGATCTCGATGGAATTCAAGGGCAGTGCCGACGATCTCGCGCGCATCTGCCACGCGCACCCGAGCCTGTCCGAAGCCGTGCACGACGCGGCGATGGCCGTCGACAAGCGCGCCATCCACAAGGCCAACTGAGGCCCTCCGGCCACGGCACGCATCACCTGCCGTGGCCCCCTGAAGCGCCGGGCTCCATTGCCCGGCGTTTTTCATCCTCCGATTCCTCCAGCGTGTTTTTCCGGATCCGCCGCATGACCGCCGACGCCCCGATTTCCACTCAGCCGCGCCCGAAGACAATCTGCCTGTACTGCGGCGCCAAGTCCGGCCGCCGCCCGGAATACATCGATGCCGCCAGCCGGCTTGGCCGCCGCATCGCGGAAAGTGGCCATGCGCTGGTATACGGCGGCGGCAACGTCGGGCTGATGGGCGTCGCCGCCGATGCCGCGCTCGCCGCGGGGGGCGAAGTGATCGGCGTGATCCCGCACCAGCTGGTGGATTGGGAGGTCGCGCATCGCGGCGTCACCCGGCTGGAAGTGGTCGATTCGATGCACCAGCGCAAGCAGCGCATGTTCGAACTGGGCGATGCCTTCATCGCCCTGCCCGGCGGCTTCGGCACGCTCGACGAGATGTTCGAGATGCTGACCTGGCGGCAGCTTGGCCTCGGCGAACGGCCCTGCGCCTTCCTCGACGTGGCCGGCTACTGGAAGCCGCTGATGGCCATGATCGACCACATGGTGGCGGAGGGTTTCCTGCATCCCGGCCAGCGCGAGGACTTGTGGCATGGCGAAGGATTGGACGAACTGTTCGCCTGGCTCGCCGACTACCGTGCCGCGGAGGCCGGGGTCTGGATGCGCGAAAAAATCGCCGAAGGCCGCCATTGATCCTGTCAAGGGGGCAAGCCCGGTCCCGATGGGCGATGATGGCCCTTTCCCGCGAGGAGTTTCCATGTCCCTGCCCGAGCGTTTTCGCGCCTTCCGCATCCACGACGACGAAGCCGGCTACCGCAGCGGCATCGAAGCCATGGCGCTCGACTCGCTCAGTCCGGGCGAAATCGTCGTCAGGACGGCGTTTTCTTCGGTCAACTTCAAGGATGCACTGGCCGGCACCGGCAAGGGCAAGATCCTGCGACGCTTCCCGCTGGTCGGCGGGATCGATGTCGCCGGCCACGTGGTGCAGTCCTCGGACCCGGCATTCAAGGAGGGCGATGCCGTCCTCGTCACCGGCTGCGGCCTGTCGGAAACCCGCGACGGCGGCTACGCCGAATACGCGCGGCTGGAATCGAAGTGGGCCATCCCGCTGCCGGACGGGCTGGACCTGCGCCAAGCGATGATCCTCGGCACCGCGGGATTCACCGCCGCGCTCGCCCTGTTCCGGATGCAGGAAAACCGCCAGCATCCGGGGCTGGGGCCGATCGCCATCACCGGCGCCACCGGCGGCGTCGGCTCGCTGGCGGTCGCGATCTTCAGCCGTGCCGGCTACGAAGTCCACGCGATCAGCGGCAAGCCCGAGCAGGCCGATTACCTGCAGTCGCTCGGCGCGGCACAAGTGCTCGGCCGCGAGGTGCTGGATACCCGCCGCCCGATGGAGTCGGCCCGTTTCGGCGGCGCACTCGACAACGTCGGCGGCCCGATGCTGGCCAGCCTTCTGGCGCAGACGGTGCCCTACGGCAACGTCGCCAGCGCCGGGCTCGCCGCCAGCGCCGAGCTGCCGACGACCGTGATGCCCTTCATCATCCGCGGCGTCTCGCTGCTGGGCGTGGCCTCGGCCGGCACCGCCCGCGACATCCGCGAAGCGGTCTGGGCGCATCTCGCCCATGACTGGAAGCCCGACCGGCTCGACGCCATCGCCACCGACGAGGTCGCCCTCGACGGTTTGCCCGCGGTTTTCGAGCGCATGCTGGCCGGCCGTTCGCTGGGGCGCACCCTGGTCCGCCTCTGATCGTTCCGGTCCGCGCGCACAACCGTTAGAATCGCCTCATCCAAGGGGAAAACGCATGGCAAGAATCCTGGTCGTCGACGACTCGCCGTCCCAGCTCATGGGCATCCGCCGCATCGTGGAGAAGCTCGGGCACGAGTGCCTGACCGCCGAAGACGGTGCCGCTGGCGTGGAAACAGCGAAAGCCGAACGGCCCGACCTCATCCTGATGGACGTGGTCATGCCCAACCTCAACGGCTTCCAGGCCACTCGCGCGATCAGCCGGGCGGCGGAAACCGCGCACATCCCGGTGGTGCTGGTCACCACGAAGGATCAGGAAACCGACCGCGTCTGGGGCATGCGCCAGGGCGCCAAGGCCTACCTGACCAAGCCCTTCACCGAAGCGCAGCTGACCGAAACCCTCAAGCAGCTGATGCCGACCACCTGAGGCCGCGCCCGACCCGCGCCCGCTGCCTCAGTGCGGCGGGCGTGCAGCCCGCGAATCCCGTCACTCCCGCCCGAAGGCCGCGCGCAGATCCTCGTAAGCGCTGCGCTGGCGCTCGTTGACCGGCACCGGGGCGATCACTTCCAGCTCGACGATCTGGTCACCCGGAGTGGGGCCGGGCAGGCCGCGACCCCGCAGCCGCAGCTTGCGCCCCGCTTCCGAACCGGCCGGGATCTTCAATTCCACCGTGCCGCCGAGTGTCGGGACCGCCACCACGTCGCCCAGCGCCGCCTGCCAGGGCGTCACTTCCAGCACGTGGATGAGGTTGCGGCCGTCCACCTCGAAATGCGGATGCGCGGCGTATTCGATTTCCAGCAGCAGGTCGCCGGTCGCGCCCTGGCCCTTGAGGCGGATCGCCTGCCCGGGCCGAACGCCCTTCGGGATCTTCACCTCCAGCGATTTCCCGTTGACCGAGATCCGCACCGGGTCGCCCCGGTACACCGCTTCCAGCGAGACCGACAGCCGCGCGCGGGTGTCGCCGCGCGGTGCCGGGCCGCGCGCCTGTCCGCCGAATCCGCCACCGCGTCCGCGCCCGAAGATCTGCTCGAAGAAATCGCTGAAGCCGCCATTGCCGCCGCCGGCGAAGATTTCCTCGTAATCGAACCCGCCCGGGTGGCCGCCTGGGCCACCGAAGCCGCCCTGCGGCGGCACCTGGTCGCCGGGGCGGAAGCCGCGCGCACGAAGCTGGTCATAGGCAGCGCGCTTCTGCGGATCGCGCAGGGCCTCGTAGGCTTCGTTCACGGCCTTGAACTTGTCCTCGGCGCCGGCCTCCTTGCTGACATCGGGATGGTATTTCCGTGCCAACCGCCGATAGGCGGTCTTGATTTCGGCCTCGCCCGCGGAAGGCTCCACGCCGAGGGTTTCGTAATAGTCCTTGAACTCCATGATCGCTGCGCTCGTCTGCGGCCCGTGGCCTCACTCGATGTGGGGGCGGCCCCCCGCCCGGTTCAACCAGCGGGCAGCCGCAACGCCCCGGTTGTACCATCAAGGGCGTCAAACCGGCAGCTTCCCCCGCGAGGAAAACGATGAGCATCCAGATCGGCGACCGCCTGCCCGAGGCGATCCTGCAGACCATCCGCGACGGCGTGCATCGCGTCGATACCGCCCACCTGTTCGACGGCAAGCGCGCGGTCCTGTTCGCCGTGCCGGGTGCGTTCACGCCGACCTGCTCGGAACTCCATCTGCCCGGTTACATCGAACGCCTGGCCGATTTCCAGCAGCGTGGCGTCGAAGTGATGTGCGTCTCGGTCAACGATCCGTTCGTGATGCAGGCCTGGGGCGAATCCCGCCAGGTGCCGGAAGGCCTGGTGCTGCTGGCGGACGGCAATGCCGACTTCACCCGCGCCATCGGCCTGGAGATGGATGGCAGCGCCTACGGCATGGGCCTGCGCAGCAAGCGCTACGCGCTTTACATCGAGGATGGCGTGGTGAAGGACGTGCAGGTGGAAGCGCCCGGCGAACTGCGCGTCTCCACCGCGGAACACATGCTCGGGAGGATCCCCTCGTGATGCGCTATTACCACAACCCGCGCTGCTCCAAATCCCGCCAGGCGCTGGCGCTGCTGCACGAGCGCGGCATCGCGCCGGAACTGGTCGCCTATCTGGACTCGCCGCCCTCTCCGCAGGTGCTGGAGGCGCTTCTGGGCAAGCTGGGCATCGGCGCGCGCGAGCTCCTGCGCAAGGGCGAAAGCGAGTACGCCGCGCTCGGGCTGGCCGATCCCGCGCTGGAAGATTCGACGTTGATCGCGGCGATGTCCGCGCATCCCATCCTCATCGAACGCCCGATCTTCGAACACGGCGACCGCGCGGTGATCGGACGGCCGCCCGAACGCGTGCTGGAGCTGCTTTAAGACTGACACGACGCGGCAATGCAAAAATTCTTGCGCGGGGGTGTTGACAGTCACGTGCAACCCCGTAGAATGCACGGCTCAGCGACGCGGGAATAGCTCAGTTGGTAGAGCGCAACCTTGCCAAGGTTGAGGTCGCGAGTTCGAGTCTCGTTTCCCGCTCCAAGTCCGAAGCCCCGGTACGCCGGGGTTTTTCGTGTCGGCAGACCGGCCCTGGTTCTGACACAATGCTTCGCGATGGCCGGATGGCAGAGTGGTTATGCAGCGGATTGCAAATCCGCGTACGCCGGTTCGATTCCGACTCCGGCCTCCATCGCATCAAAGCCCCGGGAAACCGGGGTTTTTTCTTGACTTCCACCCGCCTCCGAAACCCATGCAGCCGGCCCGCGCGTCTGGCAAACTGGGAGGCATGCTGGATCCCGGGCGACGCCGCGAGGTGCCGCCTTTTTCGTTTCCCGGAGAACACCTCTAATGAATGCCCCTGCCCCGCGTCCCCCGCTGATCCTGTCCCGCCTCGACGTGGAACGCATCGAGACCCTGCTGGAGCGGGTCCGCCCCGGCCAGTTCGACATCGACAGCCTGCAATCCGAGCTCGAACGCGCCAACATCGTCGAGCCGCAGGAGATGCCGGCCGACGTGGTCACCATGAACTCCACCGTGGTGCTGCGCAACGAAACCACCGGTGACGAGCGCGAGATCACCCTGGTCTATCCGCACGATGCCGATGGCAGCGGCCAGAAGGTGTCGATCCTGGCGCCGGTCGGCAGCGCGCTCCTGGGCCTGCATGTCGGCGACAGCATCGATTGGCCGATGCCCGGTGGCCACAGCGCGAACCTGCACGTGCTCTCGATCCGCTTCCAGCCCGAGGCGGCCGGCGAATACAACCGCTGAGCACATGCCGAAGGTCCGATGAGCAACGACACCGCACGCCCCGCCTTCCACGGCTTCGAACAGATCCCGCTGCGCGAATACGCCGAGCGCGCGTACCTCGATTACTCGATGTACGTCGTGCTCGACCGCGCGCTGCCCTTCATCGGCGACGGCCTGAAGCCGGTGCAGCGGCGCATCGTGTACGCGATGAGCGAGCTGGGACTGAACGCGGGCGCCAAGCCGAAGAAGTCCGCGCGCACCGTCGGCGACGTCATCGGCAAATACCACCCGCACGGCGACTGGGCCTGCTACGAGGCGCTGGTGCTGATGGCGCAGCCGTTCTCGTACCGCTATCCGCTGATCGACGGCCAGGGCAACTTCGGCTCGCCGGACGATCCGAAATCGTTCGCGGCGATGCGCTACACCGAGTCCAAGCTGACGCCGATCGCCGAAGTGCTGCTGGGCGAGCTGGGCCAGGGCACGGTGGACTGGGATCCCAACTTCGACGGCACGCTGGAAGAGCCCACCTGGCTGCCGGCACGCCTGCCGCACCTGCTTCTGAACGGCACCACCGGCATTGCCGTGGGCATGGCCACCGACGTGCCACCGCACAACCTCAACGAGGTGGTGAGCGCGTGCATCCGCCTGCTGGATGACCCCGATGCCACGGTCGCCGACCTGTGCGACCACGTGCAGGGACCGGATTACCCGACCCGCGCGGAAATCATCACCCCGGCCGCGGATCTTCGCGCCATCTACGAAACCGGGCACGGCGGCGTGCGCGCACGCGCCACTTGGGAGCGCGAGAACGGCAACATCATCGTCACCGCACTGCCCTACCAGGTGTCGCCCTCGAAGGTGATCGAGCAGATCGCCGCACAGATGCGCGCGAAGAAGCTGCCGTGGCTGGAGGACATCCGCGACGAATCCGATCACGCCAACCCGGTGCGGATCGCGCTGGTGCCGCGCAGCAACCGCGTGGACGCGGACCAGCTGATGGGGCACCTGTTCGCCACCACCGATCTGGAGAAGAGTTTCCGGGTCAATCTCAACGTGATCGGCCTGGACGGCCGCCCGCAGGTCAAGAACCTGCGGATGCTGCTCTCGGAATGGCTGCAGTTCCGCCAGGACACGGTGACCCGGCGCCTGAAACACCGCCTGGAAAAGGTCGAGAAGCGCCTGCACTTGCTGGAAGGACTGCTGGTCGCCTTCCTCAACCTGGACGAAGTGATCCGCATCATCCGCAGCGAGGACGAGCCCAGGCCGGTGCTGATGGCGCGCTTCGGGCTCACCGAACTGCAGGCCGACTACATCCTCGACACCAAGCTGCGCCAGCTGGCGCGGCTGGAAGAAATGAAGATCCGCGGCGAACAGGACGAGCTCGACAGCGAGCGCGACCGCCTCATCGCCATCCTCGGCAGCAAGGCGCGGCTGAAGAAGCTGATCAAGGACGAGTTGCTGGCCGATGCGAAAAAGTTCGGCGACGAGCGGCGCTCGCCGCTGGTGGCGCGCGAAGCGGCCCAGGCGCTGGCGGAAACCGATCTGGTCGCCAGCGAGCCGGTCACCATCGTGCTGAGCGAAAAGGGCTGGGTGCGCGCCGCCAAAGGCCACGACATCGACGCCGCCGCGCTCTCCTATCGCGAAGGCGATGCCCTGCTGGCCGCCGCCCGCACCCGCAGCAACCTGCAGGTGGCGTTCCTGGACAGCAATGGCCGCAGCTATTCCACGCCGGCCCATGCCCTGCCTTCGGCGCGCGGCAATGGCGAGCCCTTGACCGGCCGCTTCTCGCCGGCCGCCGGTGCCACGTTCCGCGCGCTGGCCAGCGGCGATGCCGATACCCGTTTCGTGCTCGCCTCCAGCGAAGGCCACGGCTTCGTGACCCGCTTCGAGAACCTCACCGGTCGCCAGAAAGCCGGCAAGGCGATGCTCAGCCTGCCGGCCGGCGCACAGGTGCTTTCGCCCGTGCAGGCCAGCGATCCGGCCAGCGATCGCCTCGTCGTCGCCACCACCGCCGGCCATGTCCTCGCGTTCCCGCTGGCCGAGCTGCCCGAGCTGGACAAGGGCAAGGGCAACAAGCTGATCGACATCCCCAAGGCCAAGCGCGGTACGGAGAAAGTGGTCGCCGTGGCCGTGGTGGCAGAGGGCGGGAAGCTGCTGGTGAAGTCCGGCGCACGGACGATGAGCGTCTCCTGGAAGGAGCTGGACGATTACCTCGGCGCGCGCGCCACGCGTGGCCGTTTGCTGCCACGCGGCTGGCAGAAAGTGGACGCGCTGGCGGCGGAGTGAACCGTGGAGCCCGCGTACTGGCAGGCGCGCTGGGCGCGCGGTGAAACCGGCTGGCATCGCGATGAGGTGATGCCGCTCCTGGCACGGCACTGGCCATCCCTTGCCGTGCCGGCCGGCAGCCAGGTGCTGGTGCCACTCTGCGGCAAGACGCTGGACATGGCCTGGCTCGCCGGCGAAGGGCATCGGGTGCTGGGGATCGAGCTTGCCGCGGAAGGCATCGAAGCCTTCTTTGCAGGCCAGTCGCTCCGGGCCGAAGTCTCGGAGACGCCCGAAGGCCGGCTGCATCATGCCGGGCCGTTGTCGATCCTCGAGGCCGACGCCTTTTCCGTGCCGGCCGAACGGCTGGCCGATTGCCGCGCCGTCTATGACCGCGCCGCCCTGATCGCGCTGCCGCCGGAACTGCGCAGGCGCTACGCGGAAACCACCTATGCGCGTCTGCCGGCAGGATGTCGCGGCCTGCTGATCACGCTGGAATATCCGCAGGCGGAAAAGCAGGGCCCGCCGTTCTCGGTGGAGGAAGCCGAAGTCCGCGCATTGTTCGAGCCGGAATGGCAGGTGTCGTTGCTGGATCGCCGCGACATCCTCGCGCAGCAGCCCGCGTTCATGGCCGAAGGCGTCGGCGCGCTTGCCACGGCGGTGTATCGGCTGGACAAACGCTGACCGGAACCTTGTGAATCGGCCCGGAAACGACGACAATGCCGGGCCGCGCCAAGCGCGGATTCCATGGTGGCCCCGTTGGCCCCTCGCGACGCTAGTTCGAAAATCCCGCCAGGGCCGGAAGGCAGCAACGGTATCGAATGATGCGGGCGCCGAGGATCGTCGGCGGGGCCGCCGCCTTTTCCGGCCCCGGGAAACTCAATCGGCCACGATTTCCCGCGGCGGCCGGATCGCCAGCACATCGCCGGGCGCGGCCACCCGCAGGCCAAGCGACGCCAGCGCTTCCATGTCGTCGCGACTGCCGTGGTGATAGAGCACGCAGCGCGCCAGCAGTTCGGGCGGATATTCGCGCTGCAGATCCTCGATCCCGCTGTGCGAGGGATTGCCCACCAGCGCGCAATCATGGGCGACAAGCTCGCCATCACCGGCGTATCGGGCGAGCATTTCCGGTATCGGGCGGGTATCGCCGGTCCAGACCATGCTGCCCGGCAGGCGCAGGCCGAATGCGGTATCCGGCCAGTGGTGGCGCACCGGGAACACTTCCAGCCGCACGCCGCGATGCCAGAAGTGATCGCTGACCACCACCAGCTGGAAGGCGTCCCAGAAATTCACACCGCCCTCGGCCAGCACGTTCGGATAGGCGGCGACGCGCTGCTGGAGCATCGGGACGACGCCCGTCGGGCAGTACAGCCGCACCTTGCCGCGCCGCTCCGGATCGAAATAGCTGGCGACGAACAATCGCTCGAAGCCGCTGACGTGATCCAGATGGGCGTGGGTGACGAACACGGCATCCGGCGCACTGCCGTAATCCTGCAGATGGCGGCTGAGCCCTTCGGAGCCGCAATCGATGGCGAGCCAGGCTTGGCCATCGCGCTCGATGCTGGCCATGGCGGTGCCGAGTTCGGCCACCGCGCCGGCATTGCCGGTGCCGTGGAAACGCAGCGACCAGTTCATGCGCCGCGCTCCATCGCCGCCTGCCAGGCGGATTCCAGCCGACGGAAGCCCGCATCCACTTCGCCGGCCCGCGATGCGCCGCCGATCTTGGCCAGCGAACGCCGCAGCCGCGACAGGTTGGCGCGTTGCCAGGCGGCGGCCGGCGCGCGCAGGCGACCGCGGTCGAAATCGATCATCCAGCCCTGCCCTTCGCCATCGAAAAGCAGATTGTGCGCATTGAGATCGGCATGGTCGAGCCCGGCGCGATGGAAGAGCGAGATCAGCTCGCCTGTCGCTTCCCACGGCGCTTCGCCAGCCAGCAACAACTCGCCCAGCGAGCGCACCCCGGCGATCCGCCCGATCAGGATCGCCGCGCGATAGCGGGCGCCGCCGCGCCAGGCCACGGCCGCCAGCGGAGGCGGCACCGGCAAGCCGCGCGCCTGCAGGGACTGCAGCAGCCGGAACTCGGCGATGCTGCGCGCCGAGGCCTCGCCGCGCCAGAGGTACTGGTTGCGGCTGATTCGCGCCATCCATCCGCCACGCAGGTAGTGGCGCAGGACCATCGAACGCCCCGGCGCCTCCACGAACCATGCACCGCCGCGGCCACCGGTGCCCACCGGCGTCGCCATGCCGCCCCAGTGCGCCGGATCGAAATCCGCCGGCGTCGGGGTTTGCGGCCATGCGCGCGGTTCGAACACAATGACGATCTCGCCCGCGTCGCCGCGGAAGGCCAGTCTCTCTTCGGGGCGGTCGCGGCTCGGCATCCCGATGAGTCTAGCAATCCCTTGAACATGCACGGACAACCCCGCTCGATCTGCCTGCTGCGCCTTTCGGCACTGGGCGATGTCACCCACGTGCTGCCGCTGGTGCACACGCTCCGCGATGCCTGGCCGGATGCGGCTCTGACCTGGGTGATCGGCCGTGGCGAGCATCGCCTGCTGGAAGGCTTGCCGGGCGTCGAGTTCATCGAGTACGACAAGAGAAGCGGCATCGGCGGGATGCGCGAAATCCGCCGCGGCTTCGCCGGAAGGCGCTTCGACGCCCTGCTGCAGATGCAGGTGGCCGCGCGTGCCAACCTGCTTTCCGCATTCATCCCCGCACGCCGGCGGATCGGTTACGACCGATCACGCTCCCGGGATCTGCACGGACTGTTCATCAACGAGCGCATCCCGGATCGCCCGGGCATCCACGTGCTGAATGCCATCGGCAGCTTCTGCGAGCCGCTGGGCCTGCAGCGCAAGGCAGTGCGATGGGAACTGCCGCTGCCGGCCGCGAGCCATGCGTGGGCCGCCGCGCAATGGCCCGACGACGGCCGGCCTGTCCTGATGATCTCGCCCTGCTCCAGCCACGTCCTGCGCAACTGGCGCGCCGAGCGCCATGCCGCGCTGGCCGACCATGCCGCCGCGCAAGGCTGGCGCATCGTGCTCTGCGGCGGTCGCAGCGAACTGGAACGACAGACCGGCGACGCGATCCTCGCGGCGATGAAATCGGAGGCGCTGGACCTCATCGGCAAGGACACGCTGAAGCAATTGCCGGCGCTGCTGGCCCGCGCCGACCTGTTGGTCACGCCGGATTCCGGGCCGATGCACATCGCCAACGCCATGGGCACGGCGGTGCTGGGCCTGCACGCGGCCAGCAACCCGCATCGAAGCGGACCGTACAGCGACCGGCGCTGGTGCGTGGATCGCTATGACGACGCCGCGCGACGCTACCTCGGCAAGCCGGCCAGCGCCCTCCGCTGGGGCACCAAGATCGAGTTCGATGGCGTCATGGACCTGGTGACGGTGGATGACGCTATCGCGGCGTTCGAACGCTACCGGGCGGCTCAGGCGGCCGGCGCGCGGTAATCCTCGTAGGACTTCTCCTCGACGTAGGACGAGCCCAGCGCCAGGTTGATGTCCTTCTTGATGCGGGCGCGCTCGTCGTTCTCCACGTACACGCTGCGCGCCAGGCGAATGAACTCATCGTCGAAGGCCTGTGCCTTCTCCTTCAGGCGGATGTCGTCCTCGATCACCCAGAGCCGCTCGTTGACCGCCTTCAGCGCGGCACGAAGCTCGCCGATGGCGTGGCCGGCGGCGGGGTGCGCCATCCAGGTCCTCTCCAGCGCGCCGAGTTCGTTGCGGACGTTGGCCAGCTTGGCCTCGTCCTTCATGCGCTCGGACTTGATCTGCAGGATGGCGATCTTGTCCAGCAGTTCGCCGAAGGAAACGGGCACGGAAATCTCGGACATGGTCACTCTCGTGTGGGCTTCACGGGATTCTAGCCGGTCACTTGTGATCCGGGCATCCCGGCTTTATGATGCACGGCTCGCTGCACCCATTCGGAGAGGTGGCAGAGTGGTTGAATGTACCTGACTCGAAATCAGGCATGCGTGTGAGCGCATCGGGGGTTCGAATCCCCCCCTCTCCGCCAGATATGCATTCAAGCCCTTGATTTCAGGGGCTTTTTCTTTTTTGGCTCCCGGCGTCCCTACCTATGTCCCTACTTGGTGCACGAGTCAGCGGGCCTTGCCCCATCTCTACCCCCTAGAGTGCACCCCCTTTTTAGCGCCGCAATTGTTCGCACGCGCGGAATGCTTCGCGCGCGCGATAGGCCGCAAAACTCTACCCGCGCGGGGCCGCGTCAAGCCGCTCCAGGTCAAGTCGGCTGCATCGCTCGGCACGGGTGCAGCATCATTGGCCAGCGCGCGCCGTGGCTTGCCCCTTGCCGTTCGGAAGGCTCAACCCATGCTGGCGCAGTCGATGACGAAGCGGTACTTCACGTCACCGCGGATCATGCGCTCGTAGGCGGCGTCGATGCCGTCCGCATCGATCACCTCCACGTCCGATACGATCCCGTGTGCGGCGCAGAAATCCAGCATTTCCTGGGTTTCGGCGATGCAGCCGATCAACGAGCCGGCAATCGCCCGGCGGCGGCCGATCAGCGAACCGATGCTCGGCGAGGGATGCGGATGCTCCGGCAAGCCGACCAGCACCAGCGTGCCGTCGCGCTTGAGCGTGGCGGTGTACGCATCCAGATCGTGGCTGGCGGCGACGGTGTTCAGCACCAGGTCCAGACGCCCGCGCTGCGCCTTCATCTGCGCGGCATCGCGGGAGTTCACCACCTCGTCGGCACCCAGCGCCAAGGCATCGGCGCGCTTGGATTCGGATGTGGTGAAAGCCACCACGTGTGCACCCAATGCCCGGGCGAGCTTGATCCCCATGTGCCCCAAGCCACCGATGCCGACCACGCCCACGCGGCTGCCCGGCCCTGCCTTCCAGTGCCGCAGCGGCGACCAGATGGTGATGCCGGCGCACAGCAGCGGCGCCACCGCCGCCAGCTGATCGACCGGATGGGTGATCCGAAGGACGAAATCCTGATCGACCACGATGCGCTGCGAATAGCCGCCCAGCGTATGCCCCGGCGCATCGGCCGTGCGGCCGTTGTAGGTGCCGACCATGCCCTGCTCGCAGTATTGCTCCAGGCCTTCCTCGCAGGAGGCGCACTGGCGGCAACTGTCCACCATGCAGCCGACGCCGACCACGTCGCCCACCGCGAAGCGCGTCACTTCGCTGCCGACCGCCGACACCCGCCCGACGATCTCGTGTCCCGGCACGCAGGGATAGCGCGTACCGCCCCATTCCGAGCGCACCGTGTGCAGGTCCGAGTGGCAGACGCCGCACCAGTCGATGTCGATCTGCACGTCGCGCGGGCCGGGCGCGCGACGCGTGATGGCCATGGCTTCGAGGGGCGTGTCGGCGGCATGTGCACCGCGGGCATGGGTGGTCATTGGGCAGGCTTCCGATGGCGAATGCACAGCATACGCGGCGCATCGCCGGGCGTTTGGCAAGCCGCCTGCGACGCCCCATCAGGCAGCCGTTCCATCCCCGCCATCCATGAGTCGCCGGATCAACTGCAGGTACAGCGCCGGCAGCGCTTCGAGGTCGGCGACGCGCACATGCTCGTCCACCTTGTGGATGGACGCATTCACCGGCCCGATTTCGATGCACTGCGCGCCCAGTGGCGCGATGAAGCGCGCATCGGAGGTGCCGCCGCCGGTGCTTTCCTCCGGTACGCCACCGGCGAAGCCCGCCAGCACCTCGCGGGCGCTGGCGCGCAGGCGGCCTTCCGGGGTGTGGAACGGCGCACCGCCATGGTGCCAATGGATGCGGTAATCCAGCCCGTGCCGTTGCAGCACCGCCTCGCATTCGCCCTGCAAGCGTTCGGCGTCCCAACGCGGGTTGTAGCGCAGGTTGAACAGGACCTCGAGCTGGCCGGGAATGACGTTGTTGGCGTGCTCGCCGGCATGGGTGTCGGTGATCTGCAGGCTGGTCGGGGGGAAGCTGTCGAAGCCTTCATCCCACCGTTTCGCTGCCAGTTCGGCCAGCGCCGGCAACGCCATGTGGACGGGATTGCGGGCCTTGTCCGGATAGGCAACATGGCCCTGCACGCCGTGCACGTTCAGGCGTGCCGATAGCGAGCCGCGCCGCCCCACGCGCAGCAGGTCCCCGAGCACCGCGGTGGAAGACGGCTCGCCGGTGATGCACCAATCGATGCGCTGGCCGCGCTCGCGGAACACGTCGGCGACCTTGCGCACGCCGTCGATGGCATCGCCCTCCTCGTCCGAGGTCAGCAGCAGGGCGACGATACCGGCGTGGTCGGGATGCTCGGCGACAAATCGTTCCAGCGCCACCACGAAGGCGGCGACGCTGCCCTTCATGTCGGCGGCACCGCGCCCGTACAACACGCCATCGCGGATTTCCGGCACGAACGGATCGCTCGACCACGCCTCCCGCGGCCCCGGCGGCACCACGTCGGTATGGCCCAGCAGCACCAGCACCGGCCCGCCCTGTCCATGCGTGGCCCAGAGGTTGTCCACCTGGCCGAAGCGCAGGTGTTCGATGGCGAAGCCGGCGGCCTCCAGCCGCCCAGCGATCAGGGCCTGGCAGCCGGCGTCGTCCGGGGTCACGGAAGGACGGGCGATCAGCTCGCGGGTGAGTTGCAGGACATCGGACATCCGGGTGGCTCCTTCGATGGACATGGGCGCGGATCACGCCTCGCCGAACAGCTTCCGGTAATTGGCATCGGCGAAGCCCTGCACGACGCGACCATCATCCAGCACCAGCAGCGGGCGCTTCACCAGCGCGGGATGTTCGCGCAACAGCAGCTTCCACTCCGCGTCGGAGCCCGGCGATTTGCGGTTTTCCGGCAACTGGCGCCAGGTGGTCGAGGCCCGGTTGACCAGCATGTCCCAGCCACCGACCGCCTCCTTCCAGGCCACGAAGGTCTCGGGTGCCGGCAGTGATTCGCGCACGTCCACGAACGCATGTTCGATGCCGGCGCGCTCCAGCCATTTGCGCGCCTTGCGGCAGGTGTCGCAGTTCTTCAATCCGTGCAGCGTGGTCATGGTGTCGGCCCTCGTGTGGAAGCAGATGATGATGCCCGAGGCATCAGTCGCCGGCACGGCGCAGCGTGATTTCGGCAATCTCCGATCGCGGGCCGAGGCGCAACGCGAAGCCCGGCCACAGCCCGGCACCGTTGCCGACGTAGAGCTGCATCCCGTCCACGGGATACAGGCCGGAAACGAAGCCGTTGTTGAACCGCGCCACCAGCCGCTCCAGGCCCCAGGCATGACCGCCGTGGGTATGGCCGGAAAGCTGCAACGCGACGCCGTGGCGGGAGTTTTCGCGGGCATTGCCGGGCCGATGGTCCAGAAGCACGACACTGGCATCCTCGGGTCGTCCGGCCAACGCGGCGGCGAGATCCGGTGGCGGGTGTTCCTGCGATGCCGCGCGATCGGCCACCCCGGCCACCACCAAGCGATCGCCATCGCGCTCGATCAGCGCATGCGTGTTTTCCAGCATCCGGATGCCCAGCCCTTCGAACACCGTTTTCCAGCGTTCGTAACCGGAGTAGTACTCATGGTTGCCGGGCGATGCGAACACGCCATCGGCTGCGGAAAGCGCGGCCAGCGGCGGGTAGTCGGCGGCGCGCCATTCGACCTCGCCATCGACGAGGTCGCCGGACAGCATCACCGCATCCGCGCCCAGTGCATTGACCCGCTCCACCACCTTGGCCACCCACGGGCCCTGCAGCAGCCGACTCATGTGCAGGTCGGTGACATGGGCGATGCGGTAACCATCGAAGCCGGCCGGCAAGCCCGGGATCGTGATCTCGATGCGACGCACCTCCGGCACCCGCACCGCCTCGCGCACGCCGATCGCGGCCAGGAGCAGCGCCACCGCACCGAGCGCCGGCAGCCAGCGCCGGTCCAGCACACGTCGGCGCAGCGCCTTGAGGTTGATCATCGTGAACAGCACGGCGATGACATCACGCACCAGCAGCAGCACCGCCAGCAGCAGCACCGTCATCAAGCCGGTGCCCAGCGCCAGCAGCAACACCCGCGGCACTTCCGGCGAGGCCATGCTGCCCCAGAAGCGGCTGATGACCGGGTAATGCAGCGTCGCCGCCATCACCGCCAAGCCGCCCGCGAAACGAGCGGCCCGCGTGCGCGCAAGCGGCCACGCGAAACGGGCCACCACGTAAAGGCCGATCACGGCCATGATCAGGAGGAACACGGAACGATTTCCTTGCGGCCGGCTGCCACCCGGACAGACCGCGTGGCGGTGAACGGAAGGCTCAGCCGGCGAGGCCGCGCAGCAGTTCGTTGACCGAGGTCTTGGCGCGGGTCTTCTCGTCCACCTGCTTCACGATCACCGCGCAGTAGAGCGAGTGCGAGCCATCCGCCGCAGGCAGGGAGCCGGACACCACCACGCTGCCCGGCGGCACGTAACCGTAGCTGATTTCCTTCGTTTCGCGGTTGTAGATGCGCGTGGACTGGCCGAGGAACACCCCCATGCCGATCACGCTGTGATGGCCGACCACAACGCCCTCCACCACTTCGGAGCGCGCGCCGATGAAGCAGTGGTCCTCGATGATGGTCGGCGTGGCCTGCAACGGTTCCAGCACGCCGCCGATGCCGGCGCCGCCGGAGATGTGGCAATGCGCGCCGACCTGCGCGCAGGAGCCGACCGTCGCCCAGGTATCGACCATCGTGCCCTCGCCCACGTAGGCGCCGATGTTGACGAAGCTCGGCATCAGCACCACGTCGCGGGCGATGTGGCAGCCGCGGCGCGCCACGGTACCGGGCACCACGCGCACGCCGTCGCGGCGGAAGGCATCGGCGTCGTAGCCGTCGAAACGCAGCGGCACCTTGTCCCAGTACGGTGCCGGCGCACCGCCCATCACCTGCATGTCGTGGGTACGGAAGAACAGCAGCACCGCCTTCTTCAACCATTCGTTGACCTGCCAGCCGCCATTGCCGTCCGGCTCGGCCACGCGCATCGTGCCGGCTTCGAGGCCCGCCATGCAGGTTTCGATGTTCGGCTGCAGGGCCGAGAGCTCATCGGCGGTCAATGCCGCGCGGCGCTCGAAGGCGTCCTCGATGCGCTGGCGAAGGGCGGAATCCTGTTGCGTCATTGCGTCAATCTCCCTGGTTGCTGGCCACCAGCGCCTCGCGCAGCGCCTGTTGCCGTGTGGTGTCGAGCGGCTGGTCGCGCTCGTCGGTGATCTGGAAAACGTCCTCGGCGCGTTCGCCGAAGGTGGCGATGCGCGCATCATGCACGCGCACGCCGTGGGCGCGCAGGACCTGGGCGACTTCCGCCAGCAGGCCGGGCCGGTCGGTGCAGACCAGGCTCATCAGCGTGCGGCGGCCCTGCATCGCGGGGCTGAAATCGATCTGCGGACGGATGCGGAAATGCTGGAGGTGGCGCGGCTGGCTGCGCCGCGGCGGACGCACGCCGGAGAAATCGTCGCGGGCCAGCGTCTCGCGCAGGCGGCCCTCGACCAGCGCCGGCGCGACCGGGCGCTTGGCATCGATGGGAAGCACCTGCAGCACGTCGAACACGCGGCCGGCGGGACCGATCAGCAATCGCGCCTGCTGGATGGCCAGGCCCGCGCGATCGAGCGTGGCGACGATGGCCGCGAACAGGCCATCGCGATCCGGCGAGCTGACGAATACCTCGAGCGCGCCGGCGCCATCGCGCCCGACCGGCCGCGCGGCCACGTGCAGATCGCCATCCGGATCCGCCGCCAGCACGCCCGCCTGCCACGCCACCTGGTCGGGATGGCCGCGCAGGAAACTTTCCTCGGGCATCGCCAGGAACAGCGCATCCGCGGATTCCGCGTCCACGCCATGCGCCAGCAGCAGCTCGCGGGTGGCATGGCGGGTCTCGGCGATGCGCTCGGCCGCCGCGACGGGATTCTCCAAGCCGCGACGCAGGGCCAGGCGGGTGGCCACGTACAGATCGGCCAGCAGACGATCCTTCCAAGCGTTCCAAAGCTTGGGCGATGTCGCGGCGATGTCGGCGCAGGTCAGCAGGTAGAGATGGTCGAGTCGCTCCCGGTCGGCCACTTTGCCGGCGAAGGCCTGCACCACCTCGGGATCGGAAATGTCCTGCTTCTGCGCGGTGACCGACATCAGCAGGTGTTTCTGCACCAGCCAGGCGACCAGATCGGTGTCCGCCGCCGAGAGGCCGTGGGCCTCGCAGAACGCGCGGGCATCGACCGCACCGAGCTCCGAGTGATCACCCCCGCGGCCCTTGGCGATGTCGTGGAACAACCCGGCCAGCAACAGCAGCTCGGGCTTGCGCAGGCGCGGCCAGACCTGGTGGGCCAGGCTGAAGCGCTCGCTGTCGCCGCCCTGCCGGAACAGCGACAGGTTGGCCAGCAAGGCCAGCGTGTGCTGGTCCACGGTGTAGGCATGGAAGAGGTCGAACTGCATCCGCCCGGTGACCCGGGCGAAGGCGGGTATCCAGCGCGCCAGCACGCCCATTTGCGACATCCGCCGCAGGATGGCCACGGCCTCCGGGTGCTGCAGCAGGCGCATGAAACCGGCGCGCAACACGGGCTCGGCCAGCGGGTATTCCGGCACCAGCGGCAGGCTCTCGGCCAGCGCACGCGCGGTTTCGGAATGCAGCCCCGTCCCGGCCGGCAGCTCCGCCCAGGTCGCGAACAACGAGAAGACCCGTGCCGGATCGCCATGCGGCCAGTCGCGCTCGCGCGCGGCCAGCCAGCGCCCGCGCAGCTCGAATTCCACGTCGATCGGCACCGGTTCGCGTTCGCCATCGAGTTGCTCCTCGAAGCGTTGCAGCAGACGTTCTCCGATGCGCAGCACCAGCGCGGCACTGCGGTAAAAACCCTGCATCATCCGTTCGACATCGGCGTTGCCGGCTTCCTCCACGCCTTGCAGCCGCGCCGCAAGCAGGCGCTGGAAATCGAAGCGCAGCCTTTCCTCGCGCTTGCCGGCGACCACGTGCAGGCCCCAGCGCAGCCGCTGCAGTTCGCCCGCGGCGCGCAGCAGCGTGTCGCGCTCGTCGCGGCCGATTCGCCCACTGGCCTGCAGGGCATCCAGCCCGTCCACGCCATGCACGCGCATCGCCATCCAGCGCAAGGTCTGCAGGTCGCGCAATCCGCCCGGACCTTCCTTGATGTTGGGCTCCAGGTTGTCGGCGGTATCCCCGAAGCGCGCGTGGCGATTGCGCAGCTCCTCGCGCTTGGCGTGGAAGTACTCGGCGGCGGGCCAAACACCCGGCGGCGAAATCGCCTCGGCAAGCCGCGCCGCATCCGCCGGGTCGCCGGCCATCTGCCGGGCATCCATCAGCGCCGTCTGGGTGGCGATGTCCGCGGCCGCCGCCTCGCGCGTGGCCGGGAACGAACGCACTGCATGCGAGGCCGGGATGCCGGCATCCCAGAGTTCGGCGATGAACGCGGCGATGGCATCGCGGCAGGCCAGCTGCACCGCGTCCTCGCCCAGCACCAGCAGGTCCACGTCCGATTGCGGATACAGGCTGCGGCGGCCGTAACCGCCCACCGCGAACAGGGAAAGCGCGGCTCCAGCCGGCAGGCAACGCTGCCAGGCATCCAGCACCAGCGCGTCGATGCCTGCGGCACGCGAGCGCGACAGGCGATGGGCCGGCTCGCCGGCGTCGAAGCGACGGACCAGCTCCGCATCCAGTTCGGCCAGCCGCGCGCGGGCGACGTTGGCCCGATCCGCGTCGGCCGGCGCGGTACTCACTCCGCGGGCGGCGGCGGCGAGCCCGCCGACAGCGTCAGCACATCGAAGCCGTCCTCGGTCACGGCGACCATGTGCTCCCACTGCGCGGAAAGCTTGCGATCCTTGGTCACCACCGTCCAGCCATCGGGCAGCAGCTTGGAGTGCCGCTGACCCTCGTTGATCATCGGCTCGATAGTGAAGGTCATCCCCGGCTTGAGGACGGTGCCCTCGCCCGGCCGGCCGTAATGCAGCACCTGCGGATCCTCGTGGTACACACGGCCGATGCCGTGGCCGCAGTACTCGCGCACCACGCTGAAGCGCTCGGATTCGGCGAAGGTCTGGATCGCATGGCCGATGTCGCCAAGCGTCGCGCCCGGGCGCACCTGGCGGATCCCGCGCCACATCGCCTCGTAGGTGGCCTCGACCAGCCGCCGCGCCATCACCGAAGGCGTGCCGGCGTAAT
>JAEXAG010000050.1 GCA_023394655.1 Pseudomonadota bacterium
TGTTCGCGCAGGAATTGTGCGGTGTCCTCCACCTTGCGCCGCGACATCGCATAGACGATGCCGGATTCGCCGGCGTGGCCGCGCAGGAAATCCAGCAGCTGGCGGCGCGGGTTGTCCTTCTGCACCAAGGTGTAGCGGATGTTGGGGCGGTCGAAACTGCTGGCGAAGCGGCGCGCATCGGCCAGCTGCAGGCGCTCGGCGATCTCGCGCTGGGTCGGCGGATCGGCGGTGGCGGTCAGCGCGATGCGCGGCACCCCGGGCCAGCGCTCGTGCAACACGGTCAGCTGGCGGTATTCCGGCCGGAAATCGTGCCCCCACTGCGAGACGCAGTGCGCCTCGTCGATGGCGAACAGGGCGATGGCGGCGCGATCCAGCAGCGCGAGGAAGCGCGGCGTCAGCAGCCGTTCCGGCGCGACGTAGAGCAGATCCAGGCGGCCGCCGAGGAGGTCGCGTTCCACTTCGGCGGCCTCGCCCGGCTCCAGCGTGGAGTTCAGGAAGGCGGCCGCTACCCCGGTCTGGCGCAGGGATTCCACCTGGTCCTGCATCAGCGCGATGAGCGGCGAGACGACGATCGCGCAGCCCGGCCGCAGCAGCGCCGGCAGTTGGTAGCACAGCGATTTGCCGCCGCCGGTGGGCATCAGTACCAAGGCATCGCCGCCGCCGGCGACATGCCCGACGATTTCCGCCTGCAGGCCCCGGAAGGCGGCGTGGCCGAAGACATCGCGGAGTTTTTCCTGGGCGGCGCGGGCGATTTCCGGAGACATCCCGAAAAGGATACGGGCTTCGCCGCCGCCGCCCGGGAATTTTCGCCCGGCGGCCTTGAAAGCCCCCGTCGCCGCCCCATCTCAGGGACATCCCGGCTGGGCACGAATGCTGCCCGGCGGCTTGGCACTCCCCGGTGCCGACTGCTAAAATGGCCGGGTTTTTCCATCCCAATCAATTACTTGAGAGATTCGAGATGAACATCAAGCCGCTTTACGACCGCATCGTGGTCAAGCCGATCGAAGCCGAGGAACTGTCCGCCGGCGGCATCCTGATCCCGGACAACGCCAAGGAAAAGCCGACCAAGGGTGAAGTCATCGCCGTGGGCGAGGGCAAGGCCCTGGACAACGGCCAGACCCGTCCGATGCAGGTCAAGGTCGGCGACAAGGTCATCTACGGCCAGTACGCCGGTAGCGCCTACAAGGCCGACGGCATCGAATACAAGATCGTGCGCGAAGACGACATCCTCGCCGTTCTCGCCTGATTCCCCGCATACAGATATCCAAGGAATAGACCATGGCTGCCAAAGACATCCGTTTCGGTGAAGACGCCCGTTCGCGCATGGTGCGCGGCGTCAACACGCTCGCCAATGCCGTCAAGGCCACCCTCGGCCCGAAGGGCCGCAACGTCGTGCTCGACAAGAGCTTCGGCGCCCCGACCATCACCAAGGACGGCGTCTCCGTCGCCAAGGAAATCGAGCTTGCCGACAAGTTCGAGAACATGGGCGCGCAGATGGTGAAGGAAGTCGCCTCCAAGACCTCCGACAACGCCGGTGACGGCACCACCACCGCCACCGTGCTGGCGCAGGCGTTCATCCGCGAGGGCATGAAGGCGGTGGCCGCCGGCATGAACCCGATGGACCTCAAGCGCGGCATCGACAAGGCGGTGACCGCCGCCGTGGCCGAGCTGAAGACCATCAGCAAGCCGTCGTCCACCAACAAGGAAATCGCCCAGGTGGGCACCATCTCCGCCAACAGCGACGCCAACATCGGCGACCTGATCGCGCAGGCGATGGACAAGGTCGGCAAGGAAGGCGTGATCACCGTCGAGGAAGGCTCGGGCCTGGAGAACGAGCTGGACGTGGTCGAGGGCATGCAGTTCGACCGCGGCTACCTGTCGCCGTATTTCGTCAACAACCAGCAGTCGATGTCGGCCGAGCTGGATGATCCCTTCATCCTGCTGCATGACAAGAAGATCTCCAACGTGCGCGACCTGCTGCCCGTGCTGGAAGGCGTGGCCAAGGCCGGCAAGCCGCTCTTGATCGTGGCGGAAGAAGTCGAAGGCGAGGCGCTGGCGACGCTGGTGGTCAACACCATCCGCGGCATCGTCAAGGTCTGCGCCGTCAAGGCCCCGGGCTTCGGCGACCGCCGCAAGGCGATGCTGGAAGACATGGCCATCCTGACCGGCGGCACCGTGATCTCCGAGGAAGTGGGCCTGTCGCTGGAGAAGGCCACGATCAAGGACCTGGGCCGCGCCAAGAAGGTGCAGGTCTCGAAGGAGAACACCACCATCATCGACGGCGCCGGCGAAGGCGCGGGCATCGAGGCGCGCATCAAGCAGATCAAGGCGCAGATCGAGGAAACCTCCTCGGACTACGACCGCGAGAAGCTGCAGGAGCGCGTGGCCAAGCTGGCCGGCGGCGTGGCCGTCATCAAGGTCGGCGCCGCCACCGAAGTCGAGATGAAGGAAAAGAAGGCACGCGTGGAAGACGCCCTGCACGCCACCCGTGCGGCCGTCGAGGAAGGCATCGTCCCGGGCGGCGGCGTGGCCCTGATCCGCGCCAAAGCCGCGATCAAGGACCTCAAGGGCGACAACGAGGACCAGAACCACGGCATCACCATCGCCCTGCGCGCGATGGAAGCCCCGCTGCGCGAAATCGTGACCAACGCAGGCGAAGAGCCGTCGGTGGTGCTGAACCGCGTCGCCGAAGGCAAGGACGCGTTCGGCTACAACGCCGCCAACGGCGAGTTCGGCGACATGATCGAGTTCGGCATCCTGGACCCGACCAAGGTCACCCGCACCGCGCTGCAGAACGCGGCCTCCATCGCCGGCCTCATGATCACCACCGAAGCGATGGTGTCCGAGCTGCCGAAGAAGGAAGAGCCGGCAATGCCGGGCGCCGGCATGGGCGGCATGGGCGGCATGGATTTCTGATCCGGCTTCCCGCCAGGCAACATCGCAAGACGAAAAACCCCGCCGGAGACGGCGGGGTTTTTGTTGTCGGTTCAGTTCGGATAGTCACCAACGAATCTCGAATGTGTAGTGATTCGGGTCGGTGATGCAATCAACTTCGAAGCCGCGCTCCCGCAAGGTGCTGATCGCTTGCGCCAATTCCGTTTCGTTGATGGCTTCTTTACTCGCATAGTGCGTAATTGAGGTCGCGCCCGTTGTCGAGGTTGCGCTGATCGAACTGCTGATTGAGCCCAAGAGTTCGGTCGCCCCGTGAGTCGATGATTCTGAGTTCGCGCGAGCTTGTGCTGCTGTGATTTGATTCATTTGCTTTCCTTTCGATCGTCAGGGTCAGGGGCATTCCGGCAGGCTCAGGAGATTGTTTGGCTCCACGCCGTCGGCCGTCGTCTTGAGGTACTTGTTGCCGGCGGCACTTCGGGCAACGATCACATCGACGGGCTTGCCCTGCACTTGGACGAAGAACGACCACTTTCCAGACTCGATTCCGTGGATCGCTTCCTCTTGCGTCAGCCTCCACCGAGTGCCGTCGGGGTTGATCCCGCCGACATGGGTGATGCGTTCATTTGGGTTGTAGCGGTCCTGCTTGTTGATGCAGTGGATCTGATGGCGACTTGCCATGGCGTTTTCCTTTGCCTGTTTTCAGGCGGCGAGAACGCAGCGCTTGACCTCGAACAATCCCCGGGCGACTCTTGCGTCACGTCCCACGCAAGTCTCCGGCGGCCCAACAAACGCTGCTGGAAGTGGACCCCAAGCCCGGCGGCTGCAACCGCCGGGCTTGTTCGTTCCGGCACAGGGTAAGTGGCCTTGGTAGAAAAAACAAGATAGAGGTCGACTCAAATTATTTGATTGACGCAGTCGTCGCTCCGGTGCCATAGTCGCCGGATGCCAGCCTATGCGCCCTTGGTCTCAGTCGCCGAGATCTTCACCGGTACCGCCCCACAGCAGGGCGGACATGGTTTGCAGCAGGCGAAATTCATCCAGATCAAGGACTTGGAGCCTTTGAAGCGTGATTTGGTGGCTGGTTCCGTGCCGGACGTCAAGCGCGCCTCGCCTGTCCAGCCGGGTGACGTGCTGTTGGCTGCACGCGGCGAGCAGGCGACCGCCATCGTCGCCACTCCAGACCTGTACGGTGCCTTCCCGACGCTCGACGTCTACCTGATCCGGCCCGACTCCTTGCAGCTGCTGCCCGAATACCTGGTGGCGTGGCTGGAACAGCCGCACGTCCGCACTTCGCTGCGCGCGTCCACCACCGGGGCGCTGATCCCGCGTATCCCCGTCGGCTCGCTGCGCGACTTGCCGATTCCCCTGCCGCGTCTGGGCGTTCAGCAGGCCGTCGGCGAATTTGCCCAAGCCGCCCGCCGCGAACAGGCGTTGCTCAGCCAATTGGCCGAGTTGAGCCAGGCGCGCGCCGGCCAGCAGCTCGCCAACGCATTCGCTTCACTGGAAAGAAAATCATGACTACCCGATCCGAAGACATCCGCAACGCCGCTTGGGCTGCCTGCGACACCTTCCGCGGCGCCTTGGATGCCGACCAGTACAGGCATTACGTGCTGGTCATGCTGTTCCTGAAGTACATCAGCGACCAGTGGAAGGCGCACGCGGCGGCGTACTACGAGAGGTACAAGAACGATCCGCCCGAGCAACGCGAACTGCGGGTTCAGCGCGACATGGCTCGCGAGCGGTTCCAGCTGGCGGAAGTCGTGCTGCGCGATACGGCCGGCAACGTCATCGACCGCTTCCTCGGCAGTTTCGATGAACTGTTCAAGCGACGCGAAGCCGACAACATCGGCGAACTCATCAACATGACGCTGGATGCCATGGTGGAAGCCAATGGCCAGCGCAACCGGCTGGATGACGTTTTCCGGGTGGACTTCAACTCGGAAGCCAACCTTGGTGCGCCACGCGACCGCAACCGCCGCATCAAGCAGCTTCTTACCGACTTCAACAAACCCGAGCTGGACCTGACGCATGTCGGCGAGGACATCATCGGCGACGCCTACATCTTCTTGATCGAGCGCTTCGCCGCAGAGGGCGGCAAGAAAGCCGGCGAGTTCTTTACCCCGCGCAAGGTGTCCGAACTCGTCGCCCGACTGGCCGCTCCGAAGCGCGGTGACACCATTTGCGACCCGGCATGCGGTTCTGCGTCGCTGCTGCTGCGCGCAGGCGAGGAAGTGGGCACCAACGATTTCCGCCTGTACGGACAGGAATCCAATGCCCAGACCGTCGGCCTGGCCAAGATGAACATGTTCCTGCATGGGCTGGACGACACCAAGGCCAACATCAAGCGCGCCAATACCTTGATCGACGACGGTCACATGCACGGCGACAAGCTGATGCGCTTCGATGTGGTAGTGGCCAATCCGCCTTTCAGCCTGGACAAGTGGGGCGCGGAAGAAGCCGCCAGCGACCGCCACGGCCGTTTCGTGCGTGGCATCCCGCCCAAGAGCCGTGGTGACTACGCCTTCATCCTGCACATGCTCGCCATCGCCAAGCAGCAGGAAGGCCGGATCGTGGTGGTTGCCCCGCATGGCGTGCTGTTCCGCGGCGGTGCCGAAGGCCGCATTCGCGAAAGCATCGTCCGCGACAACCTGCTGGATGCGGTCATCGGCCTGCCGGCTCAACTGTTTCCGACTACCGGCATCCCGGTCTGCATCATGGTGATGGACCGCAGCCGTGAGGAAGGTGGCGTGCGCGAGCACGAGCGCGACGTGCTGTTCATCGATGCCAGCCGCGATTTCCAGTCCGGCAAGCGCCAGAACCATCTGCGGGACGAGGACATCGAGCGCATTGTCGCCACCTGTCGCAACCGCGAAATCGTCGACCGTTACTCGCATCGCGCCGAACTGGCCGAGATCGAAGGCAACGGCTTCAATCTCAACATCCCGCGCTACGTGGACACATTCGAGCCGGAACCGCGCATCGACGTGGCGGCCGTAGAACGCCAGATCGAGGAGCTGGAGTCCGAGTTGGCGGCGGTGCGCAAGCAGATGAAGCGCTACCTGGCGGAACTGGGACTGTGAGCACGGGCGAGCTGATCCTGTACGTGGCGGCCGATGGCGGTAGCCATGTGCAACTGCGCGCGGACGGCGGAACAGTCTGGTTGACCCAAGCCGAGATCGCCGAACTTTTCCAGACCACTACGCAGAACATCAGCCAGCACATCAAGGCCATCTATGCCGAAGGTGAATTGCAGCCGGCAGCAACCTGTAAGGAAGACTTACAGGTTCGTTCAGAAAGCGGCCGACGGGTGCGCCGCAGCCTGAACAGCTACAGCCTGGAGATGATCCTGGCCATCGGCTACCGCGTGCGCAGCCCGCGCGGTGTGCAGTTCCGCCAGTGGGCCACCACCCATCTGCGCGAATACCTGCTCAAAGGCTTCGTGATGGACGATGCCCGGCTCAAGCAGGCTCCGGCTGCCGACTACTTCGACGAGCTGCTGGCGCGCATTCGCGACATCCGCAGCAGCGAAAAGGTGTTCTGGCGCAAGGTGCTGGACATCTATGCGACCAGCGTGGATTACGACGCACGTGCCGAGGCCAGCCAGCGGTTTTTCGCCATCGTGCAGAACAAGATGCATTGGGCTGCGCACGGGCACACCGCAGCAGAGACGGTGAACGCCCGCGCCGATGCCACGGCCCCCAGCATGGGGCTGACCAGTTGGGATGGCGCGGCCAAGGGGGCGCCGCCACGCCAGGCGGATGCCCGCATCGCCAAAAATTACCTGCAGGGCGACGAACTGGACGCGCTCAATCGCATCGTCACCGCCTATCTGGAGTTCGCCGAGCTGCAGGCCATTGACCGCAAGCCGATGACCATGGCCGGCTGGATCGCCAAGCTGGACGAGTTCATTCGGCTGGCCGGGCGCGAGGTGTTGACCCATGCCGGCCGGGTGAGCCGCGAGCAGGCGGATGCGCATGCCGATGCGCAGTACGCGCGCTTCAACGCCGCGCGCCTGCAGCAACCCAGCGCGGTGGAGGTGGCGTTTGATGCGGCGGTGGCGCAGACCATTACGCTGGCACGGAAGCGCAAGGGGAAAGCGTGATGGTGGGACAGATGCCGAACGGGTGGGCAAGGGTGTCGCTGGGCGATGTCGCCGAAATAAATCCGCGTGCCGATCGTCTTGTTGGCGTCAAGACACTGACGTTTCTTGCCATGGCGGATGTCAGTGAGACCGGAGAGCTTCTCAACCAGACGCGTGTGGCGCTAAGCGATGCCAACGTGCAGGGCTATACGCGTTTCAGGCGCGGCGACATTCTGTGCGCCAAGATCACGCCCTGCTTCGAGAACGGCAAGGGTGGCAGTATGGCGGGGTTGCTGACGGAGTATGGATTCGGGAGTACGGAATTTCATGTCATGAGGGCGGGTGAAAAGATCCTGCCTCGATTGCTGCATCACATCGTGCAGTCAAGCGAGTTCAGACGGCGTGGCGAACAGTTCATGACGGGCAGTGCTGGTCAGAAGCGTGTTCCTGCAGATTTCATCGCCGACTATGCGCTTCTGTTGCCGCCACTGGAGGAACAACACCGCATCGTGGCGCTAATGGATGCGGCGGACCGACAAATTGCGTTATCAGAACAGCTTGCTTTCGCTGCGGATGCTCACGCCAGGACTGTCATTAATGAACTGGTGGATGGTGTTGAAGCCGACCATGTTCCACTTGACGCAGTGGTAAGTCGAGTGCGCAGGGCGCCTGAGAATGACCAAGCGCTGCCGCTGACTATTTCCGCTAGCGCCGGGCTCGTGCCGCAAAGCCGATTCTTTGGGAAGCGCGTCGCGGCAGAGAGCATTGACACGTACACGTTGTTGAAGCGTGATGAGTTTGCCTACAACAAGAGTTACTCCAGCGGCTACCCCTATGGTGCAATCAAGCGGCTTGAGCTGGTGGATGAAGGCATCTTGTCGTCTCTTTACCTTTGTTTCGCCATCAAGGACCAAAGGGAAGTTTCTCTAGATTACATGGCTGCTGTTTTCGATTCTGGGTTCTTCAATCGACAGTTGCACATGATTGCTCATGAGGGCGCGCGAAATCATGGACTGCTCAACGTGAGCGCCGATGATTTCTTCGCCATGCGGTTTCCACTTCCTCGCCATGGAGATCAGCAGCGTATTTCCAAGATCGTGAGGCTATTGCTGGCGCGCTCCATTAAGTACCAAGGGCGTGTTCGTGCTTGCAAAGAGCAAAAACGCGGCCTGATGCAACTGCTGCTCAGCGGTGAAAAGCGCCTTCTGCGCGACCTGCCCGGCATGGAGCATGCCGCATGAGCGAGAGCCCGGAATTCCCACTGAGCGAAGCCGGCGGCGCCCAGCTGCAAACCCTGCACACCCTGTCCGCCCTGGGCTGGCAGTACCTTCCGCGTGGCGAGGTGGACCGCCTGCGCGGCGGTCGTCGCAACCGCGTGTTGCTGGAGGACATCCTCAGGAAGCAGCTGGGCCGCATCAATCGCATCCGCTACGACGGCCGCAGCCACCTGTTCAGCGAGGAGAACCTGGGGTCCGCGATCCAGTTGCTGCATGACCAGCCGTGGCAGGGCCTGCTGCGCAACAACGAAGCCCTGACCGACCGGCTGCAACTGGGCACCAGCCTGCCGCAGCGCATCGGCCAACTGCAGCGCGAATGGAGCCTCCGATACATCGACTGGGACGATTGGGAGGCCAATGTGTTCCACATGGCCGCCGAATTCCCGGTGGAAACCGTCCCCGGCCAGGTCATTCGTCCGGACATCGTGCTGTTCGTCAACGGCATCCCGTTCGTGGTGATCGAGGCCAAGCATGCGCGCGAGAAGACCGGGCAGGCCATCAGTCAGCAGTTGCGCAACCAGAAGCCGGACGACGGCGCGCCGCAGCTGTTCTACACCGTGCAGCTGCTGGTGGACGCCAACCCGAACGCGCCGCGCTACGCCACCGTGGGTACGCCGGGCAAGCTGTGGGCGGAATGGCGCGAACAGCAGATCGGGCAGGATGAGATCCATCGCATCGTCAACCGGCCGCTGGACAGCATCGAGGCCAAGTACATCTACGATGATTTCGCACAGCACCAACGCCGACACCGCGCATTGCAGGATGCCGGCGACCGTTACCCCAATGCGCTGGACACGACACTGGTGGGGCTGTGCAGCCCGCAAAGGCTGCTGGAATTCGCGCGGCGCTACGTGCTGTTCGACGGCCCGTACAAGAAGATTGCCCGCCACCCGCAGTTCTTCACCGTGCGCAACCTGCTTCAGCGTGTGCGCCAACGCGACGACCAACAGCGGCGGGAGGGTGGCGTGGTCTGGCACACCCAAGGTTCCGGCAAGTCGCTGACCATGGTGATGCTGGCCAAGGGCCTGGCCATGGAGGTGCCGGGCGCGCGCATCGTCATGGTTACCGACCGCACCGATCTGGACGACCAGATCAAGAAGACCTTCCGCGCCACCGGTCTGGAACCGGCGCAGGCGCGCACCGGCGAGCATCTGCTGGAACTGCTGCAGGCCGGCACGCCCGTGGTCACCACCCTGATCCACAAGTTCCGCGCGGGCCTGAACAAACGCAAATGGCGGGACGAGGACCGCGATCTGTTCGTACTCATCGATGAAAGCCATCGTAGCCAGTACGGCGATGTGGAAAGTCTGCATGCGCGCATGCGCGATGTGTTGCCCAATGCCTGCGTGGTCGGCTTCACGGGCACCCCGCTGGCCAAACGCGAGCGCAACACCTTCCTGAAATTCGGCCCGCTGGTGGCGCCGGCCTACACGCTCACCGATGCGGTGGCCGAAGGCGCGGTGGTGCCGCTGCTGTATGAAGGCCGGCTGGTGGAACAGGACATCGACGCTCGCGCCGTGGATGCGTGGTTCGAACGAAGCACACGCGAACTGAGCGATGCGCAACGCCGCGACCTGAAGAAGCGCATGAGTCGTCCGACTGTCTTGCTGGGGGTAAGCGACTGGTTGCGCTGCGTGGCCTTCGATATCGGCCAGCATTACCGCCAGAACTTTCACGGCAGTGGGCTGAAAGGTCAGGTCGTGGTGCCCAGCAAGCGCGATGCTGTGCTGATGAAGCGGATCTTCGACGAGATCGGAGATGTGAAGTGCGAGGTGGTGATCTCCGGTCCCGACATGCGCGAGGACGAGACCGCCATCGATGAGTCCAGCGACAACGAGGTCAAGGATTTCTGGAAGAAGATGATGCAGCGGTACGGCGACGAAACCGCCTACAACCGCCAGATCATCGAAGCTTTCAAGGGCCCGGAAGGCCCGGAATTGCTCATCGTGGTCAGCAAGCTGCTGACAGGGTTCGACGCGCCACGCAATACGGTGTTGTATCTTGCCCGGCCGCTGAAGGAGCACACGCTGCTGCAGGCCATCGCCCGAGTGAACCGCGTGTTCGATGAAGAAGGGGGCGCGGACAAACCGGTGGGCTACATCATCGACTACTGCGGCGTGTTGCGTGACCTGGGTGATGCGCTGACCAGCAACGCGGCGCTGGCTGGCTTCGAGCCAGCCGACCTTGCCGATGCCGTGCAGGAAATGAAGCAAAAGGCAGGGGAGCTTCCCTCGCTTCACGCGGATATGCTGGCAATGTTCGGTGGAATCGGAAACCGTTACGACGAGGAGGCCTATGGCCGACATCTCGCCGATGAAGCGCTGCGAGCCGAGTTCTACAAGCGATTGACGTCCTTTCGCAGAGCGCTTGAAGTGGCGCAAGCGTCTCGTGATTTCTTGGAGGCCACGCCACCTGAGCGCCTGGAGCGATGGCGTGCAGACGCGCGACGCTTCGAGGGCTTGCGTGCGCACGTGCAGGCGCGTTATGCCGAGAAGGTGGATTGGACGGAGTACCGCAAGCGGGTGCAGCGCCTCCTGGACCAGCACGTGACTTCCCATGAGGTGACGACGATCATCGAACCTCTTCCGGTGTTTGATGACAAGGCGCTGGAGGTCGCGCGCCAGCAGCAGGACAGGTCCGATGCATCGGTGGCCGACGAAATGGCAAGCCAGATGAAACGCAGGATCGACGAGAGGTGGGAAGAAGACCCAGTCTATTACGAGAACTTCTCACGGCTGATCCAGAACGTCATCGAAGCATTTCGTCAGCACCGCTTCGACGAGAAAGCCTACCTGCAGGAAGTGCGCAAGCTGCGAGACGGCGTGAACCGGCGCAGTGTGGACGCGAGCATTCCCGCCGTCATCCGAGACGATGGCCATGCCGTTGCGTTCTGGGGCCTGGCCGAACGCGAACTGACGGGCGCGGCGCTTCCGGACGCAGGCGACATCGCCGCGAGGTTGGCCGCCTGCATCGCCGCGTCGGTGCAGCGGCATCGCATCGTGGGTTGGCAGGAAGGCGATGCCGCAGTGGAGAACCGTATCCGTGCGGACATCGACGCGTTCTACTTCGACGAATTGGGGGCGCCTGCCGGATTTACGCCGGAGTTTCTGGATCGCATCATCGACGAGGCGCTTGCCACCGCGCGCGTACGCATGCCGGACAGCGGCGATGGTGGCTGAGCTTCGGGCCAGGTGGGGCGAAAGCGTCATCCCGTTCACCCTTCGGCGCGCCCCGGTATCGCGCTTGACCATCGAGGTCTCGCCTTGCGGACGGGTCGATGTCACCGCGCCGGAAGCCGCAGATGAGACCGAGGTGCTGGCACGCGTAGCGCGTCGTGGTGCGTGGATCATCCGTCAGCGCGACGATTTCGAGCGGCTGCGGCCCCGGACGCCCATCCGCCAGTATGTGTCGGGAGAAACGCATCTGTTGCACGGTCGACAGCTGCGGCTGAAGGTGCAGGCCTCCCCGGTGGACGAGGTAGGTGTCGCTGCGGGCAGATTGCTGGTCAGTACGCCACAGTGGACATCACGCGATGCGGTCAAGGCGCTGGTCGATGCGTGGTATGCCCGTGAGGCACGGATTTATCTGCATGATCGCTACGTTGCACAAAGTGCGCTGTGGCGGCGACATCGAGTTGTCGCTAATGGCTTGCAGGTACGACCGCTCTCGATGCGCTGGGGCAGCATGACCAAGTCAGGTCGTCTGGTGCTCAATCGCGACCTGGTGCGTGCGGCGCCTTCCTTGGTGGATTACGTCATCGCCCACGAAATGGCCCATGTACGGCATCCGGATCACGGTGTGGAATGGCGTCGGTTGCTGGGCAGGGTCATGCCGGATTGGGCAGAGCGTAAGAGTCGATTAGAGCAGCAGATGCTGTAGTGGTGACCCAGCTCAGCCTATTCATGACGCCGGATACCTGTTCTGAAGTAACCCAATCCCCCATGCCACAATCCCCCTCAGTACGGAGGTGCGCATGGCAGAAACCTTGCAGATCGAAAAACGCGATGGGGTGGCCATCGTGCGGCTGGATCGGCCGGACAAGCGCAATGCGTTGAGCTTCACGATGATGCGCGAGCTGGTTGCCGTTGCGCGTCGGCTGCGGCGGGATCGCGGCTTGCGTGCGGTGGTGCTGGCCGGCAACGGCGCATCGTTCTGTGCGGGGCTTGATGTGGCCGAGTTGGGCAATGCGGGCAATCGTTTCTTCGTGTTCAAGGAGTTGCTGAAGCCTCGGCAGAGCCTGTTTCAGCGCATGTGCCTGGCGTGGCGGGATTTGCCGGTGCCGGTGGTCGCGGCGGTCCACGGGCATTGCCTGGGGGGCGGGCTGCAGTTGGCGTTGGCGGCGGATGTGCGTTTCGCGCGGGCCGACAGCCAGTGGTCGGTGATGGAGTCGCGCTGGGGGATGCTGCCGGACATGGGCATCAGCGTGACCTTGCGGGGGTTGGTCCTGACCTGCTCGATTTCTTCGGACCACCAGTTATTGGAGAACGGCTTCGGTGGGTGTGCCTGAGTGGCACTGCTTCCGGAACGCTTCCGGGGTTTGGTAGCGCAGGCTGGAGTGCGGCCTGACGTGATTGTAGTGCTCGCGCCATTGCTCGATGACGACCCGCGCTTCGGCACGGCTGCGGAACCACTCCATCGACAGGCACTCGTCTCGAAGCTTCCCGTTGAAGCTCTCTGCGGTGCCGTTCTGCCAAGGCTTGCCTGGTTCGATCAGGGCGAGGTCCAAGCGTTCGCGGGCGGCCCAGCGCAACAGGGCGGTCGACACGAACTCCGGGCCGTTGTCCGAGCGCAGGATGCGCGGAACCCCGTGCTGCGTCATCAGCCGCGACAGCACCTCGATGACGCGTCCGGAGCGGATGGAACCGGCCACGTCGATGGCCAAACACTGCCGGGTGTACTCGTCGACGACCGTCAGGCACTTGAGCTGCTGGCCATTGGCGCAGGCATCGAATACGAAGTCGTAAGCCCACACTTGGCAGGGCCCGGTGGGTGCAGCCGGTCGAGGCCGTGGCGAGCCCACACGACGACGGGGCCGCTTGCGCGGCACCTGCAGGCGTCCTGCCTGCCACAGGCGCAGCGTGCGTCCCGCACCCAGCCGGTGCCCTTGCCGTTCCAGAAACACCTGGATGCGACGGTAGCCGTAGCGCGGGTACTGGGCGGCCAATGCCCGCATCGCCTCGGCCACCGGCGCGTCCTTGGCCGGTTGTCGCGGCACGTAGTCCAGCGAGGAGCGCGCCACGCGCAGTAGCGCACACGCCCGCCTGGCCGACAGCCCGCGCCCACGCGCATAGGCCACCTGCAGACGGCGGGCGGGTGCGCTTACCATTTTTTTGCGGCGATCTCCTTCATCACCTCGATCTCGAGATCACGCTCGACCACCAGCTTCTTCAGCCGCGCGTTCTCCTGCTCCAGCTGTCGCAGCCGACGCACTTCGTCGGCCTGCATCGCGCCAAAGCGCTTGCGCCACGTGTACAGCGTCTGCTCGCTGATGCCGTGCGCCTTCGACGCTTCGGTCACCGAGCTGCGCTCGGCCTCGCGCAGGATCGACACCATCTGCGCCTCGCTGAATCGACTCTTCCTCATGACTTCCTCTCGTGCAAGGAAGCCATCCTCTCAAGTTTCAGGTGGTCCGAAAATCCCGGGGCAGGTCAGTCCGGCCCGATGTCGCCAAGGAGCTGGCGTGGAGCGCGCGCATCTTCGATGGCGCCGAGGCGCAGCGGATCGGGTTGGTGACGCATCTGGCTGAAGATCCGCTGGCGGCGGCGCTGGATTGGGCGGCGGCGTTTTCGGCGCGCTCGCCGGATGCGGTACTGGCCTGCAAGCGCCTTTTCGATGCGATGCACGCGGATTCCGAGCCGCGCAGCCTGTGGCGGGAGAAGTGGTGGCAGCTCAAGTTGCTGGCGGGGCGCAATGCCGGCATCGCGCGGCGTCGCGGCAAATCGCCGGACACGCCCTGGGCACCGCGCCAATACGATTGAAGCCGGGTCGTTCGATGCCGGCCTGCCGTGTCCGCGATCCGGCAGCGCGCGTCGGGCGTCTGCCGGAAGGGCGGCGGGCGTTCAGGCCGGACGCATGTCGCCGGTTTCCAGCCAGCGTTGGTGCCAGGGCAGCGATTCGGTGAGCAGGTGCGGGGTGTGCTTGCCGTAGCTGTCGCGCACGGCACGGTCGAAGTAGTCCCGCAGCAGGTCGCGATAATCGGGATGCGCGCAGTGTTCGATGATCTTGCGCGCACGCTGCTTCGGCGAAAGCCCGCGCAGGTCGGCCAGGCCCTGTTCGGTGACGATCACCGAGACATCGTGCTCGGTGTGGTCGACGTGGCTGACCATCGGCACCAGCGACGAGATCGTGCCGCCCTTGGCGGTGCTCGGGCTGAGGAACACGGACATGAAGCCGTTGCGGGCGAAATCGCCGCTGCCGCCGATGCCGTTCATCACCCGCGAACCCATGACGTGGGTGGAGTTGACGTTGCCGTAGATGTCGGCCTCGATCATCCCGTTCATGCCGATGCAGCCCAGCCGGCGCACCAGCTCCGGATGGTTGGACATCTCCTGCGTGCGCATGATGATGCGCGGGCGGTAGAAGTCGATGTGCCGCTTGAACTCCTCGTTGGCCTCCGGGCTCAGCGCGAAGCCGGTGCAGGAGGCGCTTTCCAGCACGCCGCTCTTGAGCAGGGCGAGCATGCCGTCCTGGATCACCTCGGTGAACGCGGTGAGGCCGGTGAAACCGCTTTCGGCGAGGCCGGCGAGCACCGCGTTCGGGATGTTGCCGACGCCCGATTGCAGCGGCAGCAGCTTCGGCGGCAAGTGGCCCAGCTTCACCTCTTCCTTCAGGAAGGCGATGAGATGGGCGGCGATGCGCTCGCTGGTTTCGTCGGCCGGGGTGAACGGGCTGTTGCGGTCGGGGCTGTCGGTCTCGACCACGGCGATGATGCGCTCGGGATCCACGCGCAGACAGGGTTCGCCGAAGCGTTCGTCGGCGCGGGTCATCGGGATCGGCTGGCGGTCGGGCGGCAGGCGGGTGCCGTAGTACACGTCGTGCATGCCGGCGATGGCTTCCGGCTGCCAGCGGTTGACCTCGACGATCACCTTCTTCGCCAGGTCCAGCCAGGTCTTGTTGTTGCCGAGCGAGGTGGAGGGCACCAGCCGGCCATCCTCGAGGATGGCGGTGGCCTCGACGATCGCCACGTCCAGTTCGCCGTAGATGCCGAACCACGTCTGTTGCGCGACGTGGCTGAGGTGCATGTCGATGTATTCCATCTGCCCGTCGTTGATTTTCTGGCGGGCCACCGGGTCGGCCTGGAAGGGCAGCCGCAGCGCGACGCCGTCGACCTTGGCCAGTGCGCCGTCCAGTTCGGGGGCGGTGGAGGCGCCGGTCATCACCTTGATGCGGAAATCCTCGCCGGCGGCACGCGCGGCCTCGATCCGTTCGGCCAGTGCCACCGGCACCGCCTTGGGATAGCCCGAGCCGGTGAAGCCGCTCATCGCCACCGTGTCCCCGGGCCGGATCAGCGCGGCGGCCTCCTGCGCGGACATGCGTTTGGCGGCGAGGCGGGGATCGTGGATGCGGGAATCGGTCATGGATACGGATCCGAATGGAAAAGTCCATTATCGGCGACCGGCGATGACGGTTTCCCGACCGCGATCAAACGCGCTGTTCCATTCGCACCTTGCGGGCGCGTCAGCCGCTGCGGCGGCGGAACAGCAGCCAGGAAATCGCCAGCATCAGCACCGAGGGCAGGGTATAGGCCACCCGGTAATCGAAGCGGTAGGCGCCGGCCAGCCGGGCCGACATTTCCTGCAGCAGCCAGAAACCGAGCGCGAACACCACGCCCAGGAACAGCCGCTTGCCGAGTCCTCCACTTCGCAAGGTGCCGAAGGCGAAGGGGATCGCTGCCAGGCACAGCGCCAGCACGTTCAGCGGATAGAACCAGCGGCCCCAGTAGAAGGCCTCGAACTCGCTGGAATCGAGCTGGTTGCGCTTGCGGTATTCAATGCTGCTGCGCAGGGTGGCGGAATCGAGGAAGCGCGGGCGCGCCACCGAAGCCGAGAGCGCGGCGGCATCCAGCTGCGATTCCCAGCGCTCCTCGGGCAGCGTCTCGCGGGTCACCGAACGTTCGCCGAAATGGGTGCGCGCCACGTTCTTCAGCAGCCAGCCGCCGGGGCGGTGCTCGGCCACCGCGGCATGGGCGATGGAGCGCAGCTTGCCGTCATCGTCGAACTGGTAGAGGCGCAGGTCCTTCAGCTCCAGCCACTGGTCGTCGCCATCGCTGCGCTCCTGGCCGGATTCGGCGTTGAGGAAGACATCGCCCTCGCGCGCCCACAGCCCGGAATACTTGGCGACGATCATGTCCGGCGAGGTCGCGGAAGCCTTCAGTGCGTTGGCCTTGCGTTCGGCCCACGGGCCCAAGGTTTCCCCGGAAAGCACCATCAGCCCGGTCAGCAGCGCGATCGTCAGCGCCACCGAGGCACTTAGCCGCTTGCGCGAAAGCCCCAGCGCGCGCATCGCGGTGAGTTCCGAGCTGGCCGCGAGCTGGCCGAGGCCGAGCAGGGCGCCGATCACCGCGGCGGTGGGAAACAGCGTGTAGGCGCGTCGCGGCAGGGTGTAGCTGGAATACAGGAAGGCATCGGTGAAGCCGTAGTGGCCCTTGCCGATGTCGTCGAGCTGGGCCATCAGGCCGCCGCCGCCGAGCATGAAGTCCAGCGCCACCAGCACGAACCAGACCGCGCACACGAACAGCAGCACGCTGCGGCCGACGTAGCGGTCGTGGATCATCGGGAAGCGCTTCATGTCGCCCGTCCCGGGCGTGGCAGGCGGCCATCGCGCGCGTAGGTCCAGATGCCCAGCGCCAGCGCCGGGATCACCAGCCACCACAGGCCGAGCGCCGCCGGCAGCTTGCCCTTGGCGATGAGGTCGGTGCCGAGCAGCATCAGCTGGATGCTCACCAGGTAGCCGAGGAAGCCGAGCACCATGCGCCCGTAACGGGCCTGGCGCGGCGGGCTGCGCGAGAGCGGCACCGCGAGCAGCGCCAGCGCCAGCGCCACCAGCGGCGGGGCGATGCGCCAATGCAGTTGCGCGCGGGCCTCGGGCGAGGCGTCGCCAAGCAGTTCGCTCGTGCGCTTGCGGCGCGGATCGTCGACGCCGCCCTCGCGTTCGCGGTCGGGCATGCGGACATCGTTGCCGGCGAAGCGCAGCAGGCGGTAATCGAGTGCATCGCCTGCCATCGGGCCTTCCACCTCGAAGCCGTTGCCGAGCGTGAGGTAGCGATCACGCGCGCCGTCCAGCGTGAGCCGGCCTTCCGCCGCGGTGGTCACGTCCAGCCGGTCGTCTTTCTGGCGATAGATGAAGATCCGCTTGAAGGCGTTCGCGCCGCCATCCATTTCGCCGACGTAGATGACGCCGCCGCCGCCCGGCAGCTCGGTGAAGCGGCCGGCTTCCAGCCCGGAAAGCAGCATGTTGCGGCTGGCTTCCTGCACCATCGCGCGCGAGGTGCGATCGGCCCACGGGCCCAGCCACAGCGAGCACAGCGCGATCACCGCCACCAGCGGCAGCGTCACCATCATCAGCGGGCGCAGCAGCCGGCGAGGCCC
>JAEXAG010000056.1 GCA_023394655.1 Pseudomonadota bacterium
GGTCGATCCCTTCCGCGACCCGCGGATGTGGACGATGGAAGCACTGATGGCGATGGCCGAGCGGGGCGAACACCATCTCGATGCCTGCCTGCTGCCGATCGAGTCCGGCATGGTGGCCTGGCCCGAACTGAGGCTGAGCGATGCGCAGGCCCTGAAGTTCGGGCAGGGTCAGAAACTGCCCGGACCGTTCCGGCAGGCGGGCGAAGTCGTTGCCTGCGATTCACAGGGACGCGCCTTGGGCATCGCCGAGGTGGATGCCAATGGCGACTTGAGAGGACGGCGGCTGTTCTCGTGGGCCGCAGGCCGCCGGCCTTGAACACCGATGCGCGGGCCGCCGGAGGCTGGGCGGACATCCTGCTCACTTCGCTGGCCCCGGTGATCTGGGGCACGACCTACATCGTCACCACCGAATGGCTGCCGCCTGGCCGGCCGCTGAGCGCCGCCCTGCTGCGCGTGCTGCCGGCGGGCATCCTGCTGCTCGCCTGGGCCTGGCATCGCCCGGATCGGCAGGCGGCATGGCGGCTGCTGATCCTCGCGGCGCTCAACATCGCCCTGTTCCAGGCCCTGCTGTTCGTCGCCGCCTACCGGCTCCCGGGCGGCCTCGCCGCCGTGCTCGGGGCGATCCAGCCACTGGTGGTGATGGCGCTGGCATGGGCCTTCGATCGCCGCCGGCCGCGGGTGCTCGCGGTCATCGCGGCGATCGCGGGCGTGGCTGGCATGGCGATGCTTCTGATGGCCCCCGGCATGCGCTGGGATGTCGTCGGCGTGGCCGCAGCGCTGGCCGGCGCATTCGGCATGGCGATCGGCACCTGGCTGACCCGGCGCTGGGACCTGCCGATGCCGGTGGCCGCGCTGACCGGCTGGCAGCTGCTGCTGGGCGGCGTGCTGCTCCTGCCGGCCACGCTTGCCGTCGAGGGCCTGCCTGGGCGCCTGACGCCCTCGCAACTGGCCGGCCATGCCTATCTATGCCTGTTCGGAGCCGTGGTGTCCTACGGACTCTGGTTCCGCGGGCTGGCACGGCTGTCGCCGGTCGCGGTCACGTCGCTGGGTTTGTTGAGCCCCGTGACCGCGGTGATCATCGGCTGGACGTGGCTCGGCGAATCCATGCGCGGCTGGTCGATGGCGGGGCTGCTGGTGGTGCTGGCGAGCGTGCTGGCGGTCCAGCGGGCGATGCAGGGCCAGCGGTAATTTCCGCGCCTTGCCCCGGCAACGGGCAGGGGATACAATTCGCGCGCCGTTTTTCGGCGAATATTTCCCACTCGTTCGCGGCGAATCCGCGGTGCGCCTCGAGCTTCGGCGGATGGGCGTTCCTGCAGGTTCCGCATCTACCCAGAGAGACATCATGTCCATCGACACCGCCAAGATCATCGAAGACAACAAGCGTGGCAGCAACGACACCGGTTCGCCGGAAGTGCAGGTCGCGCTGCTGACCGCCCGCATCGTCCAGCTCACCGAGCACTTCAAGGTGCACAAGCAGGACCACCACAGCCGCCGCGGCCTGCTGAAGCTGGTCAACCGCCGCCGCAGCCTGCTCGACTACCTGCACCGCAAGGATGCCGAGCGCTACAAGGCCCTGATCCAGAAGCTGGGTCTGCGTCGCTGAGACCCAACCCGACCGCGGCGCCAGAAAGCGCCGCGGTTTCGTTTGTGCGACATCCGCTTTACCGCTCCAGACATCGCAACACACGCACCGCGCGGGCAGGGGCCCGCCGGTCCATTCGCAGGAAAAACCAGGAACCGACGTGGCCAAAATCACCAAAACCTTCCAGTACGGCGGCAAGACCGTCACCCTTGAAACCGGCGAAATCGCCCGCCAGGCAGGTGGCGCCGTCATGGTGTCGTGCGATGGCACCGTGGTGCTCGCCACCGCCGTCGCGGCCAAGTCCGCCCGTGAAGGTCAGGACTTCTTTCCGCTGACCGTCGATTACCAGGAAAAGTTCTACGCCGGTGGCCGCATCCCGGGTGGCTTCTTCAAGCGCGAAGGCCGTCCGACCGAGAAGGAAACCCTGATCAGCCGCCTGATCGACCGTCCGATCCGCCCGCTGTTCCCCGATGAATACCGCAACGAAGTGCAGATCATCGCGCAGCTGGTTTCGCTGAACCCGGAAGTGGAGGGCGACGTGCTGGCCATGATCGGCGCCTCCGCCGCGCTGGCGCTGTGCGGCTCGCCGTTCCAGGGCCCGATCGCGGCTGCCAAGGTCGGCTACAAGGATGGCCAGTACCTGCTCAACGCCGGTGTCGAGGCCATGAAGGATTCCCAGCTGGAGCTGGTGGTCGCCGGTACCCGCGACGCCGTGCTTATGGTCGAATCCGAAGCCGAGGAGCTCTCGGAAGAAGTGATGCTGGGCGCGGTGATGGCCGGCCACCGCGAGCTGCAGGCCGCGATCAACGCCATCAACGAGATGGTGGCCGAAGCCGGCGTCGCGCCGTCCGATTGGCAGGCCCCGAGCAAGAACGAGTCGCTGATCGGCGAAGTCGTCGGTGCCATCGGCGACCGCCTCAAGGCCGCCTACCAGATCATCGAGAAGGCCGATCGCCGCAATACCATCGGCACCCTGCGCAAGGAAATCATGGAAGTCCTGAACCCGAAGGCGGAAGCCGAGGGCTGGAGCGCGGGTGACCTGGGCAAGGAGTTCGGCGAGCAGGAATACAAGACCATGCGCCAGTCCGTGCTCTCCACGAAGAAGCGCATCGACGGCCGTGGCCTGACCGACGTCCGCCCGATCAGCTGCCGCGTGGGCGTGCTGCCGCGCGTGCACGGATCCGCGCTGTTCACCCGCGGCGAGACCCAGGCGCTGGTGGTGACCACGCTGGGTACCGCCCGCGACGGCCAGATCATCGATGACGTGGCCGGCGAGTGGAAGGAAAACTTCCTGTTCCATTACAACTTCCCGCCGTACTCGGTGGGCGAGACCGGCCGCTTCGGCGCGCCCAAGCGCCGGGAGATCGGCCACGGCCGCCTCGCCAAGCGCGGCGTGCTGGCGATGATGCCGAGCATCGAGGAATTCCCCTACACCGTGCGCGTGGTCTCCGAGATCACCGAGTCCAACGGTTCCTCGTCGATGGCTTCGGTCTGCGGCAGCTCGCTGGCGCTGATGGATGCCGGCGTGCCGGTGAAGGCACCGGTCGCGGGCATCGCCATGGGCCTGGTGAAGGAAGGCGACGACTTCGTCGTGCTGTCCGACATCCTCGGTGACGAAGACCACCTCGGCGACATGGACTTCAAGGTGGCCGGTTCGGAAAACGGCATCACCGCCCTGCAGATGGACATCAAGATCGAAGGCATCACCGAAGAGATCATGAAGGTCGCCCTGCACCAGGCGAAGGAAGGCCGTCTGCACATCCTCGGCGAAATGGCCAAGGCGCTGACCAGCGCCCGCGAGGAGCTTTCCGAGTACGCCCCGCGCCTGCTCACCATCAAGATCCACCCGGACAAGATCCGCGAAGTGATCGGCAAGGGCGGTGCCACCATCCAGGGCATCACCAAGGAAACCGGCACCCAGATCGACATCCAGGACGACGGCACCATCACCATCGCCTCGGTCAACAACGCCGCCGCGATGGCCGCCAAGGCACGCATCGAGCAGATCACCTCGGACGTGGAGCCGGGCCGCATCTACGAAGGCAAGGTCGCCAAGATCATGGACTTCGGTGCGTTCGTCACCATCCTGCCGGGCAAGGACGGCCTGGTGCACGTCTCGCAGATTTCCAACGAGCGCGTCGAGAAGGTCTCCGACAAGCTCAAGGAAGGCGACGTGGTCAAGGTCAAGGTGCTGGAAGTGGACAAGCAGGGCCGCATCCGCCTGTCGATGAAGGCCGTGGAAGAAGGCGAGGGCGTCGCCGCCGAATAAACGCGACGAAGCACCTGAAGCGGCATGGAAGCGGGCCCCGGTGGCCCGCTTTCTTTTTGTTCGCGATGCCGGTGTTAGAGTGCTCGGGACTTTCGCCCCGGAGCCGATGATGGCCAGCAGCAACGCAGAACTCGATCGCTTCATCCGCGATGCCATGCTCGCCGGACAATCGCGGGCCGCGATCCGCCAAGTGCTTCTCGCCGCCGGCTGGACACCGGAGCAGCTGGCCGGCGCACTCGAGGATTACGCGGAGATCGATTTCCCTGTGCCCGTGCCGAAGCCGCGCGCTTCGCTCTCGTCGCGTGATGCCTTCCTCTACCTGGTGCTGTTCTCGCTGCTCTATTTCCTGTGCTGGCACCTGGGCAGCCTGTTGTTCGACCTGATCAACGCCGCCCTGCCGGACCCGGCCGATCCGCGCTACCGCTACGATTTCTTCGGCTCGACGCGCTTCTCCACGGCCTCGCTGATCATCACCTTCCCGCTGTTCGCGTGGATGGCGCGGCTGCTTGCCCGCGAGACCGAGCGCGCGCCGATCAAGCGTTTTTCGCCGGTGCGGCGCTGGCTGACCTACCTGACCCTGTTCGTCAGCGCCACCGCGATCATCGGCGACCTCACCGTGCTGGTCTACAACGTGCTCGGCGGCGAGTTGAGCTTGCGCTTCGTCGCCAAGGTGCTGGTGGTGGCGCTCATCGCCGGCAGCGTGTTCGGCTACTACCTCTGGGATCTCCGCCGCGAGGAAAGCGAGAGCCGTGCATGGCGTGCCTGGGGCAAGCGCCTGCTGATCGCCGCCGGCGTACTTGCGTTGGCCGCGCTTGCCGGCGGTTTCATGCTGATGGGCAGCCCGTCCGAACAGCGCCTGCAGCGCCTGGACGAGCGCCGCATCGGCGACCTGCAGCAGATCGAAGCGGCGGTCCGCAACCATGCCATGGAGACCGGGCGGCTGCCGGCGGATCTGGCGGAACTGGCCGCCAAACCGGGCGTGGCGCTGTCGCTGGCGGATCCGGTGACGGGCAAGCCGTATGCCTACCGTGCCTCCGGGCGGCGCCAGTTCGAGCTCTGCGCCGATTTCGCCACCGACACCGGCGAGCGCAGGCGGGGCGGTCGCGCCTGGCCGGCCACCCTCGAGTGGGCGCACGGCAAGGGCGAGGCCTGCTTCGTGCGGCGGATCAGCGCTGCGGAACTGCAGGCGGATGCGGGCGAGCCGGCGCCGGCCGCGGTCGCGGACCCGGATCCGGATCCGAGAAGCTGATCAGGCGTCGTCCCCGAACTCCAGCGAGGGCTGCACCTCGTCGGTTTCCGTCTCGATGAAACCGGCGATGCGCACGCCAGCGAGGCGGTAACGCTGGTTTTCCGGCAAGTCGACGCGTGCGCGCAACTGGCAGGCGATGGCCGCCAACCGGGCTTCCGACGCGATCGGCTCCGGCAGTGTCCGGCTTCGGGTCAGGGTGCGGAAATCCGCGGTCTTGAGCTTGAGCACGATGGTCCGCGCCCGGCGTTCCGGGTGGCGTGACAGTTCGCGTTGGTAGCCTGCCCACGTCTTTGCGGCCAAACGCTCGAGATGCGGAGACAGCGCATCCAGCGGCAAGTCCTCGGGGAAGGTGTCCTCGCTCGAAACCTGGAGCGTCGCGCGCTCCGCTTGCACCGGTCGCTCGTCGTGTCCGTGCGCCAGCGCGTGCAGCCGCCGGCCCCAGCGACCGAAGCTCCGTTCGAGTTCTTCCGCTTCCACCGTTCGGATGTCGGCGCAGGTATGGAGACCCATCGTCTGGAGCTTCGCCTCGGTCACGCGACCGACGCCCGGCAGCCGGCCCACCGGCAAGGTCGCGAGGAAGGCATCGACCTGATGCGGCTTCAGCACGAACTGACCGTCGGGCTTGTTCCAGTCGCTGGCGATCTTGGCGAGGAACTTGTTCGGCGCGATACCGGCGGAAGCCGTCAGCAGGGTTTCCGCGCGAATGCTTTCGCGGATCTCCCGGGCGATCGCGGTGGCGCTGCCGAGGTCGCGCTTGGGCGCGGTGACGTCGAGATAGGCCTCGTCCAGCGAAAGCGGTTCCACGAGCTCCGTGTAGCGGGCGAAGATGTCGCGGATCTGCCGGGACACGGCCTTGTACCGCGGGAAATCCGGCGGTACGAATATCGCATCCGGGCAAAGCCGCTCCGCGCGCAGGGCCGGCATGGCCGAACGCACGCCGAACTCGCGCGCCTCGTAACTGGCCGCACAGACCACCGAGCGCGGACCGCACCAGGCCACCACCACCGGCCGTCCGCGCAATGTGGCATCGTCGCGCTGCTCCACCGATGCGTAAAACGCATCCATGTCCACGTGGATGATCTTGCGCTGCACGGCCATGGCCCATTGTCGCGCCT
>JAEXAG010000072.1 GCA_023394655.1 Pseudomonadota bacterium
CGCTCACTCTTCCTCCGGCTCCGGCAAGGGACGCGGCGCCGGCCGGGGGCGGTCATCGACCACGCGGTAGAAGGTCTCGCCCGGCTTGATCAGGCCGAATTCGTCACGCGCGCGCTCCTCGATGGCCGCGCCACCGGAGGCGGGATCCTTGAGATCCCGCACTTCGGCATGCAGGGCGTCATTGCGCTGGCGCATTTCGGTGTTGCGGCTTTCCTGCGCTTCCACCTGGGCGGCCAGCGCCTTGACATCGCGCTTGCCGCCGGGCCCCAGCCACAGGCGGTACTGCAGCCAGGCCAGCAGGCCCAGCAACACCAGTACCGCCAGACCGAGCCCGCGCCGGGACATGGATCAGCGCTTGATCGAGACGAACGCGTCGCGGCCGGCGTAGCGGGCATCGCCGCCCAGCTGCTCTTCGATGCGCAGCAGCTGGTTGTACTTGGCCACGCGGTCGCTGCGGCAGAGCGAGCCGGTCTTGATCTGGGTGGCGGTGGTGGCCACGGCGATGTCGGAGATCGTGGTGTCCTCGGTCTCGCCGGAGCGGTGCGAGACGATCGCCGCGTAATTCGCGGCATCGGCCATGGCGATGGCTTCCAGGGTTTCGCTGAGGGTGCCGATCTGGTTGACCTTGATGAGGATGGCGTTGGCCACGGCCTCGTCGATGCCCTGCTTGAAGATGCGCGGGTTGGTGACGAACAGGTCGTCGCCGACCAGCTGCACGCGCTTGCCGATCTTCGAGGTCAGCAGCTTCCAGCCTTCCCAGTCGTGCTCGCCCATGCCGTCCTCGATGGTGACGATGGGGTACTGGTCGCACCAGCCGGCGAGGAAATCCGCGAACTGCTCGGACGTCAGGCGCTTGCCTTCGCCGGTGAGGTTGTATTTGCCGTTTTCGTGGAACTCGCTGGAGGCCACGTCGAGACCCAGCAGGATGTCGTCGCCGGCCTTGTAGCCGGCCTTGCCGATGGCTTCCATGATGGTGTCCAGCGCCTCGGCGTTGCTGCGCAGGTCGGGCGCGAAGCCGCCTTCATCGCCCACCGAGGTGGACAGGCCGCGGCCCTTCAGCACGGATTTCAGCGCGTGGAACACTTCGGTGCCGGCGCGCAGCGCCTCGGAGAAACGGTCGAAGCCCACCGGCAGGATCATGAATTCCTGCAGATCGACGTTGTTGTCGGCGTGGGCGCCGCCGTTGATGATGTTCATCATCGGCACCGGCAGCACCGGCGCACGGCCGGCGGCGAGGTACTGCCACAGCGGCTGGCGACGCGAGGCCGCGGCCGCGTGGGCCACCGCCATCGAGACTCCGAGCAGCGCGTTGGCGCCGAGGCGGCCCTTGTTCTCGGTGCCGTCGAGATCGATCAGGCGCGCATCCACCGCCTTCTGGTCGCTGCCGTCCATGCCGGCCAGCGCTTCGGCGATGGTGGTGTTGACGTTTTCGACCGCCTTCCGCACGCCCTTGCCCAGATAGCGGGTCTTGTCGCCATCGCGCAGTTCCACCGCCTCCTTGGTGCCGGTCGAGGCGCCGGACGGCACCATCGCGCGGCCGAAGCTGCCGTCGGCAAGCGTCACCTCCGCTTCGAGCGTGGGATTGCCGCGGGAATCGAGGATTTCGCGGGCGATGATGGTTTTGATGTTGGTGGTCATGGTGTCCGTAGCAATTGCTTCACGCGTCGTGAAAGAAGTGATGTGCGAGTCCGGGCCGGGCGGGCAACCCATTGCCCCGACACGCCGTGAATGCGTCCATGCAGGCTAATCCGCGCCATCCATGGCGCGTATTGTCGTGGCAATGGGTTGCCCGCCCGTCCCTTCCGGTTCCGCCGCCGCACGCAAGCGGAGCGCACCAAACGCGGCGAGGTGATGGGAGGACTCGCGAATCGGTTCCCTTTCCGGGACCATCCGCGCCATGGATGGCGCGGTTGAGCCCCCATGGATGGGTTCACGGCGTGTCCCGGAAAGGGAACAGGCTCGCGAGTCCCTGCTGAAAGCACGAATTTCCACCGCCCCCGGGCTCACGTCGCGGATTCCTCCTCCAGGAAACCGCTGCGCTTGGTGATCGCGTCGATCTCCTTCAGCGTTTCCAGCAGCGCCCGCATCTTGCCCAGCGGCCAGGCGTTGGGGCCGTCGCTGAGCGCCTTCGAGGGGTCGGGATGGGTTTCCATGAAGATGCCGCTGATGCCGACCGCCATCGCCGCGCGCGAGAGCACGGGCACGAATTCGCGCTGGCCGCCGCTGGAACTACCCTGCCCGCCCGGCAACTGCACGGAATGGGTGGCGTCGAAGACCACGGGGCAGCCGGTTTCGCGCATCACCGCGAGCGAGCGCATGTCGGATACGAGGTTGTTGTAGCCGAAGCTGGCGCCGCGCTCGCAGACCATGATGTCGTGGTTGCCGGTGGATTTCGCCTTCTCGACCACCGGCTTCATGTCCCAGGGCGAGAGGAACTGGCCCTTCTTGATGTTGACCGGCTTGCCGGCGGCACAGACCCGGGTGATGAAATCGGTCTGGCGGACGAGGAAGGCCGGCGTCTGCAGCACGTCCACCACGCTGGCCACTTCATCCATCGGCGTGTATTCGTGCACGTCGGTCAGCACCGGCACGTCGAGCTGGCGCTTCACTTCGGCCAGCACCTTCAGGCCTTCTTCCATGCCGGGGCCGCGGAAGGCGTTGATCGACGTGCGATTCGCCTTGTCGAAGCTGGACTTGAAGATGAAGGGGATGCCGAGCTCGCCGGTGATCTCCTTCAGCGCGCCGGCGGTGTCGAGCTGCAGCTGCATCGACTCCACCACGCACGGCCCGGCGATCAGGAAAAACGGCTGGTCTAGCCCGATGTCGAAGCCGCAAAGTTTCATGCCGCCGCCTCGTTCAGGAGCTTGCCGCCCGTCTTGCGCTCGCGCGCGGCGCGGATGAAGCCGATGAACAGCGGATGGCCGCTGCGCGGGGTTGAGAGGAATTCCGGATGCGCCTGGCAGGCCAGGAACCACGGGTGCTCCGGCCACTCGATCATCTCGACCAGGGTGTCGTCCATCGACTTGGCGGAAAACACCAGGCCCACGTCTTCCAGCGGCGCGCGATAGTGGTTGTTGAACTCGTAGCGATGCCGATGGCGTTCGCCGACGACATCCTGCCCGTACAGCCGATGCGCCAGCGTGCCGGGCTTGATCCGCTGCTGCTGCAGGCCCAGGCGCATGGTGCCGCCCAGGTCGCTCTGCTCGCTGCGGCGCTCCACCTCGCCACTGGACGTGCGCCATTCGGTGATCAGGCCGATCACCGGGTGCGGGCTGGACTTGTCGTTCTCGGTGCTGTTGGCACCGGCCAGGCCGGCCTTGTGGCGGGCCGCGTCGACGATCGCCGCCTGCATGCCGTAGCAGATGCCGAAGTACGGAATGCCGGTTTCGCGTGCATGGCGGGCCGCGAGGACCTTGCCCTCGAAACCGCGATCACCGAATCCACCCGGCACCAGCACGCCATCCGCGCCGGCCAGCGTGGCGGCCGCGCCATCGCGCTCCACGTCCTGCGCTTCCACCCACTTCAGGTTCACGCGGGTGCGCTGGCGGATGCCGCCGTGGCGCAGTGCCTCGGCCACGGACTTGTAGGCATCCTTGTGGTCGATGTACTTGCCGACCACGGCGATGGTCACTTCGTCCACGGGATGCTCGGTGGCATCGACAACGGCCTGCCACTCGGACAGATCAGCGCTGGCGGAGGCCTTGTCGGCCAGGCGCAGCTGGTCGATCACGATCTGGTCGAGCTTCTGCGCGTGCAGCCACATCGGGATCTTGTAGATATTGTCGAGGTCGATCGCGGTGATGACCGCGCGCTCCGGCACGTTGGTGAACAGCGCGATCTTGCGCTTCTCGCCTTCGGGCAGGGGCTGCTCGGCGCGGCAGATCAACACGTCGGGCTGGATGCCGATGGAACGCAGCTCCTTCACCGAATGCTGGGTGGGCTTGGTTTTCAACTCGCCGGCGGCGGCGATCCACGGCACCAGCACCAGGTGCATGAACATGGCGGCATCGGGACCGCGCTCGATGCGGATCTGGCGGATCGCCTCCAGGAAGGGCAGCGATTCGATGTCGCCCACGGTGCCGCCGATCTCCACCAGCGCCACGTCGAAGCCGGTGGTGGCCTCGTCGATGCGGCGCTTGATCTCGTCGGTGATGTGCGGAATCACCTGCACGGTGCCGCCGAGGTAATCGCCGCGGCGCTCCTTGCGGATCACCGAATCGTAGATCTTGCCGGTGGTGATCGAGTTCTTGCCGGACAGACGGGTGTTGACGAAGCGTTCGTAGTGGCCGAGGTCGAGATCGGTTTCGGCGCCGTCATCGGTGACATAGACCTCGCCGTGCTGGAACGGCGACATCGTGCCCGGATCAACGTTGATGTACGGGTCGAGCTTCATCATCGTCACGCGCAGGCCGCGCGCTTCGAGGATGGCGGCGAGGGAGGCGGCCGTGATGCCCTTGCCGAGCGAGGACACGACGCCCCCGGTGACGAAAATGAGGGGCGTGGCAGCGGGGGTTGTCATGAGGCAATCGTCTCGCTGGAAAGCGACATTCTACCGGATGCCGGCCGGGCTTGGGCCGCGGCGGCCGGCAAGCGAAAGCCCCGCGCTGGGCGGGGCTTCCGGGGCCTTTCGGCCGTTCGGGAACGAAGCGCCACGGCGTTCAGCGCAGCGGCTCCTCCTCTTCCTTCTCGCGCTCGTCGCCACTGCGGTTGGCGCGACGCTCGGCACGGCGCTTCTGCGCGGCTTCGGCCTCGGCACGGCGCTGGGCCTCGGATTTCTGCTGGCGCGGCGCCTCTTCGCCCGCCTGCTGGCCGGAGCGCTGGGTCGGCGGCGATTGCTGCTGCGCCATGGCAGCGCCGGCGACGGCCAGGCCGGCCAGCGCGGCACCCGTGATCAGCACGATGTTGCGAATCTTCATGACGTTCCTCCTCGGGCATTCGTCGCGGCGATCCTAGCGCGGCACGGCTGAATCCCGGCCAGCCGGGATGCGCGGCGGCGGGCCGCATCCCCTATCCTTCCCGCTCCACGCGACCGAAGCCCGCAACATCGAATGAACACCCGTTACAACGCCGCCGACATCGAAGTCCTCTCCGGCCTGGATCCGGTCAAGCGCCGGCCCGGCATGTACACCGACACCAGCCGGCCCAACCATCTGGCGCAGGAGGTCATCGACAACGCGGTGGACGAGGCGCTGGCCGGCCATGCCAAGCGCATCGACGTGACCGTGTTCGCCGACGGCAGCTGCGAAGTGGCCGACGATGGCCGCGGCATGCCGGTGGACATCCACCCGGAGGAAGGCATCCCCGGCGTCGAGCTGATCCTCACGCGGCTCCATGCAGGCGGCAAGTTCAGCAACCGCAACTACACCTTCTCCGGCGGCCTGCACGGCGTCGGCGTCAGCGTGGTCAACGCGCTTTCCACCCGGGTGGATGTCTTCATCAAGCGCGAGGGCAACGAATACGGCATGGCCTTCGCCGATGGCCACCGCGCCTCGCCGCTGGAGGTGGTCGGCTCGGTGGGCAGGAAGAACACCGGCACCCGGCTGCGCTTCTGGCCGGATCCGAAGTATTTCGACAGCCCGAAGTTCTCGCTGCGCGCGCTCCGCCACCTGCTGCGCGCCAAGGCCGTGCTGTGTCCGGGCCTGACCGTGACCCTGCTGGACGAAGCCAGCGGCGAGCGCGAGCAATGGTTCTACGAGGACGGCCTGCGCGATTACCTCAAGGGCGCGCTGGCGCAGGTGGAAGCGCTGCCGCCGGAGCTGTTCGTCGGCCAGCTGAAGAAGGACACCGAAATCGTCGATTGGGCGGTGGCCTGGGTGACCGATGGCGAGCTGGTGCAGGAAAGCTACGTCAACCTGATCCCCACCGCCCAGCACGGCACCCACGTCAACGGCCTGCGTTCGGGCTTGACCGCGGCTCTGCGCGAGTTCTGCGAATTCCGCAACCTGCTGCCGCGCGGGGTGAAACTGGCCCCGGAGGATGTCTGGGACCGGATCGCCTTCGTGCTCAGCCTGAAGATGCAGGAGCCGCAGTTCTCCGGCCAGACCAAGGAGCGGCTGAGCTCCCGGCAGGCGGCCGGATTCATCGAATCCGCCAGCCACGATGCGTTTTCCCTGTGGCTCAACAGCCATCCGGAGCTGGGCGAGAAGATCGCGCAACTGGCCATCGAACGCGCCAGCGCGCGGCTGAAGACCGAAAAGCAGATCGTCCGCAAGAAAGTCACGCAAGGCCCGGCCCTGCCCGGCAAGCTGGCCGACTGCATCAGCCAGGATCTCTCGCGCACCGAACTGTTCCTGGTGGAAGGCGATTCGGCCGGCGGCAGCGCCAAGCAGGCCCGCGACAAGGATTTCCAGGCGATCCTGCCCCTGCGCGGCAAGATCCTCAACACTTGGGAAGTGGCCTCCGGCAGCGTGCTGGCCTCGACCGAAGTGCATGACCTGGCGGTGGCGATCGGCTGCGATCCCGGCAAGGACGACATCTCCGGCCTGCGCTACGGCAAGGTGGTGATCCTGGCCGATGCCGACAGCGATGGCCTGCACATCGCCACCCTGCTCTCGGCCCTGTTCCTCAAGCATTTCCCGACGCTGGTGGAGGCCGGACACGTGTTTGTGGCGATGCCGCCGCTGTTCCGCGTGGACGTGGGCAAGCAGGTGTTCTACGCGCTGGACGAAGAGGAAAAGCGCCTGCTGCTGGAACGCGTGGAGCGCGAGAAGATGAAGGGCGCGATCAACGTGACCCGCTTCAAGGGCCTCGGCGAGATGAACCCGCAGCAGCTGCGCGAATCCACCATCCACCCCGATACCCGCCGGCTTGTGCAGCTGACCAACGACGATGCCGACCTGACCCGCGGCCTGATGGACATGCTGCTGGCCAAGAAGCGCGCCGGCGACCGCAAGACCTGGCTGGAAGCCAAGGGCGACCTGGCGACGCTGGAAGTCTGAGACCGGCCCGGTCAGGCCGCGAGCTGGTGCCGGACGTTCTCGATGGCCTCCGAAACACGGCGACTGATCAATGAGTCGCCGTGGTGAAGCATCACCAGCCGGTGCGTCGCGCGTGTCATCGCCACATAAAGCAGCTTCACCTCGCTCTCGACGTCGTCGGGATGTTCGCTCGCGCCCATTCGTCCCAGCCCCGGGATCGCCACCACCGGGAACTCCAGCCCCTTGCTGCTGTGCATGGTCATCACCCGCACCGCATCCCGGCCATCGAAGAGTTCGTCCTTGCCTGCCGCATCCACCGCACTGCGGAACGGGATGTCACGCGACGACAGCATTCGCGCAACCTCGTCCACCTGCCAGCGCGTGCTGCACAGCACCGCCATGTCCGACCAAACATGCCCGTCGCCATGTGCGTTGCGCAGGCTTTCAACCAGCATTGCCAGCTCATCGTGCTTGCTGCGCGCCGCCAGCAACACCGGGACATCGCCGCGTCTGCCGGCACTCTCGGGCTGGATCACCGGAACCCCTTCGTCATCGCTGCTGCGTTCGGTCAGCATTTCGTCCGCGAACACCCGCGCCACGGAAAGCACCTCCAGCGTATTGCGGTAGTTGAGCCGCAGGATGGTGGTATGCCCCACCGCATCGATGCCCACGCTCTTCCAGCTGAACTTGCGACGGCTTGCGCCGCCGCCGTAGATGTTCTGTGCATCGTCGTAGAGCACCAGAAGCGAATTGCTGTCGGGGTCCACCATCTGCACGACCAGCCGATACCAGTCCGGCTGGAAATCGTGTCCCTCGTCGATCATCAGCGCACCGTACTGCCCGCGCGGCACATGGCCCTTCTCGACGCCCTCGATGACGCTTTCCACCCATTTCTCGTACATGTCGCTGCCACCGGACGCGATCGGGAGGTGGTAGGTCTTGAGCATCTCCCTGCACCACGAGTGGAACGTCCGCACGTGCACGCGCGCTGAAAGATCACGCTCGGCCAGCATGCTGCCAAGTCGTGCGGAAAGTGTGCGGTTGTAGCAAAGCACGAGCACCGGCTTGTTCAATGCCTGCGCCAGTTGCAGGCAGCGGTAGCCCAGGATCATGGTTTTCCCCGAACCGGCCACCCCATGAATGATGCGATGGCCCGAGCCCAGGGAGCGTGCGAGCTGCTCCTGCTGGAGATCCATCACTTTCATGAGATCCGGAATGGCGGTTTCGCCGGAGAACAGCCCGAACTGGCCGGCCTGCCCGGAAATGCGCAGATCGGGGAACACATGACCGCGGATCTGATCGATTTGCGGCAACGTGAGCCGGCACGGGAACGAGCGTTCGAACATCGTCCACAGGCACTGCTGGAAATCCTCCTCACCGACGGAGGGCACCATTTCGTCCTTGCAGATCACCAGATGGCCGGGGATGACGCGTTCGATATCGGCCTGCTCGAACTCATCACGGGTGATGTTGGTGAAGACCACGCCATAGGCCCAGGGAAACGCCAGCTTGCCCGCATGGGGGCTGCCCACGGGCTGCTGGAGCATCGGGTCCTGCTGCAGCATGCGGACGATTTCCAGCACATGCGCGCGCGCCTGGAGCAGAGGGTTGCTGAAGCGCTTCAGCCCGGCTTGGGTCAGCACGTCGAAGGAATCGGGGCTGATGTCGCGTATCGAATCGAGCGGCCAGTCCTTGACTTCCAACACCAGAAGTCCGCGATCTGGATGCAGGACGATGAAATCCGGATGCACACGCTGACGACCGACCGCCACGTTGTACCAAACCAGATAGTCGTCCTCGAGCTTTTCCGAAAGCCTGTCGTAGAGCCGCTGCTCGCCACGGGTTTCGAACCGCAAGTGCGCGCCGCGCCGCGGCAACATCTGAGCCATGGAACCCCCTCCGTTGAGAAACCGAGGATATCAACCTGCTGCAAGGGTTTCAGCGAATCGCCATCCGCGCCGATGCCTCGCTCCCCTTGCCGCCCGCCTCCGGCTTTGAGTGCGATCACCCCGGCCTGTTAATCTTGCCGGCCCAACCTTGCCGTACTGATACCGCATCCCCATGACGGGTGCGGGTTCCACCCTGTCCGGCCCACCGTGCCACAGACTCGCCAACCCCATGAAAACCACCGCCGACATCCGCCGCGACTTCCTCGATTTCTTCGCCGACAAGGGCCACGCCATCGTGCCGTCCGCGCCGCTGGTGCCGGGCAACGATCCGACCCTGCTGTTCACCAATTCCGGCATGGTCCAGTTCAAGGACGTGTTCCTGGGCGCGGAGAAGCGCAGCTACGTGCGCGCGGCCGACGTGCAGCGCTGCCTGCGTGCCGGGGGCAAGCACAACGATCTGGACTCGGTCGGCTACACCGCGCGCCACCACACCTTCTTCGAGATGCTGGGCAACTGGTCGTTCGGCGATTACTTCAAGCGCGACGCAATCGTCTGGGCCTGGCAACTGCTGACCGAAGTCTGGAAGCTGCCGGCCGGGCGCCTGTTGGCGACCGTCTACCACACCGATGACGAATCCTTCGCCATCTGGCGCGACGTGATCGGCCTGCCGGAAGACCGCATCATCCGCATCGGCGACAACAAGGGCGCGCCCTTCGCTTCCGACAACTTCTGGCAGATGGCCGACACCGGCCCCTGCGGGCCGTGCACCGAGATCTTCTACGACCATGGCGCGCAATACCAAGGCGGCCCCCCGGGTTCGCCGGACGAGGACGGCGACCGCTTCATCGAAATCTGGAACCTCGTCTTCATGCAGTTCGACCGCGCCGCCGATGGCACGCTCACGCCGCTGCCGGCGCCCTGCGTGGACACCGGCATGGGCCTGGAGCGCCTGGCGGCGGTGCTGCAGGGCGTGCATTCCAATTACGAAATCGACCTGTTCCAGACGCTGATCGGCAAGGTCGCCGAACTCACCGGCACCGAAGACCGCGGCAACAAATCGCTGCGGGTGATCGCCGACCACATCCGCGCCGCCAGCTTCCTGATCGCCGATGGCGTGCTGCCCTCCAACGAAGGCCGCGGATACGTGCTGCGCCGGATCATCCGCCGCGCGCTGCGTCATGGCTGGATGCTGGGCGTGCGCCAAAGCTTCTTCCACACCCTTGTGGACACGCTCGACACGCTGATGGGCGAAGCCTATCCGGTCCTGCGCGAGCAGCGCGCCACCGTGGAGCGGGCGTTGAAGTCCGAAGAAGAGCGCTTCGCCGAGACGCTGGACGCCGGCATGCGCATCTTCGACGAGGTCGCCGCCCGCACCAGCGGCAGCATTCCGGGCGAGGATGCCTTCCGCCTGTACGACACCTACGGCTTTCCGCTGGACCTGACCCAGGACATGGCGCGCGAGCGCGGCATGGACGTGGACGTGGCCGGTTTCGACGCCGCCATGTCCCGACAGAAGGAAACCGCGCGCGCCGCCGGCAAGTTCGGCGGCGGGCTGGTGCTGCCGGCGGATCTGGTCGCGCAACTCACGCCGACCGCCTTCCTCGGCTACGACGAGGACCGCAGCGAGGGCCTGAAGGTCGTCGCCCTGCTGAAGGACGGCAAGCCGGTGCAGCGCATCGAGGCCGGCGACGAGGCCGTGGTGCTGCTGGATCGCACGCCCTTCTACGCCGAGTCCGGCGGCCAGGTCGGTGATACCGGCGAGCTGGACGGCGTGGACATCCATTTCGATGTCGCCAACACGGTCAAGCTGGCCGGCCAGTTCCACGGCCACGTCGGCAAGCTGCAATTCGGCGCGCTGGATGTCGGCGACATGCTCGGCGCGGCCATCGACGGTGAGCGCCGTGCCGCGACCGTGCTCAACCACAGTGCCACCCACCTGCTGCACGCCGCCCTGCGCGACGTGCTCGGCAGCCACGTGCAGCAGAAGGGCTCGCTGGTGGCACCGGACCGCCTGCGCTTCGATTTCTCGCACTTCCAGCCGGTCACCGCCGAGGAACTGGCCGAGATCGAACGCCGGGTCAACGCCGAGATCCGCGCCAACCACGAAGGCGAGATCCGCCACATGGGCATGCAGGACGCGCTGGATTTCGGTGCCATCGCCCTGTTCGGCGAGAAATACGGCGAACAAGTGCGCGTGCTGCGCTTCGGCCCGACCTCGACCGAACTGTGCGGCGGCACCCACGCGCGCCGCACCGGCGACATCGGCCTGTTCAAGATTCTTTCCGAAGGCGGCGTCTCCGCCGGCGTGCGTCGCATCGAGGCCGTGAGCGGGCAGGGCGCGCTGGATCATGTTTCGATGCAGGAACGCGGCTTGGCCGAGGCGGCTGCGTTGCTCGGTGGCCCGGTGGGCGATGTCGGCGACAAGCTGCGCGCGTTGCTCGACCGGCAGAAGAAGCTCGAGCGCGAGCTGGAAGCCATGAAGGCCAAGGCCGCCAGCGCCGCCACCGGCGACCTTGCCGGCCAGGCGGCGGATGTCGATGGCCTCAAGGTGCTCGCCGTTCGGCTGGAAGGCTTCGATGCCAAGGCCCTGCGCGATGCCATGGACCGCTTCAAGCAGCAGCTGGGCGATGCAGTGATCGTCCTGGCCGGCGCCGACGGCAACGGCAAGGTCGCGCTGGTTGCGGGCGTCGCCGGTGCCGCACTTGGCCGCGTCAAGGCCGGCGAACTGCTTGCGGATGTCGCCCGCCAGATCAACGGCAAGGGTGGCGGTCGCCCCGACATGGCCCAGGGCGGCGGCGAGGACGGGCCTGCACTGCAAGCCGCGCTGGCCGGCATCCCGGCCTGGGTGGCGGCGCGCGAGTGAAACAGGCAATCCGTCGCAGTTTCCGGAAATCTTGCCGGCCACCCCGGGCCGCGCGATTGTTTCCTTTCGACGGGGGTTGTTATGATGTCCGATCGGTACGACATAACATTTTCAGCACGGCGATTCCGTGCAGGAGCCATGCAGGATGCTGATCCTCACTCGCCGTGTTGGCGAAACGCTGATGATCGGTGACTCGGTCACCGTCACTGTCCTTGGCGTCAAGGGCAATCAAGTCCGCGTCGGCATCACCGCGCCGAAGGACGTGGCCGTCCATCGCGAAGAAATCTACAAGCGCATCCAGGATGTCGGCGAAGACGCCGATGTCGCGCAAAAGGGTTTGCCGGAAAACGCCTGAACGGGTATCCTTCCCGCCCACGCGGCCAACCCGCCACCAAATCCCGGAGACGTGCCCGAGAGGCCGAAGGGGCTCCCCTGCTAAGGGAGTATGGGGTCAAAAGCTCCATCGAGGTTTCGAATCCCTCCGTCTCCGCCAGATGCTCAAGACGCCCCGCAAGGGGCGTTTTGCGTATCTGGTGCAGATGGGGCCGGACACGAAAAGGCCCCCGGACGGGGGCGTTTTCATTGGCCGCCTGGCGCTCGACTCACATGCTGCCGAACTTCCCGGCATTGAAATCGCGGATGGCCTCGGCGATCTGCGCCTGCGTGTTCATCACGAACGGGCCATGCCCGACCACCGGCTCGTCGATCGGCTCGCCCGAGAGCAGCAGGAACTTCGCATCCGCGTTCGCCTCGATCCGAACTTCGCTCCCGGCGGTGGAAAGCGTCGCCATTTCCGCGGCCCGCACCACCTCGCTGCCGTTGAGTTCCACCGTACCGGCCAGCACCACCAACAATGTGCTCCAGCCCTCCGGCTGCGGCAACTCCACCGCCTTCCCGGCGGCCAGGCGCACGTCCAGCACGTTCATCGGCGTGAAAGTGCGTGCAGGCCCCGCCTTCCCTGCGTAATCGCCCGCGATCACCCGCACCTGCCCGGCACCCTCCGGCAACGGCAGCACCGGGATGTCCGCATCGAGGATGCCCTGATAGCCCGGCGCGACCATCTTGTCGCGCGCCGGCAGGTTGACCCACAACTGCACCACTTCGAACGGACCGCCCTCGCGGCTGTAGCGCTCGCTGTGGAACTCCTCGTGGAGGATGCCGCTGCCGGCCGTCATCCACTGCACGTCGCCGGGGCCGATGACGCCGCCGCGGCCGGTGGAATCGCGATGCTCCACCTCGCCGGCATAGACGATGGTCACCGTCTCGAAACCGCGATGCGGATGCTGCCCGACACCGCGGCGATATCCGCTGTTCGACGGGAAATCGAACGGCGACGCGTAATCGAGCAACAGGAAGGGACTGCGCGCGGCCACGTCCTGCCCGTGGTAGCCGAACATGCCGTGTACCGGGAAGCCGTCGCCCACCCAATGACGACCGGGTGCGCGGGTAATGCCGAGAACCTGCTTCATGACTATCTCCTGCTGCCTCGGTGAAATGCCCGGGGCTTCAATGCGATCATTCTATTTCGGATCAAATGACGGATTGGACGCATTTTTTCGCAATGTTTGTTCCATTTTTGAAACGCAAAAGCGGCACCACCGGCACCCATGCGAGAAATTTTCCGCTGAATGGGGTTGACGCCCCCGCCCGCCTTCTCCATAATTTCGCTTCTTCGCAGCGCGCCCGTAGCTCAGCTGGATAGAGCACCAGGCTACGAACTTGGGGGTCGGAGGTTCGAATCCTTCCGGGCGCGCCATTTTGAGAAAGCCGGCTTTCAAGCCGGCTTTTTTCATGTGCGCCCGTCGGATTCCCGGCCCGCCGCAGCGCGGCGGGCGTTCACCCGGCCCACGCGCCAGTGGCGCGCAAGCGGGCCCTGCTCACCCTTCCGGACGCGCCATTTTGAGAAAGCCGGCTTTCAAGCCGGCTTTTTTCATGTGCGCCCGTCGGATTCCCGGTCTCCCTACCCTGGAATCACCGGATAGGCGATCTCGCCGAACTCCGCATCGGGGTTGTCCATCATCACGCGGATCATCTCGGGCAGCAGGCTGCCGAGGATGGCGACGGCATCGTTCACCTGCGCGCGGTTGGCCCGGCTGTTCCAGGTGGCACCGCCGTGGACGATCTGGTTGCGCAGCACGTACAGGCGATCCAGCACGGTGACCATGAGCGTTGCCGTGCCGCGCTCCATCACCGCACGCAGGGCAAGCTTGCGTTCGGCCTCGAACTGCGCCTTCCAGCGTTCGCTGGAATCATGCTCGCGCACGGCGCGCCAGAACGGCTCGAAGACGAAGCGATTCTCCAGCAGCGTGCGCACCGGGCCGGAGAACTGCCCGAACAGGACATGATGCAGCCGCCCCTCGCGGTCCAGTCCGACCACGCGTTCCACGAAGTCGCGGGCCTGGCTGCGCTCGCTCTGTTCGAAACCGAACTCGCTCGCATAGGCCGCATTGAAGGCGATCCAGAGGAAGACGAAGCGCGCATCGGCATCGTCGCCGGTTTGATCCGCTCGCTCCAGCCAGCTCAGCGCGCGATGGATCCGCACGCTGAGGCTTTCGGGATGTCCCTCGCGCAGTTCGCGATGCCTCGCCTTCAGTGTCGCCGCCGTGATTGCATCCATTCGATTGGCCCCCTGTTTCCCTTGTCCGGGGCCTGGCGCAGCAGCCGCCCCGTTCCCCATCATCCTTCAGCTTGCCAGACCAGCATCCGGTTGTTGGCCGGCATCGCGCGATCATCGATCAGACGCATCCCGTTGCGGCGGGCCAACGCATCGACGGCTTCGAAATCTCGGATCGCGCTGCGCGGGTCGCGCGCCTTGAGCCAGGCATCGAACTCGCGATTGCTCTTGCTGGTGTACGCGCCACCGCGATTGAACGGGCCATAGACCGCGAACAGGCCGCCGGCGGGAAGCAGCCGCCCCACGCCTTCGAACAGGGCTTCCACTTCCGGCCATCCCATGATGTGCAGCGTGTTGGCGGTGAACACCGCATCGAAGCCGGCTTCCGGCAGGGGCTGCAATCCGATGCCTGCCACTGCCTGCAATTCGATGGGAGCCGGCGTGTCGGGCAGCGCCGCTTCGTCCAGCCATGCGCGGATGCCGGCGAGATTGTCCGCGGCATCGCTGGCCTGCCAACGCAGGTGCGGCAGATGCCGGGCGAACCATGCGGCGTGCTGGCCGGTGCCGCTGCCGATTTCAAGCACGCGTCGCGCGTCGGCGAAATGCACCCGCAGCACGTCGAGGATGGGTTCGCGATTGCGCTCGCAGGCGGGGGAATGCGGTTTTTCCGACATGCGGGGATCTTAATCGCAAGCGCGCGATGCCCGGCGCGAAACGTGCTCTTGCGGCAAACTTCCTTCCCCGCCCCGCGACATGTGCCCATGAAGATCGTCGAAGCCCGCCATCCGATGGTGCAGCACAAGATCGGCCTGCTGCGCAACGCTGCGCTGTCCACCCGCGAGTTCCGCGAGATCGCCGGCGAATTGGGCACCTTGCTCGCCTACGAGGCCACCGCCGACCTGGAAACCGAAGCCGTCACCGTGCAGGGCTGGGCCGGCCCGGTCGAGGTTCGGCGCATCGCCGGCGCCAAGATCACCCTGGTGCCGATCCTGCGTGCCGGCCTGGGCATGTTGCAGGGCGTCCTGTCGCTGATCCCGGGCGCCAAGGTCAGCGTGGTGGGATTGCAGCGGGACGAACGCACGCTGGAAGCCCTGCCCTATTTCGAGCGCATGGCCGGGCGCATGGACGAACGCGACGCGCTGGTGCTCGATCCGATGCTCGCCACCGGCGGCACGCTGATCTCCGCGGTGGACATGCTCAAGCGGGCCGGCGTGCGCCGCATCAAGGGGGTGTTCCTGGTCTGTGCGCCCGAAGGGCTTCGTGCACTGGAAGCCGCGCACCCGGACGTGGAAATCCATACCGCCGCCATCGACGAGCGGCTGGACGAAAACGGCTACATCCTGCCCGGCCTGGGCGATGCCGGCGACCGGATCTTCGGAACCCGCGCCTGATTTCAGGCGGCAAGCGGACGCGCGCGCAGTTCCGCCACTTCGTGCGTGGTGCCGAAGCGCCCGCGTTCGTCGCGCACCACCTGCGCCAGCGCGCATTCCGGATCGTGGGTGAAGAACAGATGGACGTTGCGCGCGAGCATGTCTTCGAGGAATTCGCGCTTTTCGTCGATCAAGAGTTCCGCGTTGCGGTCGTAACCCATGGTGATCGGCACGTGGACCCACGGGCGGCCCGGGATCAGATCCGCGCAGAAGGCCACGCCGCCGTGCGGCTCGCCCTCCACGCAGGTCGGCCCGACGATCTCCGCCAGCATCAGCCCCGGGGTGTGGCCGTGGCTGTAATGGAAACGCACCGAATCGCCGAGCGCTTCGCTGTGCAGGCCGTCCACGATTTCCAATCGACCGCTGGCTTCCAGCAATGCCGGCAGCCCGGGAATGAAGCTGGCGCGATCGCGCGGATGCGGTGACAGCGCGCGCTCCCAGCAGCCGCGGCTGACCACGAAGCTGGCATTGGGGAACAAGAGGCGCGGCGGCGCGTCCTCCTCCCACGGTGCCAGCAGGCCGCCGGCATGGTCGAAATGCAGATGAGAGAGCACCACCACGTCGATGTCCTCGTGGCCGAAGCCGGCCTCGCGCAGGGAATCGAGCAGGACGTGGCGATCCTCCTGGATGCCGTAGCGCTCGCGCAGCTTCGGCTCGAAGAAGCTGCCGATGCCGGTTTCGAACAGCACCGTGCGGCCGTTCAGCGGCGTCGCCAGCAGGGCGCGGCAGGCCAGCGGGATGCGGTTGAGATCATCCGCCGGGATCCACTTGCGCCACATTTCGCGCGGTGCGTTGCCGAACATCGCGCCGCCATCGAGCATCTGCGAGTTGCCGAGGATCGACCAGAGCTTCATCGCCCTTCTCCGAACACCGAAACCCCGATTCTACGCCGCCGTGACGCCGCCTTGAGGCCGCTCGTGCGCCAATGGGCTCCCCTTTCCCGGAGAAGCACGATGATTGGCCAGAAGGTGCCCGATGTCACCCTGAAAACCCGTGTCCGCGATGAATCGATCGGCGGCGACAACCCGTTCCGCTGGCAGGATGTTTCCACCGGGGAGCTGTTCGGCAAGGGCCGTCACGTGCTGTTCGCCCTGCCCGGCGCGTTCACGCCCACCTGCACCACCGAACAGTGCCCCGCGTTCGAGCGCGAGCATGATGCGCTGTGCGCCGCCGGTGCCGACGACGTGCATTGCCTGTCGGTCAACGATGCCTTCGTGATGTACCAGTGGGGCAAGCACCTCGGCATCGACAAGGTGAAGATGCTGCCGGACGGCTCCGGCCTGTTCACCCGGCGCATGGGCATGCTGGTCGACAAGGATCACCTCGGCTTCGGCCAGCGCAGCTGGCGCTATGCCGCGGTGATCGACGATGGCGAGATCAAGGCGATGTTCGTCGAGCCGGGCATCAACGACGATGGCAGCGACGACGATCCCTACGGCGAGAGCAAGCCGGAAAAGGTGCTCGACTGGATGCGCGAGAACCCCTACGCGGGCAAGGCCTGAGCCCCGGCGGAATCAGCGCGCGGCCGGATCGAACACGCCGACCGGCCGCACCTCGCCCTTGCCCACCGGATTGCGTGGATCGCTGCCGGCGCGCAGGCTGCCATCGCGGCGGTCGAGCTCCACCGCCTGCAGGTTGCCCCAGGCATCGCTGGATCGCTGGCCCCGGGCCTCGCCCGGCACCACCACCGTGTGCCCGAGCGCGCGCAGGCCGGCCACGCTCCGCGGCGAAAGCGCGCCCTTCTCGATGCCGATCGCATCCGGCATCCACTGGTGGTGGAAGCGCGGCAGCTCGGCGACCTGCTGCGCGGAAAGACCGGCATCGAAACCGAGGATGCCGATCAGCACCATCGTGATGATGCGGCTGCCGCCCGGCGTGCCGAGCACGGCGACGCGCTCGGGGGATTCCATGAAGGTGGGCGTCATCGAACTCAGCATGCGCTTGCCCGGCGCGGGCGCGTTGGCCGAATAGCCCATCACGCCGAAGGCATTGGGCGTGCCCGGCCGCAGCGCGAAATCGTCCATCTCGTTGTTGAGCAGCACGCCGGTGCCGGGCGGAATCAGGCCGGAGCCGTACAGCAGGTTGACCGTCTGGGTGCCGCCGACGCGGTTGCCTTCGGCATCGATGATGGAGAAATGCGTGGTTTCCGGGTGCTCGTCGAATGGCGTCGGGCTGCCGGAAAGCAGATCGCTGGGCGTGGCCTTGCGCGGGTTGATGGTGCTGCGCAGGCCGGCCGCATACAGCGGCGAAACCAGCGTGGCCTGCGGGATGGCGACGAAATCCGGATCGCCGAGGTAGAACGTCCGGTCGCGATAGGCGCGGCGCATGGCCTCGACGACCAGATGCGTGCGCTCGACTTCATCCAGCCGCGACAGATCCCAGGGCGCGAGGATCTGCAGCATCTCCGCCAGCGCGATCCCGCCAGACGACGGCGGCGGCGCGGTCACGATGCGCCAGCCGCGCCAGTCGAAGCGGATCGGCTCGCGCTCCACGATGCGGTAGCCGGCCAGCTCGGCGGCGGTCCAGTGGCCGCCTTCCTTCTTCACCGCATCGAGGATGCGGCGCGCGGTCACGCCGCGGTAGAAGCCGTCGAAACCGGATTCCGCGATACGCTCGAGCGTACGTGCCAGATCCGGCTGGCGCAGGATCTCGCCTTCGGCCAGGGGCCGGCCATCGCGCAGGAACACCGCGCGCGTTCCGGGATAGCGCTCCATCACCTCGCGGCGTTCGGCGTAGCCACGCACCAGCCGTGCATACATCGGGAAGCCGTCGCGTGCGGCGCGGATCGCGGGCTGGAGCGAAACCGCCAGCGGCAGCTTCCCGTACTTTCCGGCCATGTGCACCAGCGCCGCGGGCAGGCCCGGGATGCCCGCCGACCACGGCCCGTTGATGGCGCGATCGCGGTCGAGTTCGCCCTTGGCATCCAGATAGGCTTCCGGCGTCGCGGCCGCAGGCGCGGTTTCGCGGGCATCGATGAATACATCGCGGCCACTGCGCGCCTCGTGCAGCAGGAAGAAGCCGCCGCCACCGATGCCGGAGCTGATCGGCTCCACCACCGAAAGCGTGGCGGACACGGCCACCGCCGCATCGAAGGCATTGCCGCCGCGGGCGAGGATCTCGAAGCCGGCATCGGTCGCCAGCTCGTGCGCTGAGGCGATCGCCGCGCCTTGCGGCGGCACCGGCGCGGCTTCGCGGGCCTGCGCGGCGGCCGAAAGCAGCAAGACCAGCACCGGCGCCAGCCAGGCTCCACGCATGCGCTGCCGGATGTGCATCACGCGGCGTTCTCCAGCTTCAACAGCTTGGCCAGCAGCTGGGCTTCGGTTTCGACGTGCAGCGGATCGGGCTCGATGCATTCGACCGGACAGACGATGACGCACTGCGGCTCGTCGTGGTGACCGACGCATTCGGTGCACAGCGCCGGGTCGATCACGTAAACGGTTTCGCCCTGCGTGATCGCCTCGTTCGGGCAGGCCGGCTCGCAGACGTCGCAGTTGATGCAGGTATCGAGGATCTTGAGTGCCATGTCGGAAACGATGCGCCCGCCGGGTGGCGGGCGCAAGCGTGACGGTCGTCGCGGTTTACTTGTCGGTCGGGACGAACACGTAGGTGACGCCACCCGGCGCGACCGCGGCACCGACGCGCTCCTGGTCGGCGGAGTTGCCGACGAACACCACCTTGACGTCCTTCATGGTGTTGGGCTTGACGTCCTTGAAGCCTTCCACGACCAGATCGGCCAGCTGGGTGGCGGAGGACTTCGGCGAACCGAACATCAGCATGTTGCCGCCGATGATGCCGCGCGAGAGATCCATCTGGACGCGCTCGAGCAGGCGCTCGGATTCGCCGGCGAAATCGTCGCTGACCGAGGACGGCAGGAAGTAGGCATACGGCGCGTTGGTGACGCCCTCCATGTTGGCCTCGGCCACGGAAGCGAGGTAGGCCTGCCACACGGCACGGTCCTCGCCGGCGGGAACGGCCAACGGCGCGGCGACGGTTTCGGCCGGCTTGGCTTCTTCCTTCTTGCAGGCGGTCAGCACGAGGGTGGCGAGGCAGGCGGCCAACAGCAGGCGATGGGTGTTTTTCATGGGATTCCCCGGGGTTTGCGATCAGGATGGGCGCTGCATCTCGGCCTGCAGCGCGGCGGCCACCGCTGGCGGCACGAACGAGGATACATCGCCGCCGAAGCGGGAGATCTCGCGGACCAGCGAGGAAGAGATGAAACCGTATTTTTCGGCCGGCGTCAGGAACAGGGTTTCCACCTCGGGGATGAGGTGGCGATTCATGCTGGCCAGCTGGAATTCGTATTCGAAATCGGAGACGGCGCGCAGGCCGCGGATCAGCACGCCCGCGCCCACTTCACGCACGAAATGCGCCAGCAGCGTGTCGAAGCCGCGGACTTCCACGTTGGGCACGTCGGCCAGGGCCTCGCGGGCCAACTCGATGCGGCGTCCCAGCGGGAACGACGGCCCCTTGCCGGAACTCTCTGCCACGCCCACCACCAACCGCTCGAAAAGCGGTGCGGCACGATGCACCAGATCGACGTGGCCCGAGGTGATCGGGTCGAAGGTGCCGGGATAGATGGCGATCCGCTGTCGGGGCATCTGGGCTGGCGGGAATGGAGTGTACGGCCAGTGTAGCAGCGGGCGTTCAGCCCCGGCGATACAGCCGGCAGTCGACATCGCGCGTGCCGGATTCGCGATGCAACCGCCATTGGGGAGGAAGGACCGGTGCGGGCATCGCCGCCGGCGCTTCGATGTAAATCGCGGCATTCTCGGCCATCAGCGGCAGCAGCCGCTGCAAGGCGCCATCCCAGAGCCCGCCATCGAAGGGCGGATCGACGAAGGCGATGTCGAAACTGCGGCCTTCGTTCACCGCCGCGTCGAGCCACGCCAGTGCATCGGCCTGCACGATGCAGGCGGCCTCGCCGCCGGGAAGCCGGCCGGCCAGCTCCCGCAATCCCGCCACCAGCGCGCCGGACTTCTCCACCAGCACGGCCTCCGCCGCACCGCGCGAGAGCGATTCCAGCCCCAATGCGCCGCTGCCGGCGAACAGGTCGATTACCCGGGCCCCCGGCAAAAGCGTTTGCAGCCAGTTGAACAGGGTCTCGCGCATGCGGTCGCCGGTCGGGCGCAGGCCGGCCATGTCCGCCACCGGCAACCGGGTGCCGCGCCAGCGCCCACCGATGATCCGCACCGCGCCGGCTTGTGCGGCGGGCGGCGTACTCCGGGGTGGATTCGGGCGTCGTGGTCGGGTCATGGCGATGACGGGGCCGGTGCTAACATCCCGGCATTCTCCGTTACTGCAGCCCACATGGTTAACTGGTTCTGGCGCAAGAAGCCCGCAGACGCCACCGGATCCACCAACGAAACCCCGTCCGGGACACCGGCAGCCCCGCCTCCGGCCGAGCCGACGCCGACCCCGGATGCGCCACCGGCAAGCGTCGAGCCCGCGATCCCGTCCGCCCCGCTGCCGCCGCCTGAAGTGCTGGAAACGGCGCCGGAAGACGACGAATTCGCCAACGCGGCGCCGGCCGCCCCCGCCGGCAAGCCCGGCTGGCGCGAACGGCTAAAGGGCAGCGGCTTCGCGCGCAGCCTCGGCGGGCTGTTCTCGCGCAACCCGCGGCTGGACGAGGAGCTACTGGACGAAATCGAGACCGCGCTGCTCACCGCGGATGTCGGCGTGAGCGCCACCTCCACGTTGGTGGACGGCCTGCGCACTCGCATGAACCGCCGTGAGTTCGCCGATGCCCAGGCACTGCTCGGTGCCCTGCGCGCGGAACTGCTGGCCATGCTCGAGCCGGTGGCGAAACCGTTGCTGATCCCCGCCGCCACCAAGCCCTTCGTGATCGTGACCATCGGCGTCAACGGCGTCGGCAAGACCACCACCATCGGCAAGCTGGCGCGCCGCTTCCGCGACGAGAACCGCAGCCTGATGCTGGCCGCCGGCGATACCTTCCGTGCCGCCGCCGTGGCGCAGCTGCAGGCCTGGGGCGAGCGCAACGGCGTGGCGGTGGTCGGCCAGGGGCAGGATGCGGATGCCGCCGCGGTGGCCTTCGATGCCTACGCATCGGCGCGGGCACGCGGCAGCGACATCCTGATCGCCGATACCGCCGGCCGCCTGCACACGCAGCCGGGCCTGATGGACGAACTCGGCAAGATCGTCCGCGTGCTGGGCAAGCACGGCGAAGGCATCCCGCACGAAATCCTGATGGTGATCGACGGCACAACCGGGCAGAACGCGATATCGCAGGTGCGCGCCTTCAGCGCCAAGGTACCGGTGAGCGGGCTGGTGGTGACCAAGCTCGACGGCACCGCGAAGGGCGGCGTGGTGTTCGCGCTGGCCCGCGAGTTCGGCATCCCGATCCGCTTCGCCGGCATCGGCGAGCGCCCCGAGGA